>JAQTYI010000003.1 GCA_028688325.1 Candidatus Portnoyibacteriota bacterium
AGGAAGCCGGTAATACCGGAAGCGCCATTTATTTGGTTCCAAGGTAGGATCGGTAACAGGGAAGAAGTCGTAACAAGGCATCCGTAGCGGAAGCTGTGGATGGATCACCTCCTTTCTAGATTTTTTTATTTACTTTATGTAAATGACCATCTAGGAAAGTGTCGATTATTCTGTTTACGGGCATTCTGTTCACAGAATGGGTCTCGGCGTAGACCTTAAATTCGCCGGTTAATAATGGCACAACCCTTAAAAACCCATTCGAGACAACTAAAAGCAACTAAAATTTTCTGCAAAAATTTTATCCCAAACATTGCACGGCAATGATTTGGGATCCGGTATTAAATGGAATTAGAAAAAATAACCCCGAAAGGGGTTATTTTTGTTTCTCAATAAATAGTTTACCCTGAGCGTAGTCGAAGGGTGGACCGATGGAGATTCGAACTCCAGACCCCCTCGTTGCAAACGAGGTGCTCTACCAACTGAGCTATCGGCCCTCTTTCATAAAAATAATAGCAGTAATTTAGGTAAAAAACAATAAAAAAGGCCCTATGGCGGGCCTTGTGGGGAGGCGGTTATTTTATTGGGCGGAAGCCGGAACCGCTCTGGTGGAGTCGATGAAGCGGTCTCCCTGATAGAGGACAATGCAGGTTTCCATCCCGCTGGTGTCCGCTTCGGTTCTTGCCATCGACACAATTCCTTTTCTGCCCTCGTTCTCGTCTTTTACATCAAAAGGAACTCTGTCGATCCTGGGAACATTGCCTTTCCACGAAATGACCTTGACATTGAAGCCGCTAAGATTTTTCATAGAGCCCCCCTTTCTTGTCCGAATAGATTGGAATTGCCGGCTTTTTTAACCCAGTTTGCCTTCGATGATTTTTGCCACTTTCTCTCCAAATTCACGGGGAAATGGGCGCTCTCCGCCCTCAAGCAGCTCGGCAACGGTTTTTGCAAATTCACGGGGAAAGCTTTCTTCCTGTTCTTTGGTCAACGGTGAATTCATTATTCTGGCGATCTCTTCAACGGAGACATAACCGGGGCGTTCGCTTTCTTTTGTACAAAAGAATTTTCTTATGGCAGACAGGATCTTTTTTATTTTTTCCATACCTCACCTCCGTTAGGTATTTTATTAAGGAACAATAAAGCTTTGTGGGCGTGCCAAGATTCGAACTTGGGACCTCGTCATTATCAGTGACCCCGCACAAATGCTTCGCATTCTGCGGGGCGCGGCGCGCTTTTGTGGGCGATCGAGGATTCGAACCTCGGACCTCGTCATTATCAGTGACGCGCTCTAACCAGCTGAGCTAATCGCCCTTAATATTTTTTGTGCGGGGTAGCGCTCCCTGCCCCGTCAATTCCAAGGGAATTTTTACGGGATAACCAGCTGAGCTACACGCCCCCCTATAAACACAATAATATAATAACAAAAAGGTCGTTTAAAATCAAGGGAAGATTTGGCATAGAATTGAAAATTTGTTATAATTTTAGCAGTAATCGGTTATCAAATAATCATTAATTTAAAACTATGGACAGCGACATCAAAGACCAATTCAGCAAAATCATCTCTATGATAGAAGAGATGAAAAGGTCAAATTTGGAAGGCCTCAAACAAAAAGTCGACGCGCTGGATTTAAGAGAGATAACCGGCATGCTTCGCGAGATAAAAAGCCGGGTGGAGATCATTGAGAGCAAAATACAAAAATAACAATCTTGATGTCATCCTGAGCGAAGCGAAGGATCTCTGGCGCATGCCAGAAACCCGCATTCGCGGGAGATTCCTCGTTCCACTCGGAATGACACCCGAGTTTTTATGCTATCCAAAACCATCCAAAAATTCCTGGACGCCAATAAAATCAAATATGAAGTCATTGAACACAAAACCGTTTATACGGCTTTTGACAAGGCCTCAACGCTCCACGCCAAGACACAGGAAGTGGGCAAGACCGTAGTTGTGTCGCTGGACGGCAAGGACTACGCGCTGGGACTCATCCCATCAAATAAAAACCTGGACAAGAAAAAAGTGCTGTCCACTTTCAATAAATTGCGCGCCAAGGCAAAGGAAAAAAACTACAAAAAGATTGACTTTGCCAAAGAGCAATGGATGAAGAACAATTTCAAGGGCGTAAAAATGGGTGCCACGCCGCCTTTTGGCGCGTTATATAAACTCCCGTTTTTTATGGATAACGCGATGGCCAAGCCCTCAAAAATAATCGTCAACGGCGGGGAATACGAACTGTCAATAAAACTTTCTCCGGCCAGTTTGATTAAAATTAATTCGGACACGATAAAAGGCGGTTTTTCTATGGCTAAAAAATGACATCGCGCTTGCGCGATGTCATCCCGCACTTGCCCTGCCCATCCGTAGCTTTACGCGAAGGAGGGATGCGGGATCCAGGATCTGGATTCCTGCTTTCGCCATCCTCGCCGAGTATAGGCGGGCGGGAATTACAATTAATTATGCTATGCTCCAAATTCTAACCTCGCTTTTGATACTCCTGAACCCCTCGGTGGCGTTTTTTACGCCGAACCGCGCGCCGATCCAAGACGCTCCTCCCAAAGAAGCGGTTTCTTTTGATTCGAGCATTGATAATTATAAATTACCCATCTCCGAATCGATGTTTCTGGCCAGCCAGCTTGTGCCGGCTTACCCCATCCGCAATTGGAATTCGCCCGATCCCCAAATTTCCGCCAAGATAGGATTGGTTTTTGAGATATCTCGCCAGAGAATACTCTGGCAAAAGGACGGCTTGCACGAATCCCGTCCCATCGCCAGCTTGACCAAACTGATGACCTCCCTGGTTACAATGGAAAACTCCAAGTTGGATGACGCCTTTAAGGTTAGCAAAAACGCCGTGGCCACGCCCGGAGAATTGGGAGGACTGATCGTTGGAGAAGAACTAACCGTTAAGAACCTGCTTTTCGCTCTTTTGGTTGAATCAAGCAACGACGCGGCCGTGGCGCTGGCCGAGGGAGTGAGCCAAAAATTAGCCCCAAACAACAACATTGACACAAATAATATAGACC
This sequence comes from Candidatus Portnoyibacteriota bacterium, assembly GCA_028688325.1. Classification (GTDB taxonomy): domain Bacteria; phylum Patescibacteriota; class Minisyncoccia; order Portnoybacterales; family GWB1-42-6; genus UBA8475. The sequence continues at coordinate 3,022 of JAQTYI010000003.1, forward strand.
GTTCTGCGGACTCGACCGATACCCGAGGCGGCGAGCAAAGTCGAGTCGCAAATCCGGATATTGGATTATTCATCAATCTGATGAACCGAAAAGCCGAGTCAATGAGATTGGCCGACACTGATTTCACAGACCCGTCAGGCCTGGACCCCGGCAACCGCTCCAGCGCCTGGGACCTGAACCGGCTTATGCAAGAAGTCCTGAAATATCCGGTCCTGCAGGAAATAATGAGAACCAAAGAAATTGACTTTGCGTCGGCGGACGGAAAATTCAGCCACCATCTGACCAGCACCGATAAACTTTTAGGAGTTGTGCCGGAAATTATCGCCGGCAAAACCGGCTACACGGAAGAAGCGGGCAATTGCATGATTCTGACCTGGCGGGCGCCAAATCAAGAGGGAACGGTGGTCTCGGTCATTATGGATAGCCAGGACAGAATGGCCGAAAGCGAGGCACTGGTGAAATGGACAAAAGAGGCGTTCTTGTGGTAAAATCCTAATAACAAATGACTAATTTCTAATAAAGTCCCCGCTTCGCGGGGACTGGATTTGTTATTAGAAATTGGGATTTTGACATTTTTTATCATATGTCTGATCTATTCCAAATCTCAAGAATTCTGGGCCTGGCGGCCCTATCGTTCGTCGTCGCTTTCGCGCTAACTCCGCTCTGGGTCCATTTTTTGACAAAGTGGCGCCTGGGCAAACAAATCCGCGCGGAAGGCGCGCCGGTATTCAATAAATTTCACCAGAAAAAAGAAGGCACGCCGACCATGGGCGGGCTTTTGATCTGGGTCACTGTCTTGTTTCTGGCTTTACTTTTTTGGGCATTAACCAAGATTGGAGTTGATGGCATTATCGGGAAATTAAATTTTTTAAACCGCTCTCAAACGCTTTTGCCGCTGGGCGCGCTGGTTGCTTCGGCCATTGTTGGATTAGCTGACGATTTGCTGGGAATTTTTCGGATCGGCCCCAACGGCGGAGGATTGAAAATGCGTCATCGCTTATTAATTTATACCGCTATTGCCAGCTTTGGCGCCTGGTGGTTTTATTACAAACTAAGCTGGAGCACTGTTCATATTCCTTTCATCGGTAATTTCGATATCGGTCTTTGGTATGTTCCGGTTTTCATTTTTATACTCGTGGCTACATCTTTTTCGGTTAATGAGACAGACGGACTGGATGGACTGGCCGGCGGCACACTGATGACGGCTTTTGGCGCCTATGGCGTCATCGCTTATGCACAAGGACATTTCGATCTGGCGGCTTTTTGCGGAGTGATCATCGGAGCGTTGCTGGCGTTTTTATGGTTCAACATAAACCCGGCCAAATTTTTTATGGGAGATACAGGTGCAATGTCCCTTGGCATCACGCTTGGCATCATTGCCATGATAACCAACCAATTTTTACTTTTGCCCATAATCGGCTTGGTCCTGGTGGCCGAATCCGCTTCTGTCATCATCCAGCTGGTTTCCAAAAAATTGCGCAACGGCAAAAAGGTCTTCATTTCCGCGCCCATCCACCACCATCTGGAAGCCAAGGGCTGGCCGGAATCGCAGATAACCATGCGCTTTTGGATAATTTCTTTTATGACCGCGTCCGTTGGGCTGATAATCGCGTTTTTGGATAGATTTTACTTGTAAACCCTAAGCTGTCATTCTGAGCGAAGCGAAGAATCTTTGACAAATTTCAAGATCCTTCGTCGTTACGCTCCCCAGGATGATCTAGTATGGAATTAAAAGATTTTAAAGACAAAAAAATAACCGTCATGGGCATCGGGCTCCACGGCGGGGGAGTCGGGGTCATTAAATTTTTGGCGGAACAGGGCGCCAAGATATTGGCGACCGATTTGCGCAAAAAAGAAGATCTAACCGGCTCTTTGGAGGCGCTTTCGGGCATAAACAACATCGAATATGTTTTGGGCGAGCACCGGTTGGAGGATTTTACAAATACCGACCTGGTGATAAAAAATCCGGGGGTGCCGGATGATTCAAAATATCTGGCTGCGGCCAGAGAAAAAGAAATTCCCATTGAAAGCGATATCGGCATATTTCTGGAACTTTGCCCGGCGCCGATAATCGCCGTCACCGGCACCAAAGGCAAATCCACCACCGCAGCGCTTCTGGCCCATATTTTGGAGCAACACTACCCGCAGGTGATTTTAGCCGGCAATATTCGCCGATCGGTATTGGAAAAACTGCCCGAGATAACCAAAGACACTATCGTTGTTCTGGAACTTTCTTCGTGGCAGCTGGCCGATGCTAAAAACCACAAAAAAAGCCCATATGTAGCGGTTGTCACCAATCTTATGCAAGATCACCTGAACCGCTACGCCAGTTTCCAGGACTACATTGAAGACAAAAAACTTATTTTCAAGTTTCAAAAAGAAAAAGATTATTTGTTCCTGAATTACGGCGACGAAATCTCCCGCGAACTTTCCAAGCAGGCCACATCGCGCATTTACTTTTATTCCACAGACGGAGACAAGCTTTTGCACGCCGAGTTGCCGTTCCTTAACCAAAAAGCTCGCACCGGCGCGTACATAAAAAAGAAGACGATCTACTACGGTGCCGCCCAGGAATTGATCGCCCCCGCCAAGGATGTGAAGATAATCGGCAAGCACAACTTGGCCAACGCCTTGGCCGCGGTTTCGGTTGCAGATCTTTACAATGTGCCCAGAGAAAAAACCAAAGAAGCCCTGCGCACCTTCCGGGGGCTTGAAGGCCGATTGCAATTTATTGATAAAATAGCCGATGTCAAATACATAAACGACACTACTGCCACAGCTCCCGATGCCGCCATCGCGGCGCTGGAGACCATCGCCAAAGAATATCCCCGAAAAGACAAGCAAAAACATATCGTTCTAATCGCCGGCGGCGCGGATAAAAATTTAGATTTTACCAAATTCGGCCAAGAAATATCCAATCATGCCAAAGCCGTTATTTTATTAGAAGGCACAGCCACTCAGAAACTGGCCAAAGAAATAGGCCCCGACATAAAAATAAACGGAGTCAACAGCATGGCCGAAGCCGTGACGCTGGCCAGCCAATTGGCCCAGCCGCAAGATGTTGTTTTACTGGCTCCGGGCTGCGCCAGCTTCGGTCTTTTCCAGCATGAATTTGACAGAGGAAAGCAATTTGACGAAGCAGTAAAAAAATTAGCCGAACATGAATGAACGCGACAAAGAACTGATACAACGGCTGCACGATAACTTTAATGTTTGCATCCAGGATGCTATCGCGCTTATCCATAATCTTAAACCGAGTTTGCGCATATCAATGGGAACCGATAAGTCGCGGGAGCTTAATGAAATACTGGCTCAGTTTAACCTTAAAGCCGCCGAACCGAAAACTCCGAGCGATTCCGCCGATAAGATCTTCTTCATAGCCAAGGATGATGCTATTCTGAATGAATTGCGCTCTTTTAAGCCCAATCTTGAAAACCCCGGTAGAATCGGCGAACTTCTGGGGTATCCGTCTTGCTGCGTTAATTCCTGGATACGGACGCAAAAAAGAGAGACCGAGGAATCATTTCCGCGCGTATCAAAATGCGCTTCAAATGATATCGACAGGATGGATCATCAACTGAATTTTTTATTGCATACCGGCAGCCGGCTGAAAATCGGGACAAGAACCAAAAAAAGATTCGATGAATTCCTGAAGCAGCCCTTTCATCCGTCACGCCTGAGCTATCTCATTCCCCATATTCCTTGCTCTTTTTCCTGCCGGCACAGCAAAAAATACGCCCGAGCCCTCAAACACCTGTTGGAACGGCCGTTTCCCGAATATCTTAAACAGATGGAATATTTCCTTAAAAAACCCGTCTTGCTTATCAATGATTTTGAATTTCTGTTGTTTAACGGCAAGATTACAAACAACGGCCGGTTAAGTTATGATACTGTTATTGATGTTAATAATCTGTTCAAAAAAGGCCTGATAGGAAAAATAGCGAAAGGGGACGGGATAGCCGTCTCGCCCGGATATTTCGAGATATACGATAACGGACGCAGGGTCGGCAAAATTAACACCAAAGCCGAATTTTTTAATTTCGTTTAAATCCTACAAGATGAAAGAGAAAAGGCAGCCGGACTACATATTGATGTTTGTTATCGGAATTTTGGTCATTTTCGGTTTGATCATGGTTTCTTCCGCCAGCATCGGGCTTTCGCAGGAACGATTCGGCGAAAGTTATTACTACCTGAAAAGCCAGCTTCTCAAAGGCCTCCTGCCCGGCCTCTTTTTAGGGCTCATCGCGTATTTTTTGCCCTATCGCTATTTTAAACCCTTGGCGTTGCCGGTGCTTGTTGCGACAATTATCGGACTGATTTTGGTATTTGTTCCGGGCATTGGCTCGGGTCACGGCGGCGCCAACCGGTGGATATCCGTCGGACCGATAATGCTGCAGCCGTCTGAATTTTTAAAATTAAGTTTTATTTTATATTTGGCCGCTTGGATGTCCAGCAAGGGCAAGGTAGTTAAAGATTTTTCGCAAGGGCTGGTGCCGTTTTTATTAATGGTCGGGTTGGTGGCCTTCTTGATTTTAAAAGAACCGGATATCGGCACGCTCGGCGTTATCGGTTTCAGTTCGTTGATAATTTTCTTTTTGGCTGGCGCCCGGATATCACATATCGGACTGATTGGGCTGGGCACGGCAGCGCTGTTTTATCTCCTGACAAAATTTTATTCCCATGCGGCCAATCGTTTGCAGGTTTTCTTGCATCCGGAGCTCGACCCAAAAGGCATCGGCTACCAGATAAACCAAGCGATTCTGGCCCTGGGTTCCGGCGGAATGTTCGGCGCGGGCTTGGGCCAAGGCGTACAAAAATTCAAATATCTGCCTGAACCGGCTTCCGATTCCATTGTGGCGGTGGTCGGCGAAGAATTGGGGTTTATCGGCATTTTGGCACTTTTGATATTGTTCATAATTTTTACTTTCCGAGGCCTTAAAATCGCCCAGGGCGCGCCAGATGATTTTGGGCGCCTCCTGGCTGGAGGACTGACCGGCTGGATAGTGGTTCAAGCAATGATAAATATGGCGGCTATTTGCGGATTGATTCCTTTAACCGGCATCACCTTACCCTTCATCTCGCTCGGCGGCTCGTCGCTGGCCATAACGCTGACGGCGATGGGGATGCTGCTGAATATATCTAAATACAGTAAAATATAATTTAAAAGTCAAAAATTAAAATTTAAAATTGCAAGTCAAAATTTAAAAGTTTTAATTTATTCCCGCTTTGCGGCAATGCTAAACTTTTGACTTTTGATTTTAATTTATGCGCGTTGTTTTAACGGGCGGCGGCACAGGAGGACATCTCTTTCCAATTATCGCCGTTGTCCAGGAAATTAAAAATTTGGTTGCCGAAAATATTTTCCAAATACCGCTTGGCGAAGGTTCGAGCGTAGAATTCTTATTTATCGGCCCCGATACCATAGGAGAAGAAGCGCTCGCCAAAGAAGGAATCACGCACAAAATCATTATGGCGGGCAAATTGCGTCGCTATGCTTCACTGCAAAATATCTTTGATATTTTTAAGATTCCCTGCGGAATTGTGCAATCACTCTGGCATCTTTTCTTTTTTATGCCCAATGTAGTTTTCAGCAAAGGCGGGTATGGCAGCGTGCCCGTGGTGCTGGCGGCCTGGATTTTTCGCATTCCGGTCATAATCCACGAAAGCGATTCTGTTCCCGGTTTAGCCAATAAATTTTGCGCCAAACTCAGCCGGCGCGTGGCCATTTCATTTTCCGAAGCGGCTAAATACTTTCCGGCTAAAAAAACCGCGCTAACAGGCAATCCGGTGCGCGTTTCTCTTTTTGGAGGCACGGCTGAACAAGCCAGGCAACTTTTCGGCCTGAGTGGGATGAAAAATGTAATTTTAATTTTAGGCGGCAGCCAGGGCGCGCAGGTCATCAACGACCTTATTTTCACTTCTCTTTTGCTTATAACAAAACGCTGCGAGATCATCCATCAGACCGGCCGGGCGAATTTTGAAAGCTCAAAACAGCTTATCGGCGGCGATATTCCATCCGAATACCATCTTTTTCCTTTTCTGGACGATGGCCAACTGGCCCAGGCCTATGCCGCGGCCGATATCGTCGTCGCGCGGGCGGGCGCGGGTACCATCGCCGAAATAGCGGCCATAGGTAAACCCAGCATTTTAATTCCTCTGCCGAAGTCCGCCGCCGACCATCAGTTAAAAAACGCCACGGAGTTTGCCTATACTGGCGGAACAGTTATAATGGAACAGGCCAACTTAACGCCGCATCTTTTCCAAAGCGAGATATTTTCCCTGTTGGACAATCCCAAACTCCTGAAAACGATGGGGGAGAACGCCAAAAAATTCAGCCATCCCGACGCCGCGCAAAAAATCGCGCAGGAAATATTAAACATCGTAAAGTATTAAATATGCTGCATGTTGCGAGTTGCCCTGCGGCACTTAATAAAAAACGGCTCCTTGTTTTTTAAGAAGCCGCCCATAAGAACAGATTGTAATATTGTAATGGGGATGTTATCTCGCAAAATAGGAAAAAAGAGATCCGGATTGTAGGTTGCCAGCAGACACGGCAACCCCGCGATGGCAAAGCCCAAAAGCATAATTTCTTCTTTCATACTCCCTCCTTTCAGAAGCATTTTTGTATTTCCGCTATCATCCACAGAAACGAACATCCGGCGATAGTCACAAGGAACATTAACGGCCGCATTTTAGGAATTTTTTCTAAGGCCGCCAACGCCAGAAAAATTGAATACAGAGCGGTCGATAACACGATACTGGCATAGAGCTGCCACCGGCAAAACTCCCAGCACACATCAAACAGGCAATTCATGATGCACCTCGCTATAAAATATATTCCTTTTAAGAACTAATAAGGTATTAATACTATATCATAATGGAAAAGAACAGTCAAGTCAGAACCCGTTTTGCGCCAAGCCCCACCGGCTATCTCCATATCGGCGGTTTGCGCACTGCTTTATACGATTTTTTATTCGCCAAACAACAAAATGGCCAGTTCATTTTGCGTTTGGAAGATACAGACCAAAAGCGTTTTGTTGAGGGAGCGGCCCAAGCTATTTATAACGGACTTAAGTGGGCGGGACTCAAATACGACGAGGGCCCGGATATCGGCGGCCCGTATGAGCCGTATATTCAATCCCAACGCCTGGATATTTATAAAAAATACGCGCAGGAATTGATTGATAAAAGCCGGGCCTATTATTGTTTCTGCGACGAAGAAACCTTGGAAAATATGCGGGTAGAGCAAACCGCTAAAAAACAAGCGCCAAAATACGACCGGCGATGTTTAAAATTGTCAAAAGACGAAATAAAACAAAAGTTGGACAATAACGACCCCTGTGTCGTCAGAATGAAAATTCCGGAAGGTCGAATAATTATTGTAAATGACCTTGTGCGAGGCAAAGTTTCATACAACACCAACGAGCTGGACGACCAGGTGCTTTTGAAATCCGACGGCTTCCCGACCTATCATCTGGCAGTCGTCGTGGACGATTATCTGATGAAAATCACTCATGTCACGCGCACGGAAGAATGGCTTCCGTCAACACCGAAACATATTTTACTCTACGAATATTTCGGCTGGCCCGTTCCGCAATTCGCGCATCTGCCGCTCCTGCTCAATACCGATAAAACCAAGATGTCAAAACGCAAGGGAGATGTGGCGGTGGAGGATTATATAAAGAAGGGCTATCTGCCCGAAGCCATGATAAACTATTTGGCGTTTTTGGGCTGGAATCCCGGCTTGTCCTCCGAAGTTTCAACGAAGGGGGAGCGCGAAAAAGAAATTTATTCAATGGAAGAATTATTGAAAGATTTTTCGTTGGAGCGCGTGCACAAAGCCGGCGCGGTGTTTAATGTTGAGAAGTTGGATTGGTATAATTCTTATTATATAAAGCAGCTGCCCTTAGATAAGTTAGTTGAATTGTGCCTCCCGTATTTATCCGCCCTGCCGGGTCATCCTGACCCCGCCGCAGCGGTGGAAGGATCTAAAGAATACATAATGCTCAAAAAAATCGTCGCCCTGGAACAGGAGCGGCTTCAGACGCTGTCCGAGATAAGAGAGCATGTCGCCTTTTTCTTTGAACTGCCTACCTACAATAAATCCCTGCTTAAATGGAAAGAAATGACGGATGAAGAAATAAAAAATTCGCTAAAAATCGCCAAAGAAATAGTCGCCAATATACCAGACAATGAATTTACCAAAGAAAAATTGTCCGAAGCATTAATTGCTCAAGCGTCAAAAATGAAAAGCAAGGGCGAGATCCTCTGGCCTTTGCGGGTGGCGCTGTCGGGCCAAAAAAATTCCCCGCCGCCGTTCGATATCGCGGAGATATTGGGAAAAGAAGAGAGCGTGAAAAGAATAGCGATAGCGATAAAATTACTTTCGTAGCTCGTCATCCCGAACGCAGTGAGGGGTCTCGCACGAATGGGCGGCAAATGATCTCGCATACGCGAGAGATTCCTCGCCGCTTATCAGCGACTCGGAATGACAAACATTTTGTTTGAGATTTTATGCAAAAACAATATTTTGTTTATATCGCCACGAATAGATCTTTTACTCTCTACACTGGAGTAACTAACGACCTACGCCGACGAATGCACGAACATAAAAATAAATTGGTTAAAGGATTTACCCAAAAATACAATATTGATAAACTGGTATTCTATGAGATATTTTCCAATCCCAGAAATGCAATAGAGGCAGAAAAGAAAATAAAATCCTGGACCAGAAAAAAGAGAATTGAGCTGATAAAAACTAAAAATCCGGGGTTTAAAGATTTGATGATTTAAGAATCTTCTATATTGTCATCCCGAGCATAGCGAGGGATCTCCCGCGCATGCGGGACCCGTCTCGGACAAGTCGAGAGATTCCTCGCCGCTTATCAGCGACTCGGAATGACATCTATTTTTTAGTCATCCCGCGTGAAACGAAGGATCTCGCCCGAATGGGCGATGTGATAATTAACCTCTTGTTTTGAAAATCAAAAATTATAAAAATTATTTTACCATCATCTCTTTAACGGTTATTGCTAACCTGCTTTTTTATCCAATTCTCGTCTCGGCTGATCTGCAATCAGACCTGCAAAACGAAATTAACCAGAAACAATCCCAAATACAGGAACTGGAAAAACAGATCGCCCAATACCAAAGCATGGTCAAGGGCACTCGGGCCCAGAGCAACACGCTCAAAAACACCATCGCCCAAATGACGGCGCAGATAAAAAAGCTGGAGGCGCAAGTGCGCCTCACCCAAACGAAAATCTCCCAGACATCGCTAAAAATCCTCGGCCTGACCAATGATATTTCAACGCAAAATATTGAGCTGGAAAGGCAAAAGAGCAATCTTGGCCAGACCATCCAAGCGCTCAACGAATACGATCAAGCCGGCCCCTTGGAAATAATCCTGGGCAGCGCCAGTTTTTCGGATATGCTCAATCAGGCCCAATATATGAGTAATCTGCAAAGCGGCTTACAGGAAAAACTGACCTCTATCAAAGAGCTTAAGGTGCGGCTTGAAGAGCAAAAAACTCAATCCGAAAGCCAGAAAGCTAATTTGGAAGGCCTAAAAAAACAATTGAATGGGCAAACATTGGTGCTGGATTCGCAAAAAGACGAGCAAGGTGATTTGCTGGCCGCCACCAAAAACCAGGAGAAGATCTACCAATCAACGCTCACCACCTTGCAAAAACAGCAAAAGCAGATAGAAAATGAGATATTCGCCGCCGAACAAAAACTTATTGCCGCCATCAACCAAAATTCCATAACCGGCGGCAAGGGGGCTTTCATCCGACCGATCGACGGGGTTATTACTCAAACATACGGCTGCATTGTCTCCAGTTTCGCGCGCAATTCCTATCCGGCCTGCAACGAAGGCAAAGGCAACGGCGGATTCCATAACGGCCTGGATATGGATCTGGAAACGGGCGACCCGGTGAGAACGGCGCGAGACGGCGTGGTTTCGGGCGTTGCCAATATGGCCCGCTACGCCTACGGCAAATGGATAACTATAAAACACGATAACGGCTTAACGACTCTCTACGCCCATCTTTCCGTGCAAAGCGTCTCCGTGGGCCAAAAGGTCAAAGCCGGTGATATTATCGGCTATGGCGGCTCTACCGGCTATTCCACCGGCTCTCATTTGCATTTTACGGTCTACGCTACCAACACCTTTAAAATCGAGCCCAACCGCTACGGCTACCCGACGCCTCTGGGCGGGCCGCTAAATCCGCTTCTGTATCTTTAAGCAGCTGTTGTTTCGGGCATCAAAAACATTGACATACATAATATAAATATGTTATGTTTTTTTTGTTCTTTACAATAAAATAATCCCATACCCACTATAAAAAGGAGGCATTGTGAAAACACTGAAAGGAACCCTACGCTATCTTGGAAGAAATCGCGGCTGGCTTTTGGTCAACGACGAAAAAGAAACCGATCTTCGCCCGATTTTCCGCAAGGTTTTTGAAAAACTTCACGGAAAACCGACAACATTGGACACGACTAATTTCCTTATTTCCATTTATCAAAACAGGAGGTCCTCTCAAATAATGGATTTCTTTGAAGAAGATGGTGAAGATATGACCATCCTCAAAAGCGAGAAACCCGCAGACAACTACAAGAATGTGGTGTCCATCATCAGCAGGGCGCTTCAGCGCCTCAACGGCCGAAAAGTTTTTGTTGAGAGTGACGAAGAAAAAATCACTCTCCACTCCGACGACTGTCTGGATAATTTCATTCTCGGACTTTATCTTAGCGATAACGGCTATTGCAAAATTCCTCCGGGAAAAGAACGAAGCGTTTGCAAGATGGATGAGGAAAATAATTCCTGCCTCTTTCTCGTAAAAGACGCTGCTCAATTTTTTTGCTGTAAATTTGAGCTTGTATTGGCAGAGATGCTTTTGGCCATCTATGACAATAAAACACTGCCCAAACCGACGCGCCGCATCGGCAACTGCGCATTGCTTGGAAAGGAGAGATAAAAAATGGCACGAAACATACTGATAATAACTTATTACTGCGGGGATGCCGGCAATAACGATTATCTGGCAAACTGCCTCAAAAAAGCGCGAGAAGAAAACGCCAAGGATATCATTGTGATGGGCGGCGCCGAGTGGTCAAATGACGAGTCCCGCGACCAGGCGGAAAGCGAAGTAAAAAAACTCTTAAGAATGTCGAGTATAAACGAAGGTTTCCGTTTTCAGCCGATGGGTGGCAAGCTGAAAACAGCTCTCTCCGCGTTGATATATTCAATGAAAATAGCCGGAATCGCCATCAATAAAATAGTGGTATGCGCCCAAAGATCCCAATTGGACCGCTATCAAAGGGAAGCGTTGGCCATTAAAGACCTCGGGCTGATAAAATTGTCAACCCACGAATATCGTCCTCCGGACGCAACGAGCGGCAAAGAAGCAAAATATGAAAGCAAACCGAAACGCGGCTTGTTCAAAAAAATCTTGGGTTGAGAAACGCAACAGGGGAGCTCCCACAGGCTCCCTTTTTTAATTTCCGCACCGCACATAATCCGCCGGCGGGGGACATCTCATTTGACCGCCATTTTGCGCGTGCTACCATTAAAGTAAGGAACATTAATCAAACCTTTAACTTGTTTCTATATATTTTATAAAGGTCGATTATCAATATAATAAACTTTAATTCTTTACAAAAAACAATGAAAATCCTTAACTGGGTTACTTTCATTCTGGTGGTTATCGGCGGGTTGAACTGGGGCCTCGTGGGCCTGCTGGATTTCAACTTGGTGACCGCTATTTTCGGCACCGGCACCCTGACCAATATCATTTACGATTTGGTGGGCTTGTCCGCCATCTATATGCTTATTTACGGCGGCAAAATGATGTCCAACGGCCAATAATCGCTTGGTTATAATAAAAATTCCCCGTTTTTTATCGGGGAATTTTTATTTTTCTGCATTTCCTCCTCTTTCCGCAAAAAGGACGGGGGAGACCCAGATTATACTTTCAAATTTGACAATTCCGCCCCAATAATGCTATAAAATAATCAATGCGGACAGCACCTTTCACGATTGTCAAACATGCGAATAAAGGAGGGATTGAAAATGAAAAACGAAACGAACAGAAGAAATTTTGCGATCCTCTCAGCAATAAAAGAAAAAGGCGACCCGAATTGCGCGATAACGCCCGTGGGCCTGGATGCGCTCGTAAATCTCGGTTTGATTGAAATAGCGGACCAAGCCGAGATAGACAGGCAAAAAATAATAATCTCAAACATAGACGCCCACAAAGAAATTCTGGAAAAACTGAAAAGAACCAAAGAAAAAAGCAACAGCCGCATCAGCGACCAGGTAAACATACTGCCTCTCGCCGAAACTATCTGCATCGCAAAAAAAGAAATAGAGCTTTCGGAGAAAATCCGGGACGGCCTGGCCCAATATATGGAACTCGGCCCGGGAAAATTCGTCCGGCTGACGAAGATGGGGCGAGAGTTCCTTGCCAGCGGGCTGGTCGCCGCTTAATTGCCGTCATCCAATGAAAGGAGATTTGCGATGGAACGAGTCATATGCGCAGCGGAATTCCATATGATGGAAGATCGCGTTTCGATGTTGCCAATGATGGAAAAAAGATTGGAAGACCTGAAAGTTTCCCTGAAAACCAAAGAATTCGCCGTTATGCCGAACGGCAAAATAAACGCCGCTTTTTGGCGCTTGCTCTTTTGCAGCATAACTATTCCCCTCAACGACACGCGCTTAACGGGCGGCGCTTACAGAAAAATCAAAAATCTGAGAAAGTCCGTAAGAATCTTGAGCCGGGAAATCTACAAGCTAAAAAAGCTGGAAAAAACAATGGACAGGTATGCTCAAGTCGGAGAAAAATTTGTTCTCTCAACGGGAAATTAATCCCATAAAACAAAAGGCGGAACCAAAACGGTTTCCGCTTTTTTTAATTCTCCCGCGTCCCGGCATCCGACAACCCAAATAATAAAAGAATTTTCCGATTGTCGGATGCCGCCAGATTAAGATTTGACCCCAAAACCGCCCTTGCGGTATTATTATGGTATAAACCACATAACAATCCTATGAACGACCGATGCCAATGCGGCGAGCCGCTGAGCGAGGACAATGCCTGCCAGTGCAGTCCGGAGCTCTGCAAGGATTGCTGCCAGTGCGACCCGACTTGCGAATGCCAATGCAAGTGCCAATAAAATTATTATGAAAATAAAAAAGATCGCCTATCTTTTCGCATCCATTGTTTTAGGCGTTCTTTTGGGTTTTCTTCTTCGCGCGGCAATTGAGATTGCCGCTCTTTATTTTTTTATCGATAATTTCGACTGGCCGACCTGGCTTCTCATCAGCCAAATTCTAACCGCCGCCTTTTCCATACTGGGCGTTATTTTCGGCTATTGGATAGGGAAGCGATGGTGGCAAATAGTTTATGTTGAAAAAAGATACGCCAAGAAATGGAAATAAATTTCCATTTCTCCTTCCTTTACGGGAAGGGAGGTTGGGAGGGATTTAAAACCATTCATTTATGTCTAAAGCCATAATCTTTGACCTCGCTTGAGGTCACAAGCTTGAGGTCACAAATTGTGCCTCCAAGTAGATAGGGATGTAAATAGTGTAAAAAATAATTTAAAATAATATGCCGAATAATTTTTGTGCTAATTGTGGCGCGCCGGTAAATCAAACCGATGTCTTTTGTAAAAAATGTGGGGCTAAATTAAAAAAAGAAAATCCGCCATCAGTTCCGAAAGAAAAACCGACCGAGGAGCACGAAGAATATAGTAAAACATTTTTTCGACTCTTTTTGTGGGGAATCGTTTTAAATATTTTTCTTTCTGCCTGCAATGCTTTTAACAGTGGTCTTCTCTGGCTTACAGCCTTAGCAGCCCTTGGTTATTATGTTTATATATTCTGCCAAACAACGGAAAAAGCTATGCAATCAATCGGCAAAAAAAACTGGTGGCCGTTGGGTCTTTTAGTTTTGGTGCCGTTTGGCTTCTGGATAGCGTATTTTGTCATCAGACATCAACTAAAAAAGCAAAATCGATGGGGTAAGGACTCACTGATATTTATAGTCATTTTAACCGTTACTATTATTGCTGTAATCGGCATTCTGGCTACTATTGTCATGGTTTCGCTGAATAGCGCCCGTACCAAAGCCAGAGAAATTAGGAAAATTAGCGATACACGCCAAATTCAATTGGCTCTGGAATCTTATCACAATACAAATGGTCGTTACCCCAGCTTCTTGAATTATTTAACAAATCTTCCCGAAGATATCTTAATCTCAGATTACCGCTATTGCGCCAGCCCGGATGTAGGATATCACTTAGGTATTGAGTTAGAAGATAGCTCTTTATCAGCATTAACCCAAGACGATGACAACAGCGCTTGTTTTTCCGGAACCGACCCGGTGCTTGATTATATCGGAATTGTAAAATAATTTAATAAATCAAATAAAAAATATGAAAAAAATATTTTTGGTTTCTATGGCGATATTTATCGCTTTCGGTTTTTTGGCCGGTTCGGCCAGCGCGGCGGTGCGCGTTAGGGGATATATTAAACCCAGCACCGGCAGATATGTAGCGCCCAGCTACCGCTCAAGCCCAAATAAATCGATCTGGGATAATTATTCCACAAAGGGCAATTATAACCCTTATACCGGTAAAAAAGGATCCGTAAGCCCATACAAATCTTTTAAATGGTAAAATGTTGTGCGACATAAGACATAATAAGTTAAGTACTGTAAGCAAAATAACCAAAATGCCTAAAATAGCCCTTTTAGCCGTTATTTTAAACCTCTCCGCCCTAGGCGGACTTGCAGCTTTTAGCTCTGTTTTGGCCCAGGAGACGGGTTCGAGCACCGATGCGGTAAATCCTTCGTTTGACCTGCCAACGAGCCCCCTGGACGGGCTTTTAAATGAGTGGTTGGGAGGCAAGGATATAAACGTCAAAGAAACCATCCAGCAAGGTATGAACCAGGCCCAAACCGGGCTCCAGCAGGCTGCCGGGCAAGCCCTGGGTAGCGCCCAGGATGCCGCCAAAGCCGAAATTGCTAAACAGGCCAACCAGGCCGTCCAAGGCGCCAAACAGCAGACCCAGGGGTATGTCGGGAAGGTAGTGGCGATCATAAAAGAAAATATTTCCGGCGCGATAGAAAAAATAAAAATATTTTTTGTTGATCTGTTTAAAAAACCCGCGGCGACATACTGATGCGTTGATTTTAAAAAACGAGCAGTGGGCGAGGGTCTATGAAAATAGGCCCTCTCTTTATAGGCTCATTGGGTCGCAAAAGGAATCTTGTGCGACATCCTATTAAGGGCGCCTTGACACTTCTCCCTAAGTTATCCACAGTTGGTTTCGGGCTTTCCTCCAAACCTTAATAGCTGATTTCCTAAAATATTTTTATAAAATAAATATTTTATTTTAATATTATTTTTTTATTTTAAATATTTTTATTTTTTGTAAATAAAAAAGGAGCGGTCGTTTTTTGACCCGCCCCTATCCCCTTGAGATACCCCTATCGGGCCTTTTCGATACAAGTCCTTTTGCCCGCCTCCTCTCTTTTTATGCTTGAGCAGCTTTGCTCCAGTCGATATCCGCGTCCCAGCTGGTATTGATCTCAATGGTAACTCCCCGGCCCACGGCATCGCCTCTGTTTTCCTCTACGGTCAGATACAGATCAAAGAAAGCGCAGGTCAGCGACTTCACCAGTTCCGTCTTTTTCTTGTCGGTTATTACTATCTCTTCCGGATTGCTTCTGATATCATCGGCGATATACAACAGGTCAGACACTTTCCGAATCAACTCTTTATATTCGATTCTTTCCGCTTCCGACAGTGAAGAGACATATTACTCGATCTCGATTGCGAAAGTGATCTTCATACGCGCCCCCCTTCTTTTCTTCGGTTTTTAAACAACACTCGAAAGAATAGTAACGCTACCTTTCATTAAATAGTACAACAAACCGCGCTTTGCATCAATCTTTTATTTTGGCCCCGAAGATGCTAAAATTGGCCTATCCCAGGCAGTGAAAATTTGACAGGTTATATATCTAACAAAATAGCTTGCCAAGCTTTTACAACCTCGGCGAATATATAAAGCATAACAACAATCGTTACAATAATTATTCGGTCAAATTTCTACTGCCTGGTATGCGAATATCCTATTCGGCTCTGGAAACCTTCAAAAGGTGTCCGCTGAAATTCAAATTCCAATATGTTGATAAGATAAGAACGCCCAAATCCAAAGACGCGCTTTTTGGCACTCTGCTGCACAGCGCCCTGAAGATCCTGCACGAACCCGGGCTCATTATTCCCGCGGAAGAAGACATCCTGAAATTCATCTCCAACAAATGGGATTCCTCCATTTATTCTTCGGAACAAGAATCCGCGCTGAATTTCGCCCAGGCGATAAAGATAATGAAGGATTATTATGCCAAAAATTATCCCTCGCAATTTACCGTGCTGGCGCTGGAAACGATGTTTGAGGTACCCTTGCAAGTTGCGGGCCAGCAGCATCTGCTCACCGGCAAGATCGACCGGGTGGATAAGACCGAAGACGGCCTGCTGGAAGTGATTGACTACAAAACCACCAAAAAAATGCCTTCTCAAGACGCCGTGGATAAAGATCTGCAATTGGCGGTGTATCACTTGGGCGTAGCCAACCGCTGGCCAACCTTGGTCAAAGAAGAGCGGCCGCTCAAAACCAGCTTGTATTTTCTGAAGCACGGAGAGAAGCTTTCCAGCACCCGCACGGCCGAGAACCTGGCCGAAACCAAAGAGAGTATCATTCGGGATTTTGAGGTCATAGACAAGGCCTTTAAAGAAAGTAAATTCCCCGCCACGCCCAATGTCCTTTGCGACTGGTGCGAGTTCCAGCGGCATTGCCCGTTCTTTAAACATAAATTCAAGGAGGAAAAAATATTCTTCAACGACCAGGATGTCAAAGCATTGATCGGCGAATATTCCAAGCTTAAAAACGAGGTTGATGAGCGCGATGAACGCCTGAGTGAAATAAAGACCGATCTGAGTAAATTCATGGACCAAGAGGGGCTGGAGCGGCTATTTGGCGACGACGGATATATCACCCGCCAAGCTATCCAGCGCTTTAAATATGATGTTGAAACATTGCGAGCGATTTTGGAGCCGCTGGGCCGCTGGCAGGATGTGCTTAAAGTCGATGATGTGAAACTGAAAAAAGTCGCCAAGGAATTGCCGGCGGACAAGCGTTCAAAAATCGAAGCCGCGCACAAGCTTGATAAAGAATACAAAACCCTGACGCTTAAAAAGTCCGGCAAGAAAAACTCCTCTATTTCACGCACTCCGACTGCGTGAAATATAACAAAAAAGGGTTGTCGCAAGGGCAACCCTTTTTATACTTGCTAAACTTTTCAACTGATGGCGGAGCTAAGCGGAATTGCGTCCTACGGAAATCTTTTTAAATTTTACGGCAAGTGGCGTTCATCGCCAAAAGCTTTTCACCGCTTGGCTTTTCCGTACAAAAACTTCTTGCGCCGTCGGGATAAAAAATAACATACTTGTATTCTACTCCCGACCTCTGGACGCTCTCCAATATTCTGTCCCATTCCTCAGAAGCAGCCCTTCCCATCTTTTTCTCCTCGTCCATAGCACACCTCCATATCAAATTTAAAAGAACTCCTCCCCGATGATTATTGCGCGAATAGAACTTAATTCGTATCTTTTTCAAGGTTTCGCATATCCGGCCGGGGCTTCGCTGGTGATGCAGGCGCCGGGGGAAAAGCCCGCGGCCTGCGCATCTTTTTCCGAATTAAACCAAACCTTATTCTCTTCTTTTATCCTGCCGGCCCAGGAGCACCAGGGCCAGTAGTATTTTGTGCCGTTCTTACTGGCTACAAACAAACCCTTGGCGCCGGCCATGCTCGCCGACTCCCCCGCCGCACCGATTATCGGCCGTGAAACATTACTTAAAATATTGGCGGAACTTGAAGAATCCGGCTCATCAATTATTACCGGATTTCTGACAATTTGGGGCGCGCTTAATCGCCCCGACCCGAAGGCGATAATAGCCACCAAAATGAAGCCCGCGGCGATGGCGATATCGGCCTGGTTGCGCTTGAGCCAGTCCCCTATTCGGTTAAAATCAATAATTGACATAAAAATACCGTTATGCTAATATTATACAGTAAATTTTCTATATGTGTCACCTGAGGCCTTAAGCCGAAGAATCATAGATCCTTCACTTCGTTCAGGATGACAACCATAAAGTTATGGCACATACAAAGGCGGCCGGTTCTACTAAACTGGGCCGCGATTCACAACCACAATACTTGGGTATTAAACTTTTTGCGGGAGAGCCCGCCAACGCCGGCAGTATTATCGTCCGCCAGCGCGGAACGAAATTTATGCCGGGCAAAAATGTCCGCCGGGGCTCAGACGACACGATCTACTCTATCATCAAGGGTATCGTTAAGTTTACCAACAAAAAAGTTACCAGCTTCACCGGCCACCAGAAGATGAAGAAAGTCGTTAATGTCGTGGCGGCTAAATAGTAAATAGTTTATGGAAAAGCACCCTTCGGGGTGTTTTTTTGTTATTCCTGCATAGACCGCGCATACGAAAAACTTTAAGACAAAATCGAGATGAGCGAGGCGTTTAAAATCGCGTGCTGTGGCGGGCCCCAAGCTGACGCTTGGGGCGTTGCGGATAGCGCTTTTAGGCGAGCGAATCAGATTTTGTTAAAGTTTTATCGCCGTGCGGGACTTTTTTTGTTACTTTTTTGTGGATACAAAAAAGTAAAGTGATTAACTCTGGATCCCGGGTCCCGTCTATGCTAAAGCTTCGGCGAGGCGCGGCAAACCCGGGATGACAACTATTATTGTCGATTATTTTTTAATGATGGCCGCTTTCACGAATTCCCGAAACAACGGATGCGAGGTTATGGGCCTGGATCTGAATTCCGGATGGAATTGAGCGGCCATAAAAAACGGATGGTTTTTGAGTTCTATGATTTCCACCAAGTCCCGCTCGGGATTCACGCCCGAAATCACCAGGCCGTTTTTGACCAGAAGTTCCCGGTATTCGTTGTTGAACTCGTAGCGGTGCCGGTGTCGCTCGGATATCAATTCTCGGCCGTAGGCCTTGGCTGCCTTGGTGCCCGGTATTAGGCGGCAATAATACGCGCCCAGGCGCATGGTGCCGCCGTAGCGGTTATCTTTTAACGCGGCTTTTTGCTCCAGCATCAAGTCGATGATCGGATTTGGGGTGTCTTTGTTGATTTCGGTGGTATGGGCGTCTGGCAGGCCGCAAATATGGCGCGCAAACTCAACGCAGGCCAGCTGCATCCCGTAGCACAAGCCAAGGTACGGGATCTTGTTTTCACGGCAAAATCGAATGGCGGAAATTTTTCCCTCAATGCCGCGCGAGCCGAATCCCCCGGGCACGATCACGCCATCATATTCCTTCAAGTTCTTCAGTGCTTTTACATTTTTTTCAAATTCCTCGGCGTTTATCCAGCCGATGACGGGCTTTCGCTTATGGAAAAAGGCCGCGTGCTTGACCGCTTCGATCACGGAAAGATAGGAATCAGACAAAACAAAATCCCCTGTGCCAAAATACTTTCCGACTATTCCTATTTTTACCTCTTTAGCAGCCGTGCGGGCTGTTTTAGCCAGAACGCGCCAGTCATACAGATTATTTTTCCTCGGCCTGACCTTCAATTTTTTCAGCAGCAGGTCGCTCAAGCCGTCTTTTTCAAAATTCAGCGGTACTTCATATATCGTTTCGATGTCCGGCGCGGAGATGACATCTTCCTGGCGCATATTGCAATTTAACGCGATCTTTTCTTTTCTTTTACTGTCCAGCGCCGCGGCCGAACGCGCCAGAATGATATCCGGCTGCACCCCGGCGGAATTGAGCGTACGCACGGCATATTGGGTGGGCTTGGTTTTCATTTCGCCTATTTTGCTCGGAATCGGCAGATAGCTTACCAGCACAAAAAGCACATCGTTGGGTTTTTTCAACCTGAGCATGCGGGCGGCTTCCAGAAATAAGACATTCTGATATTCGCCGACTGTGCCGCCGATCTCGATAGTGATAAAATCCGCCCTGGCTTTGCTTGCGGCCTTTTCTATCCGGTCGATGACCTCCAAGGGAATATGGGGCACAACTTCCACGCACTTGCCCCCATACCCCATATTGCGCTCCCGGTGTATCACCGCTTCATAAACGCTGCCAGTGGTCATATAATTTATAGCCGGCAAGTCTATATCCAAAAAACGCTCGTAGTTGCCCATATCCTGGTCGGTCTCGGTGCCTTCATCCAAAACAAAAACCTCACCGTGTTCGGTGGGGTTCATGGTGCCAGCATCGACATTGACATATGGATCTATTTTTATGGCTGTCACCTTGAAGCCGCGGGACTGCAAAACCTTGCCGATGGAGGCAGTCGCCAC
Source organism: Candidatus Portnoyibacteriota bacterium (assembly GCA_028688325.1). Classification (GTDB taxonomy): domain Bacteria; phylum Patescibacteriota; class Minisyncoccia; order Portnoybacterales; family GWB1-42-6; genus UBA8475. Next base: position 23,433 of record JAQTYI010000003.1, read on the forward strand.
TCCTTTTCCCACGCCCGACATGACACCGCCCGCCACAAAAATATATTTTGCCATGGCAAATTCCTTTATGCCATAAAAATCTGGGGCTTAACGGAGGACGCAAGCCGCAAAATTTTATGAAAAAATTAATTATTATTCCAAATCGCCTGCGTCTTCTTTTCCTTCGCCAACCTGTTCATTGATGATAAGCTTCACCTTCGCTTCGAGTCCATGATCCAGCTCCAGAACGATCTCGTGCTCCCCCAGCGTTTTTATCGGCTCAACCGTCTTGATGTTCTTTTTGGCCACATTAAAACCTTTGTCTTTTAAAAATTTGGCTATTTTTATAGGAGTAATGGAGCCGTATAGTTTTCCTGTGCCGTCGGCCTTGACCATCATCTCAAATTCCTGGCCGTCTATCTGCGTCGCCACCTCTTCCTGCGCTTTCAGGTCTTCTTCGGCCTGTTTGGCAAGCTCGGCTTGCAGCGCTTCTGCCTGCTTCAGCGCCGCTTCCGTGGCGGGCTTGGCCAAACCCTTGGCCAAAAGAAAATTCCTGGCGTAGCCGTCGGAAACATCTTTAACCTCGTTTTTTCTGCCCACTTTCGGGACATCTTGGGAGAGAATAACTTTCATGGTTTCTCTACTAATTACGAATTTATTACGAATATGCGAATTCCTCCTTTTTTAATCCGCATATCGGTACTCATCTATATTCAGTAGTGATTTCTATTTATTTATTTATTTTACACCAACCGCCGACCGCTTGCAACTCTTTTTTATTTAAAAATTTCCAGCGCTTTATCCAGCTGGGGGTCGCGGCCGCCGGCAATATCATCAGCGCTGATTTCCACTTTTACATCCGGCTCCAGGCCGTCATCCATTATGGAGTGGCCCGAGGGCGTGTACCATTTGGCCACGGTTATTTTAAGGGATGTGCCGTTGCCCATCGGCTCCAATTCCTGCACCGAGCCCTTGCCGAAGCTTTTCTCGCCCACCAACTTGAATTTCTTGTCGTCGCGCAACGCGCCGGCCAAAATTTCCGAAGCCGAGGCCGACCCCTGGTTCATTAAAACAACCACCGGATACAAGCCAAGTTTGTCCGTGCCCGCGCTGCGATGCTCAATTTTTTTGCCGTCGCCGTAGTCCTCCCAAACCACCATTTGCCCTTCGGGTAAAAACCAACCGGCTATTTCCACGGACGATTCCAGGTAGCCGCCGGGATTGTTGCGCAAATCCAAAATGATTCCTTTGGCGTCCGAGGTTAAAATTTGCTGGACCGCTTTTTTGAATTCCGCCGCCGAATTTTCAGTGAAATGATATAACGCCAAATAGACCACAGTTTTATCCCCCACTTTTTTCATCTCCAACTTAACGATGGGAATATTTATCACGGCTCTGATAATCTTTATTTCTTTGGCGTCGGTCCAGCCGTCGCGCGTAATGGTCAGAGTAACCTGAGTGCCTTTTGGCCCGCGGATCTGGCCCACCGCTTCGTCTATCGTCATGCCGTCGGTTATCTTATCGTTAATCTTCAAGATCTTATCACCGGCCTTAAGCCCCGCTTTCATGGCCGGGGAATCGGTCAAAGGAGAAATGATAGTAACAATGTTTTTGCGCATGCCGACTTCCGCGCCGATGCCTTCAAGATTTCCCTGCATGGCCCGGGAAAAATCTTTGTTCTCCTCCGGCGGCATAAAGACCGTGTAGGGGTCGCCCAGCGAAGATACCATGCCGGAGATCGCGCCGTAAACCATTTTCTGATAGTCGATCTTCGAGCGGTTGACGAATTTATCCTGAACGCGGACCCACGCGTCCCAGAATAGGTTGAAATCGACATCGGGAGATTTGCCTTGTTCAAGATTTTGCAGACCCGCGACCTTCTCAATGGCGGGCCGGTTGTTTTGGCCATACCAAAAACCGCCGCCGAATCCGCCGGCGACTAAAGCAATTATTACGATTGAATAAAGTATTTTCTTCATCAGAAATCAATACTGGGGGGCGAAGTGGTTTTTTCTGAAACGCTCAGTTTTGCGAGCGGGCACGGTTCCGCCTCGGGCGGAGAGCGAGCAAAACTGGCGAATAAAATTTTCACGCTGGGAAAATTTTATGCTTTCAGAAAAAACTAACGAGCACCCTTATACTTCCAAAAATATTTTATCGCGCTTGAAATATGTATCCAAGTATACTTGTTAAAAAGCAAATCCGCCAAGCCGCCCGCTTTCTTGCTCACCCGGCCGTGGTAATGATGCATCCGGGCCTGCGGAAAATATACCACGCTCCATCCTTTGGCCCAAAATCTCCGGCACCAGTCAGTGTCTTCAAGGTATAAAAAAAAGCGCTCATCCATGGGCCCGACTTCTTTCAAAGCCGCCCTTTTCAGCATCATGGCCGCACCCAAAAGCCAGTCGACCTCGCGCACGCTTTGGCGGTCAAAATCGGCCATCGCGAACCTGTTCAGCTCTTTTTTTCCCCGTGCGGTCTTGCCCAAGAATGTCCGGCGGTAAACGATGGTGAGGGGTTTGTAAAAACGGAAATAAGAGTCCTGCGCTGTGCCGTTAAAATTCAGAAGCTGCGGGCCGATCAATCCCACCTTGGGATTTGCTTCCATATATTCGGTCATTTTCCGCAAAGAATCTTTCTCGGCCAGAATATCGGCGTTCAGCACCAGAAGATATTCTCCCTGCGCTTGGCGCAAACCCACATTGACTATTTTAGCATAACCGGTATTTTTCTCAAATGGCAAAAACTTAATATCCGGAAAATCGCTTTTTATCATCTCTTCCGTTTCATCCTGCGCTTCGGAATCCAGCACCAATATCTCGCAAGACAAATTTTGGCTCGCTTCTTTGAGGGAATTTAAGCAAAGCCGCAAAAGCTCGGGCGTTCTGTGATGAGTGATGATTATGGATAATTTCATTATTTTACGGTATCAAAAATATTTCGGCTCGCTTCTTGGATCCTGGAAAAATTATCGCCCTGCGGCAACAAGATATACGCGCCCGCAGAGCTTTTACCGGCATAGAGCAAACCCTCGGGGGTTGTATCAAAAACCTTATGGATGATGCTGCTGGTTTTTAGGCCTCCGGCCATATCAAGCAATGATCTGAAGTCGTTCATTCCCATATCGGTGCGCACATTCTTGCCCAGAGAATCCATTATCTGGAAAAGTTTGACGGGATTGGCCAAAATTCCCAAAGATAGCGCTTTGTCTTTCATAGCCGACAAGACCATTTGCTGACGGCGCACCCTGTCAAAATCACTAGTGGCATAGCGCGCGCGGACAAAATAAAGAGTGGAGTTGCCGTTAAGGGTCGATGTGCCGGCCGGAACTTCAAAAACCCATTTTTGGGCCTCCCTCACTCCCTTGGAAGTGGTCGAGACCCTCGTCTGGATATGGAAGAAAGGCGACAGCCCGGCATCTCCTCCGTCGATCCATTGCTGGTCTTCCGTCATGGACTTATCCAGCGTTACGGTTACGCCTCCGAGAGTATCGACTATCTCTTTCAATGCCTGATGGTCCACGGAAATGGCTTTATTCATATAAAGACCCGTGGCCTGGGAAACGGCGATCTTGCTGAAAAGCAAAGCGCCGGCCGCGCCTTTCTTTTCAAAGCCGAGCGCATAAGCGTAATTTATTTTTTCTTTGTTGCTGGTGCTGGGGATCATAACATACAAATCCCGAGGAATAGAGATTAGCGCGATTTGGCCGGTTGATTTCTTGATGCTCAAGACCATTATGGAATCGGTTAGCAGCCCGCCGTTGGGATCGCCTTCACCCCTTAAACCGAGCAACAAGATATTCAGACGGTCGCTGTCGGGAGATGGCGTGGCCATATTTTCCGTAAAACCCATGGTGTCCAATTTGCCGGTATTCATCTGGGTAAAAGTGAAGCCGGTCTTGTAAGCCAGCGCCCCGCCCACGCCAAACAGAATAACTACCAAAGCCAAGACCCAGGAGCTAAAAGCAAAACGCCGCCAGCGAGGTTTGGGGTTGGGGGTTTTGTAAAACTCCGATATTTCAAAATTTTCTCTTTCGTTGTCCGGCATATTTTTCACTTAAACCACTTAGACATCTCTTGATTGCTTATTTTTTTTCGCGACATGATCATTTTTCTTTTTTGCAGAGCTAACGGCGCTTGTTCAAACAGCTCCCTTATCGCCCGCCAACTGTATCGCTCAAGCAGTATCACGAATATCCAGGAAGCAATCTCTTTGGGCAACCAATAAAAAATATCTTTCAATAAAAGCGGCGCCTGCTCGTTTTTTATTTGCATCAGACGCTGATTCTTAAATGACAAATATTTGGCGAATTCGCCTATCTTCAACCGCTCTTTTACTATCGCTAAATAATTTCTCGCCTCGCTGTCGCCCGAGGTTCTGGCGTGCCAAGCGATAATTTGCGGCGCGTAAATCACTTTCCAGCCGTAAAGTCGCATCCGCCAAGCCAAGTCCACATCTTCTTTATAGGCAAAAAAATCTTCGTCGAAATACTCTGTTTTTCCATTAAGCGTGATCCCTGCGTTTTTTAATGTTTCGCGCCTATAGACCGGTATGGCCCCATCAACGCCGAAAACCTCTTCCGGCTTATCATATTGGCCGCCGTCCTGGCGCCCTTGCCCGCGGGCGATGATGCGCCGGTTCTTCAAAATTACCAGGCCCGTCGTATCTATTATATCAGTTTTGATCAAGCTCCCATCATCAATCTTCAGCCGCAATATTTTTGCCTGCGCCGAGCCGATTCCTTTGGCGCCATCAAAAGCTTGCGCGGCTTGTTTCAAAAAATCTTCATCCAGAATAACATCCTGATTTATCATTGCCACCAATTCCCCCCTGCTTTCATTAATTCCTAGGTTATGCCCGCCGGCAAAGCCCAGATTTTCCTTGTTGGCGATTATTTTATAAAACGGAATTTTTCGCCCCTCTTTTTGCGCCTGCTCGATTATCTCTTTTACGCGCTCAACCGTTCCGTCGCCGGAATCATTATCCATTATTAGCAGTTCAAAATTTTCGTATGTCTGGGCAAAAATGGAATCCAAACACGGCTTCAAGTAAAATTTCGGCTTGTATAAAAGCAAATTGACAGAAATAAGCGGTTTCATATCTTGTCGGGATCATAAATAATATTTCTTAAGCCGTACAATGTTGCCACTTCCGCCATAAAAAACAGCAAAACCTTGTCGTTCAACAGCACCACATCAAAGAAACTGTAGCCCAAGATCCAGACAAAGTAAAGACAAAAAATCAGGCCGAAAAGCTTAAAATGCGGCTCCGTTGCGCCTTGCCAGACCAGCCAGCCGGTCCACAGAATGTCAGCAAACATCAGCAGCAATATTAGCAGCCCCGGAATGCCGATCTCAGCGGCGATATCAAGATATAGATTATGCGCCGAGGCGCCTTTTTTGGCAGACGAAATATCTTCGCCGATGACGGAAATGAAATTGCCCAGCCCCACTCCCAGTATTGGATGATTTTTGATCGAGACCAAGCTCTCGCGCCAAATTTCCAACCGGCCCTGGTTTGACGCTTCTTCCAGGTCAGAAATCGATTTGGCGCGCTCAAAAAAAGAAATGGTGCTGCTTGAATATTGGCCGGATTGCCAGGTCTGATATTTGTAGAATGCCAAAGGATAACCGGCCGAAATAAAAAAAATCAAGGCGAATATTGCCAAACTCAAAACCGCCTGCTTTGGCACCTTCTTGTCCGTTTCTTTAAACCAAAAATACAGCGCCGCGATTGCAACAGGCAACGCGCTTATCCAAACGCCGCGAGAACCGGAAAAGACCGCGCCAAACAGCGACAAGCCGCCCAGACACCAAAAAAATATTTTTATGCGCTTTCTCTGCTGATAAAAAACCGCCAGACATAAAAAAATCGGAACGGCCAACAGGCAAAACATGGCAAAAGAATGCGAATCGGGAAAAATAGAAAATAACCGCAAAGTCGGCGGAGCCGACTTGTAGTACGCAAACCAGGTATTGGAATAAGCCAAGAGCTCCGACAAATTTTGGCCGTAGAAAAAATCAATGACCCGGCTTGCCCAAAATTGCCAGAAATCAATCAATGACGCGAACAAAACGGCAAAAAACTGCATCAAGGCCACCGCAGTCGTTATGATTCCCCCGACTGCCGCCGCCCGCCAAACATGCAAAATCGACTCTTTGCTGCGCGCGCTGTTTCGCACCACCAAAAACAGCAAGAAAATATTTATCAAGAATAAAAGTTTTTTGAATGCCAAAATCCGGTAATCGGCCACTGCGATGGAAAGCGCCGCCATCAACAAGAAACCGACGGACAGATATTCCAAGGCATACTGTTTTAAGGTCTCCTTTACCCACCCTTTCCCAGCTTCGTCTTTTATCAATCTTGAAGAAATGCCATGTTTAAAAAATTGGTACAAGAACAAAACCGCGAGAATAATGCGCCAATCGGCTAAAGTATCGAGCGATTCGCTCACGGGTAAAGCGGCAAACAACGGAATTGACGCGACAACAAGCCACAAAGCGTCCTTGACCGGCGCCAATATTACATAAAACACGGCCAGGCCCGTCCAAAACAAGATCGCCTCGCGAGGGATAAAACCCGTGGCGGCCAGAATAACGGCAATGATCTCTAAACCGAATACAATATTTAATTGAGTAAAAAACCTTCTCAAATTTACGCGTTGTCGTCCTGAGCAAAGCGAAGGATCTATAATAGATTCTTCGGGCTCTGCCCTCAGAATGACAACCTATTTTATTTGATAGCCATCAATACTTCCAGTGTCCTCTCCGCACACTCGCGCCATGAGAACTTAGCCGACTGCTCCCTGCCGCGCAATATCAATTCTTCCCGTAAAATTCTGTCGCGCGTTATTTTATGCATAGCGCGAAAAATTTCTTCAACATCAAAATTGTCTTTTATAAGCAGAGCGGCCTGACCGACCACTTCACTAAGAGACGAACCGTCGGTCGTTATAACCGGCGCTCCCAAACTCATCGCTTCCAGCGGCGGCAAACCAAATCCCTCATAGTCGGAAAGCCAAATAAAAAACGCGCAGGCGCCATATAATGATTTTAACTCGTCGGCGGCAATAAAATCAACCCTCAAGATTGCTTCTCGGCCTAATTTTTTGTTCATTTTTTTCACCAGCTTGTTTATCGACCTTCCTTCGGTGTAGTCCTTGCCGCCAAGCAATAATTGATAATCACCTTCCTTGATTAAGCATTCAAACGCGGCGATAACTTCCGATAAATGGCGGCGGGTGAAAATCGACCCGATATAAAAAGCGAATTCATCCTTTAAGCCGTATTTAGCGTTTATCGCGGCTGCCTCATTATCGTCAACGCCGCTTGACAAGGACGCCTCCACGGCCAAAAGTGTGACAACTACTTTTTCGGCGGGCACGCCGTAATGCTTTATGACTTCTTGCCGGGAAAATTCCGATGGCGTAAATATCACGCTGGTTTTTTCAGCCGCTCGCCGGGAAGCCCATTTAAGCAAGAATCTATCCGCTAAGCTCGGCCAATTAAATTCTTCGGGCCGCGCTTCGTAGCTGATATCATGCAAAGTTAATGCCATTTTCCCCCTGTAGCCAAGGGGCGCCACATATGCCGGACAAAACAAAATATCAATCTTGTCGGCGGCCGCCACCCGCGCCAGATCCCAGTGCATAAATTTGGCAGTACTGCCGACATTCAATAATTTACATTCAAATAATTCCGACTCGGGCAGGTCTTGCGGAATTTCATCTTTAAAATAAAGGATGAATCTGCTATTGGCTATTAGCTCGCCTCGATTCGAGAGCGAAGCGGGCCATTCGCTATTCGCTAATTTGCCCCATTCTCTCAGCAAATTAAAAAGATACCGCCCCACGCCGGTCCTTTTTCCTTCCAAATTGTGAGCATCAATGCCAATAAGCATGAATTGTTAATTATGATTTATGAATAACGGAGCGCCCTCGCCCATAGCGCGAAAATAGCTAGAAAATCGAGTTGAGCTGAAGGATAAAAATTGCGTGCTGTGGTGGGGCCCCGATCGTCAGGTCGGGGCGTTGCGGATAGCAATTTTTATCGTGAAACAAAACCGATTTTCTCTATTTTCGACGCTCGGGCGCAGGTCTTTTGGTTACTTTTCTAACTGCCAGAAAAGTAACAAGAAAAATTTCTAGTAGTATCCTTCCAACTTCCCCTTCTTCCCTTTCCAAAAATCCCAAACCCCGTGCATAACGGGTTTGGCCCAATCGCGCCTAAAGCCGGAAACCAACTTTATGATCTGCTTCAAAAATATCCAAACGCTTAACGAATAAACGACCAATTTATTGCCAAATCGCTCGCCGAACATCAACCCGTTGCGGGAATGGTAGTAGATATAGGGGTAAGAAAATTCAACGGTGCTTTTTGATGCCTTGTGGTAAATTTTTGCCGCCGGCGCAAGCAAGCATCTCCAGCCGGCTCTTGCCGCGCGCAAGCACCAGTCCGTATCCTCGTAATACAAAAAATAATCTTCGGAAATCAATCCTATTTTTTTGATAACTTCCGCCTTTATCAGAAGGCAAGTGCCGCTAATATAATCCACCTGCTCGGTTACCTCATAATGCCCCTCGTCTTTTTCTTGATACGCAATAAGCTCGCCGCGCGTAAAATTATCGCTTATGCGGCCGCCGGCCGACCAGATTAATTGCTTGTCGCCAATCGCCCGTTGCGAATCGTAAAAATAAATTAAAGGACCGATTATTCCAGTTGGTTCATCGCTTTCCGCTTCTTCCACAAGTTTCGTTAAAAAATCCGACCCAACCGTTGTGTCATTATTCAGCAATAGAACATAATCCGCGCCTTTTTCCATCGCCAACTTTATTCCTTGATTATTTGCTCCGGCAAAGCCGAGGTTTTTATCGTTCTGTATTTGCGTAATTTTTAGATTCCGGGTCGAGCCCGGAATGACAAAAGGAGACGGCATCAGCTCTTTAGACGCATTATCTATCAACACAACCTCAAAATTATCGTATTCCACCCGGCTCAAAGATTCCAGACACTCTTTTGTGTCCGGCCAGCCATTGAAATTGACGATGATGATAAATACTTTTTTCTTCATGATACCGACTGTCTCTTTCTGTCATCCTGAGCGAAGCGAAGGATCTTTAATAGATTTTTCGCCCTACGGGCTCAGAATGACAAAATAATAAATCAGTCCTTAAAATCCAATAAATCCTTAAATTCCGGGTTTTTGATTTTTATCAATTCTATTTTTTTGTTTCTAATCCAACCTTTTATTTTCTTTTCGGCGCATATCGCATCTTCCGGATTATTAAAAACCTCATAAAAAACTAATTTATTAACTTTATATTTTTTAGTAAATCCCGGCGTTAAACCGTTCTTATGCTCATACATTCTCCTATACAAATTATTTGTGATGCCCGTATATAAAACAGAGTTTGTATAATTGGTAGCAATGTATATATAATAATTTTTCATAGATTCTTCGGGTTTTGCCCTCAGAATAACACTTCTTTGCTAATACACCCTCCTTATCTCCGCCCCCAGATAATAATATTTCAGGACCTCCTGATAATTTTTCGCGCCCGTTATGGCAAACCGGCGGCTGCCCGCGGCAGAAAGACCGACGCAGTGATTGCCGCCTCCGCAAATGGACTGCGTATAAGGCGCGCCGATGGGATCCCTCACTCCGCCAGCCAGATATTCAAAACCGGCCTGGCAGAACTGCAAGCCCCAAATTGAGCAGGCGCTTTTTGTGCCGACCGTATTCAATTCCGGCGCGCCGGAAGAATAAGCCGTAATTATGGGCGAGCCGTTATAAAGCGCCATCTCGCCCCGCGTGGATTTGACCGCGTCAACCACAGTTGGAGCCGCGGTTTCGCGGACATAACCCTTGTAAAGCTGATCGCTTGAAGTATTATTCAGGATATATACTTCGTCCGCTCCGCGCTTGCCGCCTTTCAAAATATAATAATAAGCGTAGGTCCTGGCCGCCACAATCATCGTTTTTTGGTGCTCGACCGGGTCGGTTTGCGAAATTTCCGCGATGCCCTTAAGATAATCCTCGAGATTCAATTCGTTGACCGCCCAAATCTTATTGGCCTTGGCCGAATAAATTATTTCCACGGCCCCGCGGAATTGATTGTAATTCAACGACGGCTTCCAGGCCGGATGCTCTTCATAAGAAACGATCGTGACGATTCCGTCGACGGCTTGAGGCGCAATTTTCACAAAAGCGCCGGAAGCAACAGTAGGAATATTATAGACATAGTTCTCGTTGGCATTCTTTGCCGCGATTATCTGCCCGGATTTATCCAAAATATTATAAGCCGTGCTGGCGGTTAAAGTAACGCCGGGCGTTAACACCTCATAAATTGCTGCCCTCATCTTGGGTTCGGAGCCGGTTATTGGCACAGGCGTCGACGAAGGACTCGGCGAAGGGCTAACAGAGGGCGTGGCGCTCGGAGAAGGAGAAGCAAACGGACTCGGGCTGGCGGATGGCGCAAGCAACGGAGACGCCAAAGCCGCTCCGCGATACAGAACATGGAAATCCTGCGCCGCGATCACCCGAACGCTGGCCCATTTATATTTTTTCTTCTTGAAAGTCGCGCCATCTATCAATATCGGCTGGCCGCCGGATATCAGATAAACATTATTCTCGTCTTTGGGCCGCAAAAGAGTCCCCTCTTTATATTTTACATAATCGCCCGCCGGATAATAAGCCAGTTCCTCCGCCGGAATTTTTTTAATCTTTGACCAGCCATATTTCAGATTCAAGAATATTTCCGCGCTGATAAATCGCTTGGGCTTGCCGCCCTCAACCAAATAAACGGCTTCCTGGTCGGCCGCTTGCAAAAGCGTGCCGTCCGGATACGACAAGACCGCGCCGTCCAGATAATTTTTCAGATCCGCCGGAGCCAATTTCACTTTGGACCAGCCATAGCCCAGCGCGACAAACAATGCGCCGGAAGGAACCCAGCGTTTTTTTCCGCCCTGAATGAGAAAAACCCGCCGGCCGTCGCTTAAGAGCTGTTTGTCGGGCCCGTATTTAACCGCGTCCGCCTCTTGGTATATGTTCAGGTCGGATTCTTCAACAACGCGCACTCTGGCAAAGTCAAAACCCAGTTGTGCAAATTGTTTTGCCGTAACATTCAAATTTCTCTTTTTCCCGTCTTGTATCAGATAAATAGTCGGCTCGCCTGTAATTTGCAGGAGTGAGCCGTCCGGATATTTTAAGAATCTTGATTCGGAAAAAAGATCCAGCTGACTCTGTGAAATCGCGATTGATTTTTGGTAAACTCCGCCCGCGTTAGCATACGACGGCAAGTCATCATAAATCTGGCGCGTGCCGCTGAAGATTTTATAAATTTTAGGCAAGCCGTCAACTTGGTAAATATAATTTTTATATTCGGCGGCAAAAGCCGCGGCCTCCCGGCGAAGACGGCTAAAATCAAGAGACCCGGGATCGGGATTGCCTTTTTCCACATCCTTATGCCCCACGATTATCGGCCCATTGTATAAACTGCTGAATTCGCTGGTAACCAGATTCCAAATGCTGGAAGAGCGCACACCCTGAGTATCAAGATTATTGGTTTGCGCCAGCCAAGCGACCAGCCGCGCCAAACTTTGGTAAACGGCTTCGGGCGGCTGGATCTTGGCGTAATTGCCAAGCAGCGAAATTCCAATAGTGCCGAAATTGAAATTATCATTGGTACGGTCGACAAAAACATGCGCGGCGCGCGTGCCGTTTCCGCCGTATCGGCCCTCATAGATTCGGCCTTGCTGGTCGATGATATAGTTATAGCCGATATCTCCCCAGCCGCGCGTTACGGCATGATACCGATATATCGCCTGAATGGTGGCAACCGGATTGGGGGTATTATTGCAAGTCGGATTTGACGCGTCGCAACCGGTATCATGAACGATTATCCGTTCCACCGGCTGATAATCGCTGGGTGAAGCGTTTTTATCAGGCATCCAGGTCATCAAAGCATTAAGCGCGGGGGTATTATCCCAAGTTGAACGGGGCAAGATCACCGGCACATTGGAATCGCCATAGGTCGGATTTTCATTCTGCGCTTTGGTCAAGGGCGCAAAATAGCCGCCATTGGATAAAATAAGCGAGAAAATAAACAGCCAAACTATGTTTTTGGTTAAGAATTTTCGTAACATTTCTCCTTAATCGTATCATAAAAATCGGGTTTATTCAAAAACAAAGCCCCGCAAAAGCGGGGCTTTGTTTTGTCTTGGCGAGACATTGTCTAACCCAAATTAAAAACAAAAAAACAGCAAAAAACTATTGCTGTTGCGGCGGCTGCGTATTGTCTGTGCCGGTTGAAGGCGAAGAGCTCGGCGGCATTGTCTTGCCGTTCTCCTCCTTCATCGCCCACCAGATTACTCCTCCTATGATAACCAACGCGATGATGGCAAAAAACCACATCATAAGGGTTATTTAGAATTACACTTTGAGTATATCCGACCCTGGCAAAAACGCAAGGCCTCCGTGTTTTGCTGCTGTGGACAACTCCCGGCTCAAGATATAATTTTAAAAATTATAAAATTTTCCCAGCGCGAAAATTTTACTCGCCAGTTTTGCTCGCTCTCCGCCCAGGACGGAACCGTGCCCGCTCACAAAACTGAGCGTTTTTAAAATCAATCCCTCGCCTTCTGTTTTAAAACTACTAATTCGGTAAGCTTATAAACATCCCCCGCGCCCATAATCACGCAAATGTCGCCCGGCTGAAGATTTTTACGCAAATATTCCGCTGCCTCATCAAAATTAGACGCGTAAATAATATTTTCCGATTTACCCTGATCCTGCAGGCGAAGGGCTAATTTTTCCGAGCTCACTTTTTGCCTGATATCGTCTTTTTCCCTCCCCGTCGCGCTGTAAATCGGTAAAATAATTGTTTTATCTGCCGCGCCGAACGCGCCGACAAATTGGTCAAAAAAATCGTAAGTGCGCTGGTATTGGTGCGGCTGAAAAACGCACCAGAGTTTCCCTCCCCACTTTGTAAAAGGGGGGTCGGGGGGGATTTTTTTCAATAGCTCCCGCGCCCCCTCCAGCGTCGCTTTTATTTCTGTCGGATGATGGCCGTAATCATCATAAATTTTGGCGCCATTTAATTCACCTTTATACTCCATGCGCCGCCAAGCGCCGGTAAATTCATTTAGCGCTTCAACGGCAATTTTTTCATCAATGCCCAAAACTTTCGCCACGGCCAGCGCCGCGTTGGCATTGGAAACATTATGCTTGCCGGGAATTTTCAGATTCAGTTTTAGCTTATTTTCCGAGCTATATTTTTCAACGCGTAGTTTAAGATCCGCGCTTATGAGCTTGGCAACATTTTCGTCTTCGCCATTTACAACTAAGATTCCGTCTTCCGGCAAATGCAAAATATATTCGCCGAAAGTTTCCATGATCTCGGGCAAGCCGCCTTTATAGGTATCCAGGTGCTCTTCCTCAATATTCAGCAGCACCAAAATCTTCGGCCAATAATTCAAAAACGACTTATCATATTCGTCCGCTTCTATCACCAGATACTTACTTGTTCCCGGTCTGAAGTTGCTATTGCCCCACTCTTTGAGTTTCGTGCCCAAGATCACCGTCGGGTCCAGCCCGGCTTTCTCCATCATCAAACCGATCATTGCCGTCGTTGTGCTTTTGCCGTGCATGCCGGAAACGGCAATTGTGTATTTTTCACGCGTCAGATCACCCAATGCCGCGGCATATTTTTGCGTTTTCACGCCAAGCCGCCTGGCTTCAACCAATTCCGGATTATCCTCTTGCACCGCCGCACTAAATATCACGCAGTCCGACTGCGTGATATTTAGTGCTTTATGGCCGATGTAAATTTTTACGCCCAACTTTCTCAATTCCGCTACTGTTTCGTTTTTCACCGCGTCCGATCCGCTCACTTCGTCCCCTTGCGCCAAAAAATACCGCGCCAAGGCGGAAACGCCGATTCCTCCGATACCGATAAAATGAATTCTCATAAAAATTTTTCCTTAATAATCAACCAAGAAAAAACTACCACCGACCGCCAGGTTTTGCGCCATTGGCTGGGTTGAACAAATAACCGCCAGAGCCACTCCAGCCCTATTTTTTGTACCATTTTTGGCGCGCGGCGCTTTCGGCCGGAAATGAAATCAAATGTCCCGCCGACGCCGATGGCGACTTTCACGACTGGCATTTTCTTAAGATTATCATAAATCCACTTTTCTTGCTTTGGCATTCCCAGAGCGACCAGCAAAATGGCCGCTCCGCTGCGATTGATAGCGCTTATCGCCTCTTCATCGGCGACATACCCGTTTATCGTGCCGGCAATTTTCGCCTGCGGCACTTTTTGCAAAATATTTTTTACCGCCCCTTGCGCCACCCCTTCTTTGGCGCCGAATAAAAATATGCCATGTTGCGCGCCAAATTTTGCAAAAAGCGCAAAAACCAGGTCCACGCCCATCACTCTGCTCTTCAATTTCTCGCCGCCTGAAATATAAGACGCGATTACCGGCCCGACACCGTCAGATAAGCTTAAATCCGCTTTATTTAAAATTTCTTTTAATTTTTCGTCCTTTTGCGCCTGGACCAGAAAATCAGAATACGGTAAAACGATATGATGCTGCCGACCGTCGGACAAAAATCCGCTTATCTTTTTCAGCGATTCCCCAAGATTCAGATTGTCTATTTTTACGCCAAGTAAATACAATCCAGTGGTCATCCTGAGGCCGCAGGCCGAAGGATCTGAAAGATTCTTCGCTTCCCCCTTCGCTAAAGCTTCGGGGGGACAAGTCGCTCAGAATGACAATTCTATATTTATTCGTCTACTCCCAGCGGACAGCTTTCCAGCGTCGCGTATTCGGCGCCGTCAAATTTCAGATCGCTTTCCATAACCTCGATGCTTTTAACTTCAAATTGTACCTTAAAATCCTGTTCAACATCCGCCGGATTGATTTGCGCTTCTTTCCATTGCTCCATTTTCAACCGCGCCAGAGTGATATGCGGGCTAAACGGCCTGTTCTCAACCTTCCGGAGCCCCGCATTTTTGCTAAGAAGAGCTTCTTCCAGGGCTTTTTTTAATTCATCCAATTCCGGGTTTTTTTCCGCTTCAAGCCAAATCATTCTGGAAGCTTTATCTTTCGGACCTAAGGCGATGCGTTTGAAATTAATGAAAAACGGATCGGCTTTGCCCGCCACCTCGCGCGCTATTTTGCACGCCTCCAGCATCTGTTCATTGTCAACATAACCGATAAATACCAGCGTCAAATGCAAACTTGCCAATTTTGTCCATCGCGCGGGAAGATAATCAAATTTTTCCTGATATTCTTTCAAGCGTTTTCGGACTTTTTCTGACAAGTTTATGGCGATAAAAATTCTCTTTTTAGTCATATTCTTTATTATCTCTGTGTTTTTACCCGTGCATACGGAAAATTTTAATTAGACCGGGAGCGAGGATTTACTTTTCTGAAACGCTCAGTTTTGCTTGCTTTCTCTGTTCGCCGCGGCGAACAGAGAAAGCAAGCAAAACTGCGTGAGTGAAATTTTCTACGCTGGGGAAAATTTCACGATTTCAGGAAGCAAATCCGAGTAATCCTATATTTGCTATATTATCACAGCCAATGCTAAAATCAAACAAAACATGCGCCTTTTTGATATCATACCGCTCGCCAGAATTCCCGCCGCCTTGCCTCAAGTTTTGAGCTATTTTTCCGGCCAAAATCTACCAAACGGCGCTTTGGTCCAAATCCCTTTAGGTAGAAGAAAAGAAGAAGGCGTTGTTGTGGGCGCGCATGACATTGCCGATTACAAAATGGAAATAAAAAGCGCGGATTTTGAATTGCGCAATATCAGCAAAATACTTTCGGCAAAACCCGTCTTAACGGCTAAACAAATTGAACTGGCTTTATTTCTGGGCCAATATTATTTTTGCTCACCGGGAATTTTTATCAAAATGTGTTTGCCGCCAAAAAACACCCTTATTCGTCATTCTGAGCGAAGCGAAGAATCTCTCGCGAATGCGAGGCCCAAAAAACAAACCTTAATTCTCGCCCCAACAATAGCCCAAGCTGAAAAAATCTCCACTGGCTATAAAAACGCGGTTTTATGGCACAGCGGCCTTAAAAACAAGCAATTAAAAGAATCCTGGCAAAAAATTAAAACCGGCCAAGTGCAAACAATAATCGGCACTCGCTCAGCCGTTTTTTTGCCTTTTAACGGCCTGAAAGAAATTATCATTGAAGACGAGACAAACCCCAACCATAAGTCCTGGGATATGTTTCCTCATTATGACAGCCATATAATCGCGCAGAAGCTGGCGGAAATTTTTAGATGCAAAGTAATCTATAAAGATTTCGGTCATCCTGAACGAAGTGAGGGATCTAAAAAAGATTCTTCGGCTAATAAATCTCACGCAGTCAGAGTGCGTGAATTCAAACCGACTATTGTTGATATGAGAGAGGAACTTAAAGACGGAAATTTTTCCATTTTCAGCGTTGATCTTTACGAAGCCGCCAAAGACGCTTTGGCCGAAAATAAGCAAGTTATCTTATTCATAAACCGTCGCGGCGCGGCGAATTTCGTTCTGTGCCGCGACTGCGGTTATGTCGCCAACTGCCCAAATTGCGATTCCCCGATGGCATATCATCTGATAAACAATAGGCCTTCTTTATTTTGCCATCATTGCGGCGCCAAAGATATCCTTCCTAAACTTTGCCCCAAGTGCAAAAACTGGCGCATCAAAACCGTGGGCTCTGGCTCCCAAAAAGTTGAAGCGGAAACAAAAAAATTCTTTCCGGACGCCAAAATTTCGCGCCTGGACAGCGACAGCGCGCCAAAGCCCAAAGACCAGCAAAAAATCATTGCTGATTTTATTGATAAGAAAATCGATGTCTTGATAACCACCCAGATAATTTTTTCCTGGCTGGAAGAACTGGCCGCGGCAAAACCGCAAGTTGTGGGAATATTATCAGCCGACACGCTTTTGCATCTGCCTGATTTCCGTTCGGGCGAACAGACATTTCAGACAATACGAGCATTACAATCTTTACAAAATAACGCCCCCCGACCCGCAGCAGCGGGTCTTCCCCCTCTTAAATTAAGAGGGGGCGAGGGGGAGTTATCACAAAACAATTTCATCATCCAAACCTACAACCCGGAAAATTCCGTCTTAAAATATATCCGCGATAATGACCGCAAGGGTTTTATCCAAGAAGAAAATGAAACCCGCCAGGCGTTGAATTACCCGCCATTCTCGCAAATCGTTAAGCTAACCTTCCGACATCGTGATGCCGACAAAGCCGGGCAAGAAGCAAAAATTTTAGCGGCTAAACTAAATAATGCTCTGCCCTCCCTTTCTGTCATTCCCGCCCCGCATCAAGTGCGGGGTAAACTGGAGACGGGAATCCAGGCCCTGACTCTTGAATCTGGATCCCGGGTCAAGCCCGGGATGACAAATAACAAGTACGCTGATAACATAGAAATATCCACCGCCCTGCCCGCCTTCAATCCGCGCTCGCGCGGAAAATTCGTTTGGAATATAATAATAAAATTTCTTTCGGCTGCGGCTCCCTCCTTTTCCAAAGGAGGGTTGGGGAGGATTTTTACTACCTCCGAATTCCTTCAAAAAAGAAACTCTGTCTTGCAATATGTCCCGCAAAATTGGGAAATAGATGTAGATCCTGAAAATCTATTATGACAAAAACACAGATAAAGATTATTTTCATGGGCACGCCGGAATTTGCCGTGCCGATTTTGAAAAAACTGGCCGACAGCGAATATAAGCCGACCGCGGTTTTTTGCGCGCCGGATAAACCGGTGGGACGCAAACAAACTCTGGCTCCTCCGCCGGTTAAGATTTTAGCGCAAAAATATGGCCTCCCTGTTTACCAGCCAAAAGATAAAAACGAGCTTTCCTATCAGCTAAAAGCTATCAGCTACCAGCTAATAATCACCGCCGCCTACGGCCTGATCTTTTCCAAAGATGTCCTGAACGCGCCCCAATACGGCTGCATCAATATTCATCCGTCGCTCCTGCCCAAATACCGGGGCCCTTCGCCCATTCAGGCCGTCATATTGAACGGCGACCCGGCCACCGGTGTGACAATCTATAAAATGGACGAACAAATCGACCATGGAGAGATAATCGCGAATCGCGAATCGCGAATCGCGAATCGCAAAATCACCATGCCCGAATTATCTCGAGAACTGTCCGTCCTTGGCGCGGATTTATTATTAGACACCCTTCACGATTGGCTTGCCGGCAAAATCACGCCGGCGCCGCAAGACGAAAGCCAAGCGGCTTTCACCAAAATAATTGCCAAGGAAAACGGCCAAATTAACTGGCAAAAATCCGCGCAAGAAATAGAACGGCAAATTCGTGCTTATACCCCTTGGCCAGGCAGCTATTCGCAAGTCGCCAATGGCCAATCGCTAATCGTCAAAATACTGGAAGCCGAAATATCAGATACAAGCGCCGGAAAACGAGCCGGTGGAATATTTTTGACCGCCGATAATGACCTGGCCGTTCAAACAGGCAACGGCGCACTCATCATTAAAAAACTCCAGCTTGAGGGTGGCAAACCGCTTTCTGCTCCAAATTTTCTCCGCGGACATAAAGATATTATCGGAAAGATTTTAAATTAGATTACCACTTCTATTTTTTGTCATTCCCGCCCCCGCTTCGCGAGGATAAACTTCAGCGGGAATCCAGGACTTTATCGTACCGAATTTATTCAGGACCTGGATCCCGGGTCAAGCCCGGGATGACACAATAAGCATTAAAACCAAAAACCCCTCTCCGCCCTGGGCGGAGAGGGGTTTTATATTCTGATATCAAAATACAAGTCCGTTATTCAGCGATTTCTTTCCGGAGGCGATTCAAGAAACTGGCTGCCGCGTCTTTGCCGCCGAGCCCAAATGCCAAACCGCCGGCCAAAGCCAGCATGGCGATGAGGCCCGTGATCAGCGTCTGCAACAAAGCGAAAGCGATGCCAAGTTGAATCAAAGCCGCAAATATCCCAAAAATGACCAGTGACCAATAGGTCAAAGCGCCAAGGAACGCCGCTGCTTTGATGTTGGAAGCCGATACGCTGGCTTGTACGATTTTGCGCAAAACACTGGCCAGCCAAAAAGCCACCGCCAATATCACCACTGATACGACGACGCTAGGGATATAGCTCAAGATGCTGCGCAAGAAAATAGAAACCTCGTTAAGGTTTAAAATATCCGTTGCGGCCAACAAGAAAACCAAAACCAGGAACCATTTGACGAAGGCGCCGATCCAGCCGGCAAAATCCATCTTGATTCCCGCTTTTTCAAAAAACTGACCGAGGCCCAGTTTCTCCAAGCCCGAATCAATCCTCAAGGCGCGCAACAATTGGACTATTAATTTTTGCAACCCCACGGCAATAGCCCAACCCACGAAGAAGATAACCAGGGCGCCCAATAAACTCGGCAAAAAAACGATAAAGCCGCCCCAAATCTCCTGGAACGCGTTTACCGTAACCTCTGTCCAAGATTGTAATAGCATTTATTTCACCTCCCTTCTTGCCCTCCGAAGCGTTTGCGCGGGAGGGCCGGATAAACAAAACCCGCATCCCCTTCAAAAAGGGACCCGGGTTAAACACATTTATTATCGACCAAAATTTCCATTACTTTTATTATGAGCCCAAACAAAAACCCCGTCCATAGGCGGGGTTGTGGATAAATAAACTATTGCACCGGGAGGGAATCGGCCTCGGCTCTCGACTCGCAGTTTACCCGAACATAATCGAGGGGCGCTCCTCGGCCTGGCCACCGGCTCGCAGCTTCGCCTGCTGGCGAAACATCGCTCCGCCGTTCGATTCCTTGCGCGAGCCAAGCAGTTGGCTCGCTCCATGCACAAAAAAATAACTCTGGCGGGTTACTCTTTTTTGTTTACCCTGGGTTTATTTAAATCGAAAGGTGCACCGGGAGGGAATCGAACCCACGACCGTCTCCTTAAAAGGGAGCTGCTCTACCGACTGAGCTACCGGTGCGCAACTACGCTCCGATTTTCATCGGAGCTTCGATGGGCAAGCATTGAGTCAAGTAAACTGCTTGTCCGTCCGAAGCTCAAATGTAATGCGAGCGGAGGCGGAAGCTACCGGTGCGCACTTAATAATTTACCATATTTTACAGAAAAATCAACCCCCTGCTTCTTCTTGGTTTTTTAATTTTTCTCTTATCAGCACTTTTATTGCCGTCAGGCCGTCGCGGTATTTTACTTTTTTGCCTTCCTTTTTTACCCGCGGATTGTAGGTTATGGACAGCTCGGTTATTTTAATTCCTTGCTTCAAAATTTTAGCGGTGATTTCCGGCTCAATTTCAAACCGCTTGCCCGCTAATGACAGATTTTTTAGAATATCCGCCCGAAACATTTTATAGGCCGTTTCCATATCGGTCAATTTTGCGCCGAAAAGAAAATTGGTCAGGCCCGTTAAAAAACGATTGCCCAAATAATGGACCTTGTTTTTCTCGGGCCGATAGCCGACAAAACGGGAGCCGTAAACGACAGAAAGATCGTTTTTCAACAAATGGTCAAAAAGCGAAGAAATCTGATCGATGTCATATTCCAAGTCCGCATCGCAAAAAACTACAAAATTGCCGCGCGCGGCATCAATGCCCGTCTTCACGGCCGCACCCTTGCCCAAGTTGCTTTCGTGCTTCAAATTTTTTATTTTTGAATAAAAGCCGCTTATTTTTTCACTGGTGCCGTCGGTTGAGCCGTCATCAACCACAATAATCTCTTTGTCCATCGCCAACGCCAACAAACGCTCCAGCACTTCTTGGATTGTTTGCACCTCATTGAAAACCGGAACAATAATGGAAAGCTTGGGCATAATAAAAATTTTCAATTATCAACTTTCAATTTTCAACAAAGCCCCGCTGCGCGGGGCGAAAAATACAACCTTCAAATTAATAAAATTTATTCTTCATAGCTATACTGGGACTGGCGGCCGCGCAGAAACATTATGGCCAGAATCGGCGCCAGAAGCCACATAAAATACGGCCATGGGCCGACAAAAATAATTTGCGCCAACGGACTGAGGCCGGCCGTCACTTTTGCCGGCAAAAAAGCGATAATCATGGATAAAATCAAACCGATCTGTAAAACGCTCAGAATTAATATCTGCCACCAAGCACCGCTTCCTTTTCCTCCCAGGCGCATAGTGTGGCGCAGAGAAGAATGAGGAATAGCGAAATAGAAACCCAGCACCAGCGCCAAAAAAATAAATATCTGCGTCGTGCTGACCGGCGCCGCTTTTAAGCCGAGCCAAGAAAGTTCTTTCCAGGGAATCGCGCGGGTGAGCAAAAAGGAAAAATAAGCCCCCAGCATCATCGCCACCAGCCGGTTGCGCCCCATAAAAAGCCCATAGGCCAGTGCCACGGCTAAAAATACCAAAGCGCTCAGCCAGTCCCAAGAGCCAGAAAAGCTTATATTTTGCAGATTTATAAAAGCGAGATTCATAATCCTCCAATTACGAATTTATTTTTATCTATTCTGTTTATTCCGCGCATACGAAAAACTTTACACCTTCTTTGTCATTTCCGCCCCACATCAAGTGCGGGGTAAACTGGAGACGGGAATCTAGGCCTTAACCCCTGAATCTGGATCCCGGGTCAAGCCCGGGATGACAACTGGTGTTGTCAATTTTATCGTCGGGCGCAGTTTTTGCGCCACTTTTTGCTGCCAAAAAGTGGCAAGCGACAAAAAGGTAGTAAAAAATTATTGTTCTATTTCTCTTCTTAAACCTTCTAACAACTCCTTAGCTTTTTTAGACAAGTGCTTGGGTGTTTTTATCTTCACTTTCACTATCATATCACCCGCTCCTCGCCGCTGCAAACGAGGCATACCCCTGCCCTCCAATTGAATATTGGTGCCGCTTTCCACGCCTTCAGGAATTTTCAGCTTAACCCAGCCGGCCAGCGTCGGCACTTCAATTTTGTCGCCCAAAGCCGCTTGAGAAAAAGAAATCTGCAAATTGTAGAACAGGTCGTCGCCCTCTCGCGAAAATCGCGGATCGGGCCGAACATGCACCGTTACATATAAATCCCCTGCTGGCGCGCCGTACGGGCCCGCCTCACCCTGACCGGCCAAACTGATAACCTGCCCGTCGCTGATGCCCGCGGGAATTTTAACCCTCAATGACTTGCTTTCTTTTATCCTGCCTTCTCCGCCGCATTTTGAACAAGCTTTATCGGGCTTCTTACCGCTGCCGTGGCATGCGGGGCATATCACTACTTGGGAAAAATTGAAAAATCCGTTGCCGCTGCGCTGTTCAACCTGGCCCGCGCCTTTGCAGGTCGGGCAGGTTTTCAGTTTTGAACCCGGTTCCGCTCCGTTGCCCGAGCACCTGTCGCAAACTACGGCCCGCCGCAAATTTATTTCCTTGTCCATTCCCCTAAAAGCATCTTCCAGGGATATTTCCACATCCACACCAATATTTTGCCTCCGGCTGCTCCTTGCACTTCTGCCCCGTCCGCTGCCGCCAAATATACCCTCAAAGATATCTTCAAATCCGCCGCCATTTCTGTTGTTGTTGCTATTGCCGCCTTGACCGAAATTAAACGCCTCGGCAAAAGAGGAAAAATCACGGAAGCCCTCAAAACCGGGCGCACCGCCCCGGGCCTGCGCTTGTTCGAAAGTGGAGCCGAACCGGTCATATTGGCTTTTTTTCTGCGGATCGGATAGGACTTGGTAGGCCTCGTTCACTTCCTTGAATTTTTCCTGGTCGCCGCCCTTGTCCGGATGGTGTTGCTGCGCCAAGCGCCGATAAGCCCGCTTGATCTCATCAGGCGAGGCGGTCTTTAAAACATCAAGAATTTTATAATAATCTTTGGACACAAAATTAATAACCAATCACCAAGATACAAGATACAAACAAATTGCAATAATCAAATTTAAAAAGTTCAAACCGGTTTGATTATTGAATTTTGGGATTTGAAATTTGTTTGGTTATTGTATCTTGGTTATTGTCTCTTATATCTCTAAAATTTCCCTTTCCGCCGCCACTTTATTTATTTTAACCACTCCGCTCCACAACAGCGCTCGGAATACCAGCCAGGCAAAAAGCATCATCGCCCAGGAAAGAAAAGTGCCGATAACCTTAAGGCCGAAAAATATGCTGACTGAAGCCCCCAACGGCAACCATTTTTTAGACGACCGGCCGGCTGCGCTTATTTCTTCATTCATTGAAAAATATATCTTATCTAAAACCTCCGCTTTTTGTTTTTTAAACTCCGGAGTCGGTTTTAAATCTGTCTTTTGCGGCGAACTTATACCCAAGGCCAGATCGGCTGCCGGACCGGCAATAGCATCGAACAAAGGCCGGGGCACAGAAATATTGCCTCCCAGCGACTGGGTGAATGGCGTAAAATAAAAAAGCAAGGTAACGAGCAACGCCAGGCCCGTGATCATCGGCGCCAGGCCTTTTCGGAGAATTATCCCGGAAATGAACTTTATCCGCAGTGTCTTTTCAAAATGGCTGCGATAAGCCGCCAGAATAAAAAATATTATCGCGCCGGCCAGCACGAGCATAGTTGCCAAGCCCGGTTTCAAAAAAACCAAAACCGGCAAGATTATCGCCGCCGGCATGCCGTATAAAAACAGCTCGTCGCTTTCAACAAGGAAAAATAATCCCGCGCAAATTCCCAAAGCCATCAAAAAAACCAAAGACCAAATTGATCTTACTATCCAATCGGGGCTGTCGCTTAACGCGTTCGTCAATGTCGCCCAAAATAAAAACGAAAAAACCAGGATTAAAACTCCCAACGCCGAATGTACGATAATTTTCTTGTTCACCCCGCTAGAATTTTCCACAAATAACGAATCACCCGTTAAATCTTATATTTAAAAATTCTAACGGGGTTCATGCGGTAATTATCGCAAAAATCAGCAACTTTATCAACCCGCATAAATGCCGTCGCGCCCCGCCTCGAGGCGGGGCGCAAATTTTAACATTAGACGGTGGCTATTTCTTTTCGCTTCCTTCTTCAAACTCTCCCTTAATAGACCCGTCTCCCTTATCTTTAATTTCCGGCTCCTCGGTTACTTCTTTTTCCGTGGCTTTTTCCTGTTTGTACATTTCCGAGCCGATTTTTTGGATCTCCTGCTGCAAGGCGTCCAAGGATTGCTTCAAGGCCGCTTCGTCGTTGCCATCTTTCACTTTTTTTACGGCCTCTATCTTTTCTTCCACGCCTCTTTTGATGTCCGCCGGCACTTTATCGCCAGCGTCGCGCAAGGTTTTTTCAACGCTGTAGATTGTCGTATCGGCCTGATTGCGCAGATCGATTATTTCTTTCAGTTTGCGGTCATCGGCCGCGTGCGCTTCGGCTTCTTGCTTCATGCGCTCAATATCTTCTTTAGACAACGCGGAAGTATCTTTAATGGTGATATTCTGAGATTTATTGGTGGCCTTATCTTTAGCCGTCACAGTTAAAATGCCGTTGGCGTCGATATCAAAGCTAACTTCGATCTGCGGCACGCCCCGCGGCGCCGGCGGAATTCCATCCAATATAAAGCGCCCCAAGGTCCTGTTGTCTTTCGCCAGAGGCCGCTCGCCCTGCAAAATATGGATTTCCACGCCCGGCTGATTATCGGAAGCCGTGGAGAACACCTGTGATTTTTGCGCGGGAATTGTCGTGTTGCGCTCAATTAGCGGAGTTGAAACGCTGCCCATAGTTTCAATGCCCAGGGTCAAAGGCGTAACATCAAGCAACAGAACATCTTTCATTTCGCCGCCCAACACCGCCCCCTGAATGGCCGCGCCCATCGCCACGCATTCCATCGGGTCAACGCCCCGTTCGATTTTTTTGCCGATATAGTCCTCGACGAATTTTTGCATTATCGGCATGCGCGTGGGCCCGCCCACCATAATGATACGGGTGATGTTTTGCGGACCCAATTTGGCATCATTCAACGCCTGTTCCATCGGATGCTTGCAACGGTCGATTATGGGCTTGACCAATTCTTCCAGCTTGGCGCGCGTAATTTTCAATTGCAAATGCTTGGGGCCGTTCTGATCGGCCGTAATGAATGGCAAGTTGATATCCGTTTCCAGGGTGGAGGAAAGTTCTATTTTGGCTTTTTCCGCCGCTTCCTTCAAACGCGTCATGGCCATTTTGTCTTTGCCCAGATCGATGCCGGATTCTTTCTTGAATTCACCCATAATATAATTAACCAGATTCTCATCCATATCCGTGCCGCCAAGATGTGTGTCGCCGGAAGTGGAAATAACCTCAAACACGCCTTCGCCAAATTCCATAATGGTGCAATCCAGCGTTCCACCGCCAAAGTCAAACACCAATATCTTTTCATCTTTGCCGGCCTTATCTATTCCGTAGGCCAAAGCCGCGGCTGTGGGCTCGTTGATTATGCGCACAACCTCCAAACCGGCGATGGAACCGGCGTCTTTGGTCGCCTGGCGCTGGGCATCATTAAAATATGCCGGCACGGTGATGACCGCTTTTTCCACCCGGTCGCCAAGATAGGCCTCGGCGTCTTT
Source organism: Candidatus Portnoyibacteriota bacterium (assembly GCA_028688325.1). GTDB lineage: Bacteria > Patescibacteriota > Minisyncoccia > Portnoybacterales > GWB1-42-6 > UBA8475. The sequence goes on from JAQTYI010000003.1 coordinate 48,902, forward strand.
TTTTATTTTTTGCAAAATATACGCGGAAATCTGTTGGGGAGTGTATTCTTTCGCGTCTATTTTTATTTTTTCATCCGTGCCCATTTTGCGCTTAACGGCCAAGATGGTGCGCTCGGGATTGGTCACGGCCTGGCGCCGGGCCGGCTCGCCCACTAAAAGCTGGCCGTCTTTAGTGAAAGCCACATAAGAAGGAAACGCCTTGCCGCCAACGGTTGTGCCTTCGGCAGAAGGAATGATTAGGGGCTTGCCGGCTTCAACAACCGCCGCCGCCGAATTTGATGTGCCCAGATCGATACCGATGATTTTTGACATAACTTTTTTAAAAATCCAAATTACCAAATCCCAATGACCAATCAATGACCAAGCCCTAAATCCCAAAAATTCATTTTGACATTGGGATTTGGGATTTTATTGGTCATTGGAAATTTGACATTTGATATTTATTTATATTTTTTAAATTTATTTACTCACCTTCACTTTCGCCGCTCTTATAATTTTTCCATTTAATAAATATCCCTTCTGCACTTCCTCCACGACCGCGCCTTCGCCGACATCCTTCGCTTCCACACACTCAACAGCTTCATGCAGCGCCGGATCGAATTTTTCACCAACCGCCTTCATCTCCATTAAGCCGTGTTTCGATAAAATCTTCATTAATTGGTCGCGTACAATTTTTAAACCCTCTACTCCTCCCTTTGAATTTAACCCCTCTTCGCCACCCTTTAAAAGGGGGGTTGGGGGGTTAGAACTTTTTTCCCCGCGCTCCTGCGCTGCTGAAGCGTCTAAAGTATCCAGCACGGGCAGCAAATCCCTCAATAGCCCTTCCCCGAACATCTTGCTCCACTCGCCCATCTGCTCTTCCTGGCGCCGCCTGTAATTTATAAAATCCGCCTGCGCCCGCTGCCAGCCCGCCAGATTATCCTGTTTTTCTTTCTGGCACTGCTCCAGTTTTTCTTTCATCTTTCCCAGCTTGTCTTTCATATCAACCGCGGCACTTTCGTTGTTTTCTTCTTCGTAATTTATATCTCGGCCTTTTTCTTCTTTATCCATATATATTGGTATTTTTTACGCGCATGCGAAAAATTTTGCTATGAATTCGCGATGAGTTGAGCGTTAAAAAATTGCGTGCTGTGGTGGGGCCCCGATCGTCAGGTCGGGGCGTTGTGGATAGCAATTTTAGCGAAACGAATCCGAATTTATCAAAATTTTATCGCCGCGCGGCGGTTTTTTCCGCCGCTTTTTTGCCGCCAAAAAAGCGGCAAAAGATTATTGTTTATTGTTAACTGTTTTCTGTTTATTGACGCGCTTGCGCGTCTCTTCCAGCACAAACTTGTTTTTCCGGTAATTCATCCTCTTTGGCCCTAAAATCCCCAGAACGCCTCTCTCGCCGTCATTGTCGAAACCCGTCACCACCAAACTGTAATTTCGCAAATATTTTATGGGGTTTTCGCGGCCGATATAAATTTCCGTTTCTTCATCCATATCGCCGAAAAACTTATTGAAATCATCTTCCAGCGAATCAAAGCATTTCATTATATTTTTCAGATCACCGTCCTCAAATTCCGGCTCTTCTGCCAGCCACCCCAGCCCCGCTCCGTGAAAATCAGCCGCTTGTCCGAAAACCCCCGATAATCCCAGCCCCCGCGAGCAATCGGCCAAAAACTGCGCCATTTCTTTCATTGAGTCATCGTGAATTTTCCTCATCCGGGCCAAAACATGCTCCTGCTCGCTCCGGCTAAAATCCTCTTCGCCGAATTCCTCAATAAAAAACCGAAAGGCCTTATCCGTGGGAAGCCGCCCCGCCGAGGTGTGGGGCTGCTCCAAAAATCCCTCTTTATCCAAAACGAGCATCTCCGCGCGGACGGTGGCGGGACTGAAGTCAAAATGCCACCTATCAGCCAAATCCGAAGACGCCACCGGCTCACCCGTCCGCTGGTATTCTTTTACTACGGCTTTTAAGATTTTCTTGCGTCTTTCCTGCATAAAATAAAAAATAAGTTGTCGTCCTGAGCTTGTTTCAGGACCTTAGAGATGCCGAAACAAGTTCGGCATGACAAAATAATACGGATTAGCAGTCCCATACCGCGACTGCTAAAATCATTCTATTACCACCTAAAACCTTTGTCAACTCCCCTCTTTTGTAAAAAGGGGCTGGGGGAGAAGATTTAGTTGGCATCCGATGTCCAAAATATTAAAGACCCCGCACCCAGGACATCGGATGTCCTAATATTGAATTTAATCTGCTGACATCCGACAACTTAAAATTCAGAATTCTTTAATATTCGGGTTGTCGGATGTCAATACTGGCAAAATAAAAAACCGCTTGGATTTCCAAGCGGGAGCAGTTGGTCTGCTCGGTCCATAAAAAATCGGAATTGAGACGGGAAAATATAAAGATCAAAAATCCTCTATCTTTTTCCGAATATATTCGCCTTCACCAATCTGAAACTCTACATCTCCATTCCAATAGACCATCGCGCGGCGAAATTCACCGCCTTTAAAGATCGACTTCGGAGACTTCGGACTCCACTTAACATATAAATAGAGCCCCTCCCGTTCAGCTTGCCACCTCCCTACAGATACAGAACCCTCCGTTCCCGAAAAAACACTGGCAACAAACTCCCGAAAACTATTTTCGATCGCTCTTAGTTTGGCGGGAGTTAATCCGCCGTTGCCGGCCATTACATAAGCGGCGACATAAGGGCCATTGGGCGGCGGAGCACTTTCTGCGGTCTCCGCAAACAACACACACAAAACTACCACAACCGCAAAAAATACCTGCGCTTTCTTCATCTCTCTCCTCCTCTCCCCGACATCACCCTCGGCGGTGGGGTTATGTTTAATATTTTTTTGTTAAACAACTTACCTCAATCGGCAAAGATTTGAAGAGAGAATTAAAATGAATAATCATCCAACCCTCCCTTCAAGTCCTTGCCGGCTTTTTACCCTATATAGGGGCAAAATACAGCTATATTCGTGATTTTAAAGTATACCATATAGCTATATGCTTGTCAAGGTTTGGCCCCTGGGGCGGGGAAGGCGCTTTGGAGGGGTATTTTTTTATGGTATGATTATATATAAATAAACAAGGCGATCCGAATCTACGAATCACATCCTAATGTTCCGAATAAATTCATTCGGATGAGCGTTTTCGGATAATGTCCCGAGCGAAGCGAAGGGACTTTACGCTTTCGGATACATGAAAATCACCCACAACCAGGTTTCTTGGCAACATATTGCCAAACCGAATTTCAGCGACCTGGAATTTTTAAAGAACGAATTCCGGGTTTCTTCGCCGGTTCTCAATGAATTGTTGGGCGACAACAAACGGCCGAAAATCGAAGAATACGACCAGTATCTTTTCATCGTTTTGCACTTTCCGGTCTTTAACGAAAGCACACGCCAGACAACGCCCACGGAGCTTGATTTCATCGTAACGAAAGATTCCGTCTTTACCGTGGCGCAAAATCCCAACCTCGCCCTGGAAAAACTATTCGCCGACGCCCAGAACGATGCCGAGTCGCGTGAAGACAATTTCAAAAATTCCGGCTGGCTGTTGTTTTATCTTTTGGATGAAATGGTGGATTCCTGCCTGCCCATGCTGGATCATATCCACGAAAAAATAGAAGAGATCGAGAAAGAAGTTTTTGAAGGCAAGGAGCGGGAAATGCTCAAAGAGGTGGCGATAGTGAAACGCGACATCATCGATTTTCGCCGCACAATAAAACCCCAGCGCTCCATCCTGGAAACCCTGGCCAAAAAATCTTCTCGGTTTTTCAAAAATGACCTGGATATCGTCTGCCAGGAGGTTATCGGCTCGGAAGTGCGCGTCTGGAACACGCTGGAAAACCATAAAGAAATGATAGAAGCCATTGAGCAGACCAACAGCAACCTGCTGTCTTACCAAATCAACCAGGTAATGCACACACTAACCTTCTTTTCCATCGTGCTTTTCTCGCTAACTTTCATCGCCGGATTTTTCAGTATGCGCGCCCTTGAAGGCGCCGGCGCTGTCGGCATCAAGGGAATTCTGGCCATAATGCTGGCCACGATATTGCTGATTGTGATTATATTCAAGAAAAAGAGATGGCTGTAAAAAGGACAAATGACAAAATCCCAATGACCAAGCCCAAAATCACAAATAATCCCTTTTGACATTTGGATTTGGGATTTTTTTGACATCCGACATCCCAAATATTAAGCACCCCGCATTCCGGATGTCGGATGTCCCGATATTAATTTTAATATGGCGATGTCCGACAACCTAAAATTCAGAATTCTTTAATATTCGGGTTGTCGGACATCAAAACCCTTAAAAGATTTATTAAATATGTGCCGATAAAACTATACAATACTCTAACCCGCCGCAAGGAAGTTTTCACCCCGCTCAAAAAGGGCCGGGTGAGTTTTTACGCCTGCGGGCCGACGGTATATGATTTCTCCCATATCGGCAATTTCCGGACATATCTGTTCGAGGATATTTTGCGGCGGGTTTTGGAATACAACGGATACAAAGTGAGGCATGTGATGAATTTCACGGATGTGGGACATTTGGTTTCGGATGCCGACGAAGGCCAAGACAAAATGGAAAAAGCAGACAAAAACGCCCTATTTTTAAAATGCTCAAACTGTAAAAAAGTATTCTTCAGCGGTATCATAGACGCCGGAAAAAACTCAATTCTGAAGAACAACCAGCATAAATGTCCACATTGTGGTTTTATAAATATTGCTAAAGATAATTCTGCCTATTTTAAATCGGGAGAAAAACCGACAGAAAAAAGCATTTGGCAGATAGCCGATTTCTATATTGCCGCCTTTAAGCGCGATGCCGCGCTGCTCAACATAGAAAAGCCGGCTGTCTACGCCCGCGCCACCGAGCACATCAAAGAACAAATAGCGCTAATCAAGATACTGGAGAAAAGGGGCTACACCTATTTAACCGATGACGGCGTATATTTTGACACCTCCAAGCTCCCGGACTACGGGGCATTGGCCAAGCTGGATATTGAAGGGCTCAAAGCCGGCGCAAGAATTGAGAGCGTGGCGGGTAAAAAAAATCCCACGGATTTTGCGCTCTGGAAGTTTACTCCGAGTGAAACCCGGAGGCAAATGGAATGGAAATCTCCCTGGCAACCTCCCGGCAGTCGGGTTCACCCCGAGGATTTACCTCGAGGGGGTAAAGTCATGGGTTTCCCCGGCTGGCATCTTGAATGCTCGGCCATGTCGCAAAAATATTTGGGCGAGCAATTTGATATCCACGCAGGCGCCATAGACCTTATTCCGGTGCACCATACCAACGAAATAGCTCAGTCCGAGGCGGCCTACGGCCAAATCCCGGCTCGCTATTGGCTGCACGGCGAATTCGTTCTATTGGACAGCGCCAAGATGGCCAAGTCGCTGGGAAACTTCATCACCATTTCCAAGATAGCCGAGAAATTCAATCCGCTATCGTTTCGATATTTGACGCTCACCGCGCACTACCGTTCGCAATTGAACCTGACCTGGGAATCACTGGAAGCCGCGCAAACCGCGTTAAATAATCTATATCAGCAAACGCGCGAGTTGAAGGAAAACGCCGATCCATTCTGGCCCCTGATTAAAATCGCCGGGGGGCTGGGACTGGCGGGCAGAAGAACTTCCGCCGAGCTGAAGACAGCCAACCAATACCGGGAGAAATTCCGCGAATTCATCAACGACGACCTGAACACGCCCGAAGCCCTGGCGCTTGTTTGGCAAATATTGGCTGACCGGATATTGCCGCCAGCGGCCAAAAAGGACTTGCTTTTGGAATTCGATAATCTTTTCGGGCTAAGCTTGGCAAAAATAAAACCGGCCAGAGTGCCGGAACAAGTAAAACGGCTGGTGGCGCAGCGGGAAGCCGCCCGCCAAGACAAGAATTGGGCCAAAGCCGATGAATTGCGCGGCCAGATAGCCAAACACGGCTGGCTGGTGGAAGACGCGCCGCAGGGGCCAAAGCTCATAGAAAAACATATCAAAATATAAAAATAAAAAAGGATTCCATCGGAATCCTTTTTTCGTTTTCGCGCTTAGGCGCGTTTTTTATTGTAAAACCGTTGCCAGTAATCCGCAAATCTCTTCGGGCATTATCGGCTTGCCCAAACAAGGACAGCCGAGTCCTTCAAATTTTCCCCTTAAAAGAGCCGAATGTTTTATAAAACCGGAGACCATAATAATGGAAATATTCTCGGTTTCTTTCCGGCTGCGAATAAAGGCCGCCAACTCCAAGCCATTCAAGCCGGGCATAACATAATCCAGCACCGCAGCGACGAGAATGCTTTCACCTTCATTTGAGCATTCCATGAGCTTATCCCTGGCTTCATTGCCGTTTACCGCCCGCAAAACCTCTGTTTCGGGAAAGTTGTCATTGATAAGTTCCTCTATCATTCTTAAGCACTCCAGATCGTCATCAGCCACCAAAATTTTTTTCGTTTTCATTTCTCCTCCTGGCAATGTTAGTTGGCCTCAAAAGAACTTGATAAATTCCGCCCCTTTCTGCGATAAGAAGATTCTATTCCGAAAAACAAATAAATGCAAGGCCTCTTTTTCAACTTTTACTCCCCACGAAATCCACTTTTTGCCGCAAAACGGCGTATTGCCAAGTATCAATGCGATGATATACTGTAATAACGCCAGACCGCTGCGCTAAATGTCTAAATCCTAATGCCTAATGACAAATGAAAAGCTTAATGCCCAATTTCCAATCATTGAGGAATTGGTCATTTCATTAGACATTAGTCATTAGAGATTGGTCATTAAGTACAAATTCTTCGGCCTGCGGGGTCAGAATGACAAATAAACTATAATATGGCTAAACAGAGTAATCAGTCCGATCGCCTTCCCCCGCAAAATATCGAAGCCGAGCAGAGCGTGCTTGGCTCCCTGATGCTGGGCAAAGATACCATCATCCGCGTAGCGGATATTTTGCGTCCGGGGCATTTTTACCGCCAGATCCACAATATCATCTTTGAGGTGATGTTGGAATTATATGAAAAAAGCGAGCCGATAGATGTTCTGAGCTTAACCAGCCGGCTGGAAGATATCGGCAAAATAGAAGAAATCGGCGGACCGGCATATTTGGCCGAGCTCGTTAACCGTGTGCCCACCGCCGCCCATGTTCTGCATTACGCCAAAATAGTGCACCATAAAAAGGTCTTGCGCGATCTCATCGACGCGGCCGACCACATCACGCGCCTGGGCTTCAATGAGGAAGAAAATTTGGAAAATATCTTGGACGAGGCCGAACAGAGCATTTTTCGCATTTCGCAAAAAAATCTTTCCCAAGAATTCATGCCGGTCAAGAACGCCCTGGAAGAAGCGTTTGAAAGAATTGATAAATTGCACAAAGGCGACGGTGCCATGCGCGGCGTGCCGACCGGTTTTTACGACCTGGACAACTATCTTTCCGGCCTGCAAAAATCCGATTTGGTGATTCTGGCGGCCAGGCCATCTCTTGGTAAAACATCTCTGGCCATGGATGTTGTGCGCCATGTGGCCGTCAAGCAAAAAATCCCCGTGGGAATATTCTCGCTGGAAATGTCAAAACATGATGTGGTTGACCGCTTGCTGGCCGCGCAAGCCGGCGTCGATCTGTGGAAGTTGCGCACGGGGCGCCTGTCCATGGAAGGGCTGGACAACGACCTTCTCCGCATACAGGAAGCCATGGCCGTGCTGTCGGAAGCCCCCATTTTCATTGATGATGCCCCCTCCCCCTCTGTGCTGCAAATGCGCACCATGGGCAGGCGGCTGCAAACCGAACAAGGGGGTTTAGGGCTTATCGTGGTTGACTACTTGCAGCTTATCCAGCCCCGCACCAATAACGACAATATGGTGCAGCAAGTCACGGAGATTTCCCGTTCTTTGAAAGGCCTGGCCCGCGAATTGGAGTGCCCCGTATTGGCCCTGTCGCAGCTTTCCCGTGCGGTTGAGGGACGCCCCGATCAAATGCCGCGCCTGGCTGATTTGCGCGAATCCGGCTCCATTGAGCAAGACGCGGATGTGGTCTTGTTTATTTATCGCGAGGATAAGACCAAAAAGGATTCTGCGCGGCCCAATATCGCCGATATTATTATCGCCAAACACCGCAACGGCCCTATCGGCCGGGCAGAACTTTATTTCAACGACGCGCAGGCGAGCTTTAAAAATTTGGAAAAACACTTTAATGAATAACAATTTTGACCAGCTGATAATTATGTTGCTATTTTGAATGAGGTTAAGAATCTATTTATTTAATGACAAATGACAAAATCCCAATGACCAATAAATGTCCAAGCCCAAAATCCTAAAAGATTTTTTGACATTAGGATTTGGGATTTTATTTGACATTGGAAATTAGAAATTTGTCATTTAAATAACCTTAATGCTTCCTCCTTCCCTCAAAACCCTCATCGACCATCTTTCAAGATTGCCGGGGTTAGGCCAGCGCTCCGCCACCCGTTTGGCTTTTTATCTTATCGGCCAGCCGCCGGCCGACTTGCACGGCTTAGCGCAAGCCATAAAGGACTTGCCGGCCAAGATTAAGCATTGCCCGCGCTGTTTCAATTTAACGAGCAACAGCGAACTTTGCGCCATTTGCACGGACAAAAAACGCCAGCAAAACATCATCTGCGTGGTGGAAGATATTCTGGATATCATCCCCATTGAGCGCACGCGCCAGTTTAACGGCGTTTATCATGTGCTCGGCGGACTTATCTCGCCCATTGACGGACTCACGCCGGATAAGCTCCGCATCAAAGAATTGATTGTTCGCATCAAGCAATTTCTGGCCCAAAAAGTTCAGCCCGAAATAATCCTGGCATTGAACCCCACCACCGAAGGCGACACCACGGCATTATATCTGGAAAAACTCCTGAAGCCGTCCAACGCTAAAATTACCAAATTAAATCGCGGACTCTCCACGGGTAGCGACCTTGAATACGCGGATGAAACCACGCTCATCAACGCGTTGAAATATAGGCATTAGATTAAATCCTCCCCAGCCCTCCCTTACAAAAGGAGGGGGACGAATTTGATTCCTCCCTTTCGTAAAGGGAGGTTAGGAGGGATTTAGTTTCATTTTTGTTCCCAAAATAAAAACCCGCGAAGCTGCATCGCAGCCCGCGGGTCTTTTATTATAACTGACGCATTTTTATTGTATCGGCACCTGGCTGGGCTGGGTCGGGACTTGAGTTATCGCTGGTTTGCCCGCCTGGAGATTCGCCAAAATATTCTTGATATCCTGGTTGTCGGGATTGAGCGCCAGCACTTTGTTGAATTGTTCTGTCGCCGCTGGCTTATTGCCAAGCTGGTCGTAGACCAATCCCAGGAAATATCTGGCGTTGGAATAATTTTGGTCTATCAGGACAGCGCGCTCAAGTTCGGCTTTGGCCGAATTCCAATCGGACTTTTTATAATATAAAAGTCCCAGCTGGAAAGCCACGCCGATATCCTGCGGATATAGGTTTCTTGTCTTAATCATGCTGGCGATAGCTTCGTTGGTCTGGCCGGTTCGGCTATAAACCATGGCCAGCTCAAACAACGCCTGCGCGTAATCGGGCTTGGCATCTATGGATTTTTTCAGCGCTTCTTCGGCTTTAGCCAGATAATCTTTTTGTCTGGCGGCCGCCTCCTTATCTTTCTGGGCCGCCTGCGTCAAAATATCAGAACCCAAAACATAAGTGCTGCCCAGCTCGTAATAATACGAAGGATTTTGCGGTTCAAGTTTTGAGGCCTCACTATAAGCATCAAAGGCCCATTGCTCTGCCCCATTGATATAACCAATAACTGCCCGATAAATCGCCGCCCGCTGGACCCAATTGTCAACATTCAACGGCGCCAGGTCCGTTGATCGCTTGCCGATGTTTATGGCTGTGGCGATCAGATTCTGAATGTTGGCATCTCGTTCCGCACTCTGCGGCTTGGCTATTTCCTGGGTAACCTTCTGCAAGGCGGCCCGTGAAAGCGTGCGCAAATAAAGATCGTTATAAGGATTAAGCATCACCGCGTCCTTGATCTTTACCGTGCCGCCGTCTATATCGTTTTTTGCGTTCACCGCGGTTATGCCTTTCTGATAAAGAATATCGGCATAATAATAACTGCCTCCAAGATACAGGGCGCTGATGGTTAAGACCAAAACGACCACGAAAGAGAAAGACAGAAGCGAAGCGAAGGGCGAAGTCCGGTCGAAGGACACCGACATTGCCGGAATTTTTTCAATTTCTATTTCGGCCTCTTCGCCTTTGGTCGCTAAGGTCTTCAAACACAAAAATGACAAGCCCAGCATGAACCAAAAAGCGAATTCCAAAGTCAGGTTAGTGCCATAAAAAAACTGCGAAAGAGCCAATACCAGCCAAGACGAAAATATCGCCAGGGTCAAAGGCCAGTTCCTCCCCCGCCGCTTGATAAGCACAAAAAGTCCATAAGCCGCGAAACCTATCAATATGACGGCCCAAGTAAGCGAACCCGCTATACCCAGGGTGACCGGCTGGCTGGCAATTTTGGATACCCCTTGATTGAAGCGGACGCTCCAAAAATCCGTCTGATTCAAAACCTTATCGCGATACAGACCATACGCGTAAGAATATTCCCCCGGCCCCACTCCGAAAATCGGCTTTTTTTTCAAAACTTGCCTATCGATATCCATTGAAGCGCTCCAGGAGGGCGCGACTTCCGACGGCACGGATAACCATGTGAAAAGATTCAAGCGGATCGGCAAAAGCATCAAAACCGCAAAAGCCAGAACAAGCATCGGCAGGGCCAAACGAAACTGACTCATTTGCCCTCGATTAATGATGCCGAGAGAAATGATTATTATCGCTACAACCAATAAGGCCCACCAAACATTAGCGAAGTTGATGGATAATATCATTATCAAAAACAAGAAAGCGGCTATGCCGTAGAAAATCCGGCGCCAAACCGGGGTCTCGTTCTCCGTAAAAAGCACCGCGGCCAAAACCATCAGAGAAGCCAGGAGGAATTCCAAAGAGTTGACCGAACCGACGCTGTTAAAATTGGCTATTTTGGCAAAGTCCAATGGCAGCAGGAATTTTCCGGCCAGCTGGAAAGCGCCGAAAAGCCCGGCGATAAGCCCCGAAAAGATAAGAATGGAAACAGAATTGATCATCTCCTCGCGGCTCTTGATGTTGTTGACCAGGACGAAAAAAATAATGAGCAGAGCGACAAGCGAGAAGAATGCTTCATTGATGACGCTACCCGAGCCAACCAGGCCCAAATAAAGATTTTTCGACACTACAGCGCTTATCAAGGAAAAAATAGCGAATAGCGCCAAACCGATATTCAGCCAACTTTTTTTCAACTCCATCCGCCCTTCGGCCATCATTTTGCCAAGCCACGCTATGAGCAGCACCAGGCAGAAAACAACCAGCAGAAGCTGTTTATTCAGCTCTAAAACATTGAGGTTGAACGGTAGAAAAAACACCGGCGTTAAAAAAGCAAGCAGATAAAGCCCGCCTTTTATCACCCAGTCGCAAAACCAAATCGCCCTCAGGTCGTTCTCTTTGCTCATACGATTCTTTTATCGATAACCGGCTCCGCGTTTTAAATTTTAAGCGCGGGGACGAAAATCAATATAAATTAAAATTACCTGCTATTTTTATAGAGGCCCGGATTTCTACGCTTATTATAGCAAAATTAACCCTGGCTACCAAGTATTTTTTGTCCACAGCCGAAAACTAAGGAACAAAAAATCCCCGCTCGGCGCAAGGGATTTTGAATGGGTTATTTTTCCGCCTCTATTTCAACGAGGGTATAGGGCTGGCGATGGCCTCTTTTCACCTTCTCGCGCTTCTTGGATTTATACTTGAAAATGATAACTTTATCGGCTTTGTCCTGCTTCAGAATTTTAGCGTTGACTTTCGCACCCTTAATGAAGGGTTGGCCGACTTGCACTTTATCACCCGCCAACACCAATAAAACCTCGTCAAAAACGATCTTGCCGCCCTCTTCGCCTTTCAGTTTTTCAACTCTTAATTTTTGGCCGGGAGAAACAATATATTGCTTGCCGCCGGTTTTTATGACAGCTAATTCCATATTTTTATATAATCAATTTCTTGTCATCCCGAACTTGTTTCGGGATGACAATTAAAGATAATTTAAGGGCCCTTCTCAGGGCCGATTTGACTGTTTGTATATTAACAAAAGGCAGCAAAAGGGTCAAGGCCCATTCCAATTTTGACATCTCCCCGGGGCATCCCCTTTGCATTTTAAGGGCATTGTGCTATAATGCCCTTAAAGGTTTCCATAATAATTAATACATCCGCCAAAAAGCGGACAACAAAAAACATGGCACAGAAAACCAATTCTGCGTTTATGAAGCCCCTCAAGGTCAGCGCTGAGCTGGCTGCGGTGGTCGGCAACGGCCCGATGGCCAGGTCAGAGGTTGTGAAAAAACTCTGGGCCTATATTAAAAAAAATTCGCTGCAAGACGCGAACAACAAGCGCAATATCAATGCCGATGCGAACCTGAAAAAGGTTTTTGGAGGCAAAGCGGTCGTCAATATGTTCGAAATGACCAAGCTTGTTTCCAAGCATCTCTCGTAAGAGAATTCCAAATAAAAAATCCCTTGCCAATCGGCGGGGATTTTTTATTTAAATAGGATAGCTTAATCACTTTTCCCTTATTCTTCGTCCTTTATCGCCGGGCCTTCAATTTGCATGGGCTCGATATCGCTTGTCTTGCCCGTAATTTTCACAACATCCTTGTCTATCTTGCCAAACTCCTTGTAGGCACGGTTATACATATTAACGGTTGTGCCAAGATTGTTGCCGAGTTTTTTCAGATATTCTTCGTAGCTCCCCAGATGCTTTTGCAGCATTTCCACATACTTGCGGATTTCCTTGGCCGATTCCTCGATCTGCAACGCGCGCAAGCCCTGCATCACCGTTTGCAGATAAGCGAAAAACGAAGTTGGCGAAACGATGATGACATGCTTTTCCTTGAACGCGTATTCTATCAAATCGCGCGTATTCACTTTGATGGCGCCCACTTGGTTTATCAACAAGTCATAATATATGCCTTCAGCCGGAATGAACATAAAGGCGAAATCCATCGTGTCTTCGTTGGGCCGGATGTATTTGGCGGTTTCGTCTATCCGGTTTTTCAAGTCCATCTTGAACTGCTTTTCCAGATACTCTTTTTGCGTTTCGTCTTTTTCCTGCAGAATGCGGTTATAATTTTCCAATGAGAACTTTGAATCGATGGGAATTATCTTGTCCTTAACAAACACGGCCGCGTCCACGATGTCGCCGTTCTTGAATTCGTATTGCATCTGATAGTTTTTGGGCGGAAGAACATTCTTCAGAACATTTTCCAAAAAATATTCGCCCAAAACCCCGCGGTGCTTGGGATTTTTTAAGACATCTTCCAACCCCTGCAGCTGATCGGCCACATTCATCACCTGTTTGTTGGTTTCATCCAGCTTGGTCAGTTTTTCCGTCACATTGATCATCTTATCGCCCATATCTTTGACGATCTTTGAACTTTGGGCAAATTGCTGCTGGAACATCTTGGCCGAGTCGCCCATTTTGCTATCCACCTGTGTGCCAAAGGTTTGCAAGGTCTGGCGCAACTCTTTCAACTGCTCCTGCATCATCAAAATGGCCGAGTTATCCTGCGGCTTATCTTCCGGCTTTTTTTTCAGAGTAATATAAATCAGCGCGCCGACAGCGGCCAGAACGACAAATAACAGATAATCTTGCCATATACTCATGAATTTAATTTAAATTTAATCACCTTGACATACACTTATCAACAGCCTATACTATAGGTGTAAGTATCGAAGAAAGGCGTCGACCGTTAGGACGATGGCCTTTTTTCATTTTCTACTACATCTAAGGCAATAATTGGCAACCTACGCCTGATATCTTTATCCACAAAAACATTGAAATTATAGCTTTTAAAACCATTCATAAATTCCTTAGCTCCCGCGTTATTTTTTAAGTATTCTAAAAACCTTCTTTTATATTTATCACCGCTTAAAATAAGATTGGTTGATAATTTCAAATCGTAGCTTATTGCTCCAACTATCAAATCCGCTATTTGCAAAAGATCATTTGATTTTGAGTCAAAACGACAAACACCGGCAACTGCTAGTCTCTTAAATTTATCGTTTATTTTTCTTTTAACATTAACTTCAAATTTAATATCTTTTGGCGTTAAAATATGGTCGGCAATTACCATTATAATCTCGTTATAAGCAATGCCAGACTCCAGGACTCTAATTGAGATATCTTCGTATGATTTCCAGGGATCTGCACCAAATTCTCGAAGAAAATACTCCCCCTCTTTGTCTACAGAATAAGAATTAAAACAAGTACTCCTAGTCGCGAAAAACGCATCTATCGAAAATTTTGCAAAATCTATATTATTCTTAGACAATTTATTAAACTTCATCTCATCATAAAAATGACGCTTATTTCTTTCATAGATAATTTTACTGTTTAAATAATATGGTTGAGAGCATTTTATAAACCCGACTGTAAAGAATGGGTCTTTTTTATTATTCAGACTGCCGCTCTCGTCCAAAAAACAAAATTTAGTCCAAATTTTTCGATAATCGGTTAAAGAAAGATTATTATTCTCTTTTCCTCTTAAAAAATTAAAGGCCCCCATTTTTATATTAGTAAATTATCTTATATTATAATTTTAACACTTTTTCTTATAGATTAACAGCAACAGAGAAATAGAGAAAATTACTACTGCTATCCACTGGCTCACGCTCAAAATCCCCCAGCGAGGGTCGGCTAGGGGGCCGGAGGAAACGCGAATGAATTCAAGGAAAAAACGGATGGCGGAATAAGAAATTAGGAATAATAAAAAGAATAGACCATCTGTCATCGTGAGCCCCGCAGGGGCGTGGCGATCCCGCGATACTGCCGCGTCCACGGAATTGCTTCGTTCCGCTCGCAATGACATATTTTTTATTTTTTTCTGTAAAAACCAAAACACTGCCAACAACCCGAACCCGACCAGCGATTCATATATCCCCATCGGATGGCGCGAAATGCCGTCCGGCCATAAAATTCCCCAGGGTAAATTTGTCGGCGCGCCCTGGTGGTCGTTGATTAAAATACAGCCGATGCGGCCAATGCCAATTCCCAGCGCCATCGGTAGAACAAACAAATCGGCTGTTTTCCAAAAAGGTATTTTGGCCTTTTCCATATACGCCCACCCAAACAATATCGCGCCGATCAATCCACCCATAAAAGCGGCTCCGCCGCCCGCGGTTAACCGCGCCAGAACCCACGCGCCCGATATTGCGCCAAAAAAAATCGCGACGGCCAGGCCCGCGATTTTTTTTGGCGCCAGATTTTCTTTCCGGGCCAAGTAATAAAACAATAGATATCCAACGCTAAACCCCAGCCCCGCGAACAAACCCCAGATATAAAGCTTTACGGGACCAAGAGAGATTTGATTAATAACAAAATACGGTATCATAAATCCAAGACCGCGCATACGAAAAATTTTGATAGAAAATAGCAATGAGCCGAGCGTCTAAATTTGCGTGCTGTGGCGGGGCCCCGACCGTCAGGTCGGGGCGTTGAGGATAGCAAATTTAGCGAGGCGAGTTCTATTTTCTCAAAATTTTATCGTCGCGCGGGAACTCTTTTGCTACTTTTCTGGTTACAGAAAAGTAGATGAAAAAATTAATAATTTACCAGCTTCTCCGTTATCGATTCCAGCCAGTCATCGGCATGGAAACGCCGGATGATATACCTAAACTTGGGTTGCTGGTCAATGATTTTATACACACTGAAGGCCGCCTGATAGCCGGCTTCTTTGGCAAGCTGAATGACATGGTCGTTATAGCTTCCGCCGGGATAAGCGAGTAAATCAACTTTTTTGCCGATCCTTTCCTCCAATATTTTTTTACTGCCCGCGAGCTCCGCGCTTAATTGCTTGTCGTCAACTTTGTTCATAGCCGCGTGATCCAAAGAATGGCTGCCTATGCTCATGCCGTTATCGCTCATTTCCTTAACCTGCTGCCAAGTCATAAAATCCCTTTTATCTATCCAATCGGTCGTAATAAAGAATGTCGCGGTCATACCGTATTTTTTAAGCAGAGGATAAGCCCATTTGTATTGGCCGTAGCGGCCGTCGTCAAACGAAATAGCCACGGCTTCTGGCGGCAATGGCTTGCCGGTATCAAAATAATCCAGCAGATCATAAACCGAAACTATCTGATAATTGTTGTCTTTAAAATATTTCAAATGCGCCTCAAAGCCCTCCGGCGAAACAGTAAAAGCGCGGTCTGTGATAGTTGAGCTGGCAACATCGGGCATTGGCCGGATGTGGTGATAATTGAAAACCGGAAATTTTATAACAGCGTTATCAGCCGGCTTTTGATAGCTCGGTTCAGGTGTCATCTCGGCGCTTGAAGGCAGCGGCTCTTGCGTTAGGGTTCTTTGCGGCAATAAAGTCGGAGTCGATGAATTATTGATTTGCACGGTATTTTCCGCTCGCATCCAATTATAAAAAACCGCTCCGATAGTGGCCAGCAGCATCAAAATAAGAAAGATGAAAAAAGCTTTTTTCATTGGTAGCCCTACGGGGAATCGGCCGCGGCTCTCGGCTCGCCATCGCTCGCCTCGGCCTGGCCACCGCCTCGCCAAATTTTCCGCTGAAAATTCGGCTCCGGCGTTCGATTCCCGACACGAGCCAAGCAATTGGCTCGCTTGCTTTTATGGTATTTATAGTAGCCCTACGGGGAATCGAACCCCGATTTTACGGATGAGAACCGTATATCCTAGCCGTTAGATGATAGGGCCAAAACTTACTTTACTTTACCATAATTTTTATTTTTTTCAATAAAAAACGGGTCGCGCTCAGCGCGACCCGAAAGAACATAGAACGCTGGAGTTAAAGCCCGAGGAAGGACAGCGCGGTTTCCCAGAAGGAGGGGGAGCGCGCCAAAGCATCTTCCCTTGAAAGGCCACAGCTCGAACAGAATTTATCAGCCGGGAAGACCTTTTCGCGGCAGCTGCAGCATTGAGGCAATTTTACCTCAATCAGCTTCGCGCCACATAAAGAACAGTAGTTACCAAAGACCGATGTCATTTTGCAGCTTGGACAATCTTTCATTTTTTCACCTCCCCTCTTCTTGCTGTTTTTTTGATAAAAAATACTACTCTCAGCATACCATCCAGCCGGGGCTTGACAAGTGAACGATTGTTCAATAAACTGAAAATATAATAAATTACTCCTCCCTTTTGTAAAGAGAGGGCAGGAGGGATTTAAGAAGCTTTCTAAATCCACCCTAACCCTCTCGCCTCGCTAAAGCTATGGCGAAGCGGGCCCTTATAAAAGGAGGGAACAAATCCCATGGACATCCAAAAAGCATTAGACAAAATCCGTAAATTCTACCGCCAGCGAAAGCGCCTTCCCTCTTATCGAGAAATAGCGGAGCTCTTAAATTTTAAATCCGTTAACGCGGCCTGGCGCGTGGTAAAGAAATTGATTGATCAGGGCTACTTGGATAAGGACAGCCAAGGAAAATTGATACCGAAAAAATTGGCGCACGAGCTCAAGGTTCTGGGCACGGTGGCTGCCGGCATGCCGACACTGGCCAATCAGGAAGATATGGATACTTTATCGCTGGATGATTACCTGCTCACCAATCCTTCCAGAAATTATATGCTGCGCGTCATCGGCCAATCCATGAAAGACGCGGGCATTTCGCCCAACGACCTCGTTATCGTGGAATCCGAAAAAGAACCGCTCAACGGCGATATAGTGGTAGCCGAGGTTGACGGCGACTGGACTATGAAATATTATCAAAAACGCAAAAATGAAGTTGTTCTGATTCCCGCCAACAAGGATTATCCCAATGTCTATCCCAAACAAAACTTGCGCATCGGCGGAGTCGTTGTTTCACTGATAAAGAAATATTACTAGAAGCGCGGATATGGACGCAAATCTTATAACGCCGATCAAAAAACGCGGATCTAAAATTTAGGATCCGCGTTGATATCCGCTTGCCATATCCGTGTTAAGATCAGCGGCTCTCCCATTCTTCTCCCTGGCGCACCAGCAATTCCTTGGCTCGTTCCGGCTCAGCCATCAGTTCTTTGACTATTTTTTCCATGCGCATACCTTGAGATCCTTTTACCAATATTATATCCCCTTCTTTTATCATGTCCTGCAATTCGCGTCCCGCATCTTCGGAGTCGGCAAAATACCAAGCTCTTTCCTGCGCCAAGCCGTTTTTTTTGGCCTCATCGGCCATAAAAATTGACTTTTCTCCAACCGCCAGCAGAATATCCGCCGCCTTGGCCACATTGGCGCCGATCTTCCGGTGCGCTTCTTCCGAAAAAGCGCCTAATTCCAGCATATCGCCGAGTGCGGCGATTTTACGGCCGGGTTCTCCGTCAGTGCGCAAATTGGACATTCTCCCCAGCAATTCCAGCGCCTTCAAAGAAGAGCTGGGTGAAGAGTTGTAAGTATCGTCAATTATCCAGGTTTTTTTTATGCCGCGAAGCAGGCGCAAGCGGCCGGGATACGGCGTAATACTTTTAAGCGCCTGGGCGATTTCCACCAGGTTCAATTTAAAAATCAAACCCACGGCCATACCCGCCAAAACCGCGTAAACTTGATGCTGCGCGCAAAGGCCGGATAAGCGAACCGGAACATTACTGCCCTGGTAATCGACCTTAAAAGACATTCCCACATCGCTTAAGTCGTCCAATCTCTGCTCAAAATTGGAGGCGCGTAAATCGGCTTTTTCATCAAAACCGTAGGTAAAAATTTGCGCCGGAGTTTTGCGCGCCATGGCGCGCACGCGCTGGTCGTCGTAATTTAAGACCGCCCAGCCGCCCTTGTCCAGACCGCGCACCAGATTCGCTTTTTCTTTGGCCACTTGGTCCGCGCCCTGGAAGAATTCAACATGCACAGGAATCTCTCCGATGGCGGTGATGACGCCCACATGGCATTTGATGAAATCCGTCAGATATGCGATATCGCCCATCTTATCGGCGCCCATCTCCAAAACCAAGATTTTGGGATAGTTTTTGGCATATAAAATTTCAAAAAAACCTATCAAAAGCGTTTGCAGCCATCGCCAAACGGAATCGCCGCAACTGATCTGGCCCAAAATGGTAAGCGGCGCACCGATTTCATTGTTGTAATTTTTAATATTGCGGCGCACGCCGAATTTTTCTTTCAAAACCGCGTAGATGGCTTCTTTGGCGGCGGTTTTACCAACGCTGCCGGTCACGCCAATGACCAGGGGCTTATAACGCCACAATGTGGCCCGGGCAAGAATTTTTAAAATAAAGCAAAGAATTTTTTTGGGCATACGATTATTCTGATTAGACCGAGAGCGAGGATTTACTTTCCTGAAACGCTCAGTTTTGCAAGCGGGCACGGTGTCCCGACTTTATGGAGGGACGAGCGAGCAAAACTGGCGAGTGAAATTTTCCTGGCTGGGGAAAATTTTACGATTTCAGAAAGTAAGTCCGAGCGATTATTTACTCTTCCGGCGGAATCTCATAATAATTAAAAAGGTATCTGGCCAAATCGCTAAACACCGGCGCCAGCGACTCTGAGGCGAACTGGATGCCACGCGGTTTTTCCAGGCGCAGAAAAATCAAAAATTTCGGATCATAAGCCGGAGCATAGCCCTCAAAAGAATGATTGGTTTCATCGGCCGAGTAACCGCCGCTTGAGGCGATTTGCGCTGTGCCCGTCTTGCCGGCCACAAAATATCCGGGCAACTTCACCTTATCATAACCGTTACGGACCGTGCTGACCAGCATAGCGGTCAATTTACCGGCGGTCTGCGGCGCCACGGCCTGGCGTATGATTTTGGGCTGGGTAATCTCTTCCCGGCCGTCAGGATGAACTATTTTTTCCACAACATATGGTCGCATAAGTTTGCCGCCGTTGGCAATGGCGGCGATAGACGAGGCCATTTCTATCGGCGTCACAGAAATGCCTTGGCCGAAAGCGGCAGTGGCAAAATTTATCTCCCTGTTTTCCCTGATATTTTTCAGGTCGCCCCTGGTTTCGCCCGACAGATCAATGCCGGTCAGTTCGTCGAAACCGAACGCCTCAATGTATTTTTTGAAAATTTCTCCACCGATCAGCCGCTGCACGAAAACGACTCCCGTGTTGATTGATTTTTCCAAAACATTGGTCATGGTGCTTGGCCCGTAGGTTTTTTGCTGGGCGTTCTGAATGGTATAACTGCCAATCTGCAAAATGCCGGCATCGGTGTAGGCGGTTTCCGGCGAAATTTTTCCCGTGTCCAAGCCGGCAGCCATAACGATGGGCTTAAAAACAGAACCGGGCTCATATAGTTTTTGCACGCAAGAATTCATAAAAAAATCCGCGCTTTTGGTTTTTTGGTATTCGTTGGGATCAAAATCGGGTAAGCTCACCATAGCCCGGATGGCGCCGGTTTTCGGCTCCATTACCACGGCACAAGCGGCGCCGGCGTTCCATTTGGCCATCAAGGCCTTCATTCTTTGTTCCGCCGCATACTGAATATTCTGATCCAGCGTTAAATAAATATTCGCTCCGTCCTCCGCCGGCTCCAAATTATAATCACCCATCAAAAGCCAGTTGCCCAGCGCGTCTTTTTGCGACTCCAGCAATCCGCTTTTTCCGGCCAGCGCTTCTTGATAATATTGTTCAATGCCGTATTGCCCGATTTTTTCATTATCTTTTATGCCGACAAACCCCAAAACATTTGACGCCAAAGTTCCCTGCGGATACCAGCGCCATTCTTCCGGCGTCAGGCGCACCCCTTTCAGATTAAGACCTTTTATTTTTTCGGCGATTTCATCGTCCAATTTTGATTTTAACGGCTCGTATGGATCTTTGGGGTCTTTGAGTTTTTCTAGAATTTTTTCCCGCGCCACACCCACCAATGGCGCCAATTTTTCGGCCACTTTGTTTTTATCCGCCACTTCTTTGGGCACTAAAAAAACCGTTCGGAAGGAGCGGTTCACGGCCAGAGGGTGCCAAACTCCGCCTTTTTCTTGAATAAAAATTCCCCCGCGGCGGGGAGTCAATTTTTCCAAAACATCGTGCTGGTCTTCGGCTAAAGCGGCATAAAAGCTATGCCGGATGATTTGAAGAGAAAAAAGACGGACTGCAATGCCGCCCGCCACTAACACCAACAAGATCAGTAATGTATAGAGTCGTAAATTGCCAAACTTCAACATTGTTAGAAATTATGGTTTTTGCGAAAGAGCGAAAAACCCCGGAACCGTTTTCAAATATTCAACTTTTTCTATCGCCACCAAGTTCAAGTCCTTGGCCGCATTTTCCAAGCTGTTCATGGAACGAACTCGCATCAGCGAAATCGTTGCGGCCTGATTTGCGTCCTGTTTGGCCTTCAGGGAATTTTGGACCGCGCGCAATTCAAAATTCCGCGCCACCAAGCTGTTTATCTGCGCCAAATAAAGCACGCTCATCAAAAATAAGCCGAAAATAATGGCTGCGCTCAATGCGATATTGCCTTTTTGTCGGTCGGCAAAAACTATTTGTTTGTGATAGGTCATAGGTCCAGATTTCTAAATTAGGAAGCGATGACTATTCTATTTTTTTGATCACGCGAAGTTTCGCGCTCCGGCTCCGGGGATTTACATGGATTTCGTCCTCCCCCGCCGTTATCGGTTTTTTTGTTAAGAGCTCCGCCCGGCCCGCTTTGGCCAGGTCCCTGAAAAAATTTTTGACTATCCTGTCTTCCAGCGAATGGAAAGAAATTATCGCCAAGCGCCCTCCTTCTTTTAAAACATCAATTGCTTGAGGTAAAAATCTCTTAAGATTTCCCAGTTCGTCGTTAACGGTAATTCGCAAAGCTTGAAAAGTTCTTGTAGCAAAATGTATCCTGCCATATTGAAATTTCTTGGGAACCGCTTCGGCGATAACGCCGACCAGCTCCTTCGTGCTTAAAATCGATTTTATTTTTCTGCTTTTTATTATTTGCTCGCTTATCCTCCTGGCGAACGGCTCTTCACCGTATTCTTTCAAAATATTTTCTATTTCTTTGTTTTCCCAGTGATTGATAATCTCTCGCGCGGTCAACTCCTGATTCGCGCCATATCTCATATCCAGCGGCTCATCTTTCATAAAAGAGAATCCCCGCCCGCCTGCTTCCAGCTGATCGGAAGATAATCCCAGATCCAGCAATATTCCATGCACCGGCGCAAAATTATTTTCTTTAACGGCTTGCGCGATATTTGCGTATGTGTCATTCGCGAATATCATCCGCCCCGACAATCCCTTGGCCGCAATAGTTTCTTTGGCCCGCGTTATTGCTTCGGCGTCCCGATCGAAGAATAAAATCTTGCCGCCGGGCGCATTCTTTTCTAAGGTCGCCAGCGTATGGCCGGCCGCGCCGCCCGTGCCGTCGATAAAATTCTCATCGGCAACCGGATTCAAATATTCTATTACCTCTTGGAGAAGAACCGGGATATGCATAAAAATATTTTTAACCATCTTCGAGCCGCAAGCCATAAGCCGATGGCTTAAGGGTTTGCGGCCTCCGGCCCGCCGATGGCTAAAATCCTATTTCCGAAAGTTTGGCAGCCATATCTCCCACCGTCTTTTCGGTTTTCTGTTTATATCCCTCCCACTGCTTCTGATCCCAAATTTCCAAATGATTGAAAACGCCTGCAATCACGGTATTTTTTTCTATTGCTGCGTATTGCTTCAAGTAATCCGGCACCAAAATCCTGCCCAAGGCATCAAACTCAACTTCCACGGCTCCCGAAAGTATCACCCGTGCCAATCCCCGCGCTTCCACTTGACCGGTTGGGAGCTTACTTAATTTATCCGCCAGCTTTTCCCATTCTTTCAAAGGATACAATGCCAAACAATTATCAAGGCCGCGCGTCAGCACCGCGCCCTTGCCCAATTCCTTGCGAAGCTTGGCCGGAATCGCCAAGCGCTTCTTTTCGTCAATTGTGTGCTGATATTCGCCGATTAACATACTTTGCGTTAAATTATGAGCGAGGCGTCCGCTGAAAAAAATGTCGCGCAACCGCGCCCCAGATTTGTTTATTTTAATATTGATGCGCGGCGAGCGCCAAGCAGCAACCGAAACTATACTTTATACCGTTGCTTTAGGCTGACTGCGGTTTTTTGAAGCGGACGCCGAGCGGACATTCTGAGCGCGGCGAGGGGTCTCCTCGCTAAGGTGAGTCCCGCATCAAGCCCATCTATATAAGAATAGGCACGGGAGGTCCTTCGCCTCGCGCAAAATGAATTTACGAATACTTGTACTGCATTTCTATGGATACCCCCTCGAGAAGTTATCCACAGAAATGAGTACTTACTAACATCTTTATCCACAATTATCCACTACCCTTACATTATATTCCACTTTCATAAAACCCGTCAACCACCCTGTTCCACTCGAACCGTTAATCCTCCCTTAATTTTTCGCGAACAACAAAAAACGGCTCAATCAAGCCGTTTCTCCTTGCTATACACTATAAGCTATACGCTATAAGCTATTAAATTGTCCCCCATTTATCCCCAAGGGTATTTTGGGTGGGCACATCTGGATTCCAGCCACGGAACCCTTTCGATGCCTACCCCGTTAAACTTTTGGGTGTGGATGATAATGGACCCGAACCACTGACCTTTCCAATGTGAACCCTTCGACAAGCTCAGGGTAAATTTCGCGCTCTACTTCAGCTGTGGGCAATGCTGGGATTGAACCAGCGGCCTTTCCGATGTGAACGGAACGCTCTACCACTGAGCTAATTGCCCAAGCTTGGCGGGGCGAGCCAAACTGTAACTTACACGAATTTCAGCCGGTTCAATAATTTCTCGTGCGGTTTTTCCAGAATGTCGCGCACGAAACGGTCGAACATATGAAAACGATAATCGAATTCTTTGGTTTCCATCGCCGCATACTCTATCTCCTTGCCGACTTCCGCTTCCATATCCGCCAAAAAATTCATCAGTTTTTTATGGGAGATATCGTCGCCGACCAAAAATAAATCTACCCGGCTGTTGTCGCTATTTAAAAATACGCCGCCGACAAGCGCCATCTTTATCCGGCCTATTTTCATTAAACGCTTCAACATTTTTACCTTGGAAGTCGGACTGGATTTTAAAACCAAACTTTGGAGCTCCGGATAGAAATCGAACTTGGGGTTCACATTATAATACAAGCCGCCGATTATTCCTTTTTTTCGGTTGGTTTTTATTTTTTTGGCAGCCAACAAACCGATGCTTTCCAGCCCACTCACATGCTTAACGACCGCGTTCCGGCGCTCCTGAGTTTTTTTAATGATATTCTGCATCAAAAACTGCCTGTCCGGGTTGCGCAAAAACAGCTTAAGCAGTTTT
This sequence comes from Candidatus Portnoyibacteriota bacterium, assembly GCA_028688325.1. Classification (GTDB taxonomy): domain Bacteria; phylum Patescibacteriota; class Minisyncoccia; order Portnoybacterales; family GWB1-42-6; genus UBA8475. The sequence goes on from JAQTYI010000003.1 coordinate 73,224, forward strand.
ACTTTTATCGGCGAGTCGAACAATTGCTCAAGTATTCGTTCTGACATACCAGGTAGTAGAAATTCGGCTGTCATATTCAAAAAATATTAAATACAACAGAAGCAATCTCTATTTTTATACTTTTTTGATTGCCAAATAATGAAGTAAATCCAACCGCCGAATTTTCACTACCTGGCATATTAAAAAAGAGGTCTCCCTCCATACCCTGTCAATTATTATATATACTCAAAGATTAGTATTTTTTGACGATTGTGTCCAGCCCCGAACAAGCTACCCTTACCTTCGGCTTTTTGATATAATATATTTATATCTTATGGTCAAAATCGAAGAAATATTAATAAAGGCCCCTCGCAGCAAAAATACCATTTGCGATATTTTTATGTATGAACCGGGTAATATAGAAGAGGCCTCCCTGGGAAGCTTATATATGGTGGCCGAGCTCACGACCGACGAGGATTCGCTGCACCTGGTGAATCTTTTAAGTTCCATCATTAAACGAGAATATTATCTGCTGCCCCACCGCGGATCGGTGGAGTCGCTGGAAGCGGCGTTAAAAAAGGCCAACCAGGCCCTAAGCGAAATCGCCAATCAAGGAAATCTAAATTGGCTGGGCAAGATCCATTTTGTCTGCGCCGCGCTGAACAAAGAAAAAGACCTTTTCCTGACGCAGACCGGCTCGGCCCAGGCCTGGCTTTGCCGCGCCGGCCAATTGGTCAATATAACAAAAAAGCTGGTGCCCTCGGCCAACAAGCCCCATCCGGCCAAAACCTTTCAAAGCGTTATTTCCGGCACCCTGGGCTCCGGCGATAAAATAATTTTCGGCACGCCGGCCATTTTTGATTTTTTTTCGCTGCCCGGCCTCAAGCAAATTTTTTCGCTACCCAAGATAGCCCTGGTTTCCGAGCAGATACAAAAAATTCTGCGTGAAGAGAAAAAACCGCCAACTTTGGGTGCGCTGCTGCTGGAAATCGCCGCGGACGAAGAATTGCTCGAGCCCGCCAAGGGGCCCAAAAAATTCATTACTCCGCCGATAGCGTTAAGCGAACTGCTGAATTGACAAAAACCCGCGTTTTTGCACAGGTGCGGAAATAAAAAACCACTTCGGAAAATGAAGCGGTTTTTTATTTGGTTTATTTCAATTCTACGGTCGCGCCGGCTTCGGTCAATTTCTTGCGAATTTCTTCGGCATCGGCTTTTTTAACATTCTCCTTTATCATCTTGGGGGCTCCGTCAACCAAGTCCTTGGCTTCTTTCAAGCCCAGGCCCGTGACTTCGCGCACAACCTTAATGACATTTATCTTCTGGTCGCCCGCCAACTTCAACTCAATGTTAAAGCTGGATTTTTCTTCGGCGGGAGCTCCGGCGGCTTCGCCGGCAGCCGGCATCGCACCCATCATCATCGGCGCAGCCGCGGAAACACCAAATTTCTCTTCTAAAACTTTGACGAGTTCCGCCAGGTCTAGAACAGATAATTTTTCTATCTGCTCGACCAAATCCTTGAATTTGGCTGGAACCTCAACTTTGTTTTGTTCGCTCATATTATTTTTTGATAACGAGGGCGTCTTTGAGAAAAGCATCTTTTCTCAACCGATACCCGAATTTATCTTTTTTTATTTGATTTATTGTTTGATTTGTGAGAGCACTCGAACCAATCCTCTCAAATTACCCTGCAAAACATTCAACATTCCGCTCATCGGCGCGGCAACGGTGCCAACCAATCTGCCCAGCAATTCCTGCTTGGACGGCAATTTGGCAAGACCGATAACGCTTAAGCTGTCGATGAACTTGTTTTCCAATATTCCGCCCAAAATTTTCAACTGCGTGTTCTGCCTGGCAAAATCGTTCAGGATCTTGGCCGGCGAAATTTCATCCTGATATCCAAAAGCCACCGCCACCTGACCATTCATATTCTTGGTATCCACATTTTCAATGCCGCTCTTTTTGAACGACAGGTCTATCAAGGTCTTCTTGGCAACCTTCAGCTCGCCCGACTGGCTGCGCAATTTCCGGCGCAGCTCTGTCAATTTGGTCACGCTAAGGCCCGTGTAGTCAGCAAAAACAGCGGCTTTGGTTTTGGTCAAACGCTCGGTCAATTCTTTCAACAATTCCTCTTTTTGTTGTTTTGTTTGCATACCAGGTAGTAGAAATTCGGCTATATTCATAAATCCCAATGGACTTACTTAACTTTGCCAAACTCTATGGTTTTATCAAGTTTTACCAGCCAACGACAATTCGGTTAAATCGCCGAATTTTCACTACCTGGCATATATTTTTAATAAAAAACGCCTCTTCAGGCGCATTAACGATAAGCCATTCGTCGTTTATCCCGAACTTGCTCGCCTCGCTGAAGCTTTAGCGAAGCGGGTCAAGGGACGATCAGCTACCTTCCGCCTGGGCAGGATTTATACTGACTTGCTCATTGGAGTTTATCCCGAGCTTGTCGAGGGACCTGCTTTCTTGGGCTCGTATTCTATTAGTTACATCTTACTCTCTTACCTGAAATTGTCAAGGTTATTTCAAATACTTCGCCCTGTTCCTATTATGCTCATCCAAGGTTTTACTGAAAACCGTGGGGCCGTCGAGCGGATGCAGAAAAAACAGATAATCGGTTTTGGGCGGATTTATCGCCGCGCGGATGGCTTCAATGCCAGGATTGGCGATGGGGCCGGGCGGCAAACCGCGGTACATATAGGTGTTATACGGCGACTTGATTTTTAAGTCCTCGTATGTGGTCTGCCGCAATTTCTTACCGGTGGCGTAATTTACCGAAGCGTCCGATTCCAGCGCTATGCCTTTTTGCAGGCGATTGGCAAAAACACCGGCAACAAGCGGCATATCGTTTTCGTCTATCGCCTCCTGCTGGACGATAGACGCCAAAATAACCACATTGTATATATTCTTGCCCTGCCGCGATATTTGCTCGCGCAAATCCGGCGTTAGTTTTTTATCAAAATTGTCCAGAAATTTTTTGATTATTCCGGCCGCCTTGACATCGCGCTCAAAAATATAGGTGTCGGGGAACAGGAATCCCTCAAGACCGGCGTTAGCCGGCGCGTCAGATAAAAATTTATACTGCACCTGAAAATCGCCGACTGTCTCGCCTCCCATATCATCAAAACCGGTTATTCCTTGTTCGGCCAGGCGCGCTTTGACCTGTTTATAAGTGAACCCCTCGGGAAAAGTTATCTTTACTTCATTCAAAACGACTTTTCCGCCTGTTATTGTACCCACGATTTCCGGCACGCTGAAACTTTTTCCCAGCGCGTATTTTCCGGCTTGCAAATCGCCGCTTTGCTTCTTATACCATATATAGGTTTCAAACCACCAGGCGCTGCGGATCAATTTGGCGTCTTCCAGCTGCCAGGAAATTTCTTTTACGCCCAAGCCCTTCGTCACGGTAAATTCCACCGTTTCAACGCTATTTTTATCCACGGGAACATAAATCTCATAATATGCGTATGCTAAAAATCCCGCGGCCAAAACAGCCAGTGCCGCCAGGCCGTAAAATAAAACAGCCCGGGATTTTTTTTGCGGCTCGGCTGCTTGAGTTACGGGAATTTTTATTGTTTGGTTTTCCATCTTTTTATTATATCAATAAAAAAGATTTTGCCAATATTGACTGATTGATTGTAAAATATTATACTATGTATAGTTCCTTCCCGATGGTTCTTACTACTTGAAAAGGGGGTTTAACGAAATGGAGAAATCGAAACAGAAACAAGCAGCTGTTCAGCCACCCGACCAGATGCCTAATTTTTTCTTCAAAGACAGCCAGGTTCTCGAAATGCATGGAAAAAGAAAAAAAGCGAGCAGGAAGAACTGCCATGACGGAACGAGCGGAGCCACTCCTTATCCCGCATCGATTAAAGATTGCAAAAGCTATGAATTAAAGATCGCCTGGTCGTTTTGGTATCCCTTGGCCCTGACAATCAGGACCAAAATCGGCAACTGCAATAATAACAACAAGCCCCTCGCAACCTTCGGCTTCAGGAACAATAAATACACCCTGAAGTTCCATCCTTGCGTGGCGCTTCGTTTGGGCCTGCCGGGAACTTGCATTTTTCCGTTTCCAGCGTATGACGCAATGACAATATACAATGAAATCATCAGAATGATGCGATAGAAGCTCCTATCTGCAACAACAAAGGGTCTGCGACGCAAAAAATGCGCGCAGGCCCTTTTTTATTTCATCACTAAATTTGGCACGGTGATTTGTCCGAAATCCTTTGACTTACCGTTGATTTTAAACGATAATTAGAGCAATCTTTGTTTTAATTATCAATGACCCCACTCCAGCAAATCATTCTTTGGCTCAGCGCTTATAAATACTTCGCTTTATTTCCCCTGGCCGTGGCCGAAGGGCCCATTATTACCGTTGCCGCGGGATTTTTTGTTTCCACGGGACATCTTAATTTTTGGCTCGCCTATCTTGTCATTGTTGCCGGTGACCTCGTCGGCGATGTCCTGCATTACGCCGTTGGCCGCTTTGGCGGAATCAAATTCATTGAAAAATGGGGGCGGCTTGTCGGAGTCGGCGAAAAAGAAGTCCAATCCCTGGAATCGCAATTTGACAAACGCGGCAGCAATCTTTTATTTATCGGCAAGATGTCTCATGGCATCGGAGGAGCATTTCTGATCGCCGCCGGCATCATCAAAATGCCTTTTGATAAGTTCATCTTTTCCAATATGATGGCCACGCTGATAAAATCTCTCCTGCTATTACTCCTTGGTTTTTATTTCGGCCACGCCCTGTCAACCATTAGCACATATTTGGAGAGAATTTCACTGATTTTCATTGGCGCGGCAATTGGCGCATTTTTAATATACTTTTTCTATTTTAGAAAAGGCCGTAATAATTCCGCGTCCTGATATGAACAACGCCGTCTTTCAAGAAAAATCCGTTCAAACAAGCGTCGGCAAAATTTTTTATTACCTGGAAAATTCTTTTCCGGGGCGGCCTTTTGTCGTACTGCTCCACGGCCTGTCTTCCAACCACACGACATGGCTCAGCACAATGGAAGTTTTGCGCGCCAACAGATACAACTGCCTGGCGCCGGATATGCGCGGACACGGCCGCTCCGATAAAACAAAAGATGAAAATTTATATGAACTTTCCGTTTTTTCCGACGACCTGCAAAAAATAGCTGATAACGAGAATATCAAAGATTTTATATTGGCGGGTTATTCGTTTGGCGGCCAGGCCGCCATTGATTTTACCGCCAGGCATCCTGAACGGATCAAGGGGCTTATCCTTCTCAGCGCCAATCACGCGCCGTTTTTCAAATATCTGCATCTTGATTTCCTGACTCCGCTCGTTGTCGGCGCGTTGAATTTTTTGGCCGCTCTTCTGCTCTGGCAAAAGCGCCAAAATTACCATTACTACCAACACGGCAAAACCGTCGGCTATTGGGATTCCGTTTGGGACGGCTTGCGCACAATGCCCATATCGGTGAATTTTTGGATGCTGGCGCGCGTGACGAAGCTTAATCTGGAAAATGAACTTAAAAATATCAAAGCGCCCGCCATCCTGGTTTACGGCCGAGAAGATGCGTTCATCACCAAAGCTGAAATCAACGCCGCAGCCAAAGCGATGCCCGGCGCCCATCTGATATTTTCCAAAAACCCGGACCATTTCATAAGCACCAACGCCCAGAACGAAACAAACGAAATAATTTTGGAATTTTTAAAAAAATATGAGAATAGCGATATTTAGCGACACTTTCCCCCCGCAAACCACTAATGGCGTGGCCAATGTGGCATATCAGTCGGCCAAGGGACTCGCGGACAGGGGCCACGAAGTTATGGTTTTTACGGTTTCCAAGGATGCTTCGCGCCATAACGATTCCACCCGCAAGAATCTCTCGATCTGTTATCTCCCCTCTTTGCCGGCTTTGGTCTATGGCAATGAGCGGCTAAGTTTTCCGATCGGATTTTCTTTTAACCGGTTGAGAAAATTCAAGCCCGATATTATCCACACCCACACGCCGTTTTCTGTCGGTCTGGAAGCGGTGATGTGCGCCAAGTTTTTCAAAGTTCCGCTGGTCGGCACGCACCACACTTTCTATGACCATTATTTAAAGCACATTGGGATGAACCATGATTTTGGGAAAAAACTTTCCTGGAAGCTCACGGTCAGCTATTATAATCGATGCGACCTTATCTTAAGTCCGTCCCAATCGCTGGCTAATGCCATGGTATCCAAGGGCCTAAAAAAACTGACGACAGTCCTGAAAAATTCCATAGACACAAAATTATTCCATCCGGTCAAAGACAACGAAACCAAAGAGAAACTAAAACGGTATTTCGGCATAGAAGACAGGTCTGTTGCTTATATGGGCCGGCTAAGCTACGAAAAAAGCATCGACCAGGTTATTAAAGCTTTTCCCTTGATGCTCGAAGAAATGCCGTCGCTCAAACTGATGCTTATCGGCGACGGACCGGAAAAAGACAAGCTGAAAAAGCTGGCGGAAAAATTGGGAGTCGCCGATAATGTCATCTTCACCGGATTCGTTTACGGCGAAACACTGGCCCGAGCCCTGCAAACCAACGATGTTTTCATAACCGCCAGCAAAAGCGAAAATATGCCCCTTTCCGTCCTTGAGGCGATGTCCGCGGGCCTGCCTATCGTCGCAGCTAAGGAAAACGGCCTGGCCGAGATTGTGGAAGAAAACACCAACGGATTTTTCGCGCGCACGGACGACCCGGCCGATATCGCCCAAAAAACTCTGGCTATCCTTTCGAGCCCCGAGTTGCTCGGTAAATTCAGCGAGGGCTCGCGCCGCCTGGTCATGGAATATTCGGAAGAAAAGATTCTGACTCGGCTGGAAGATTATTATAAAGAATTGCTAAAATAATTATTTATTATAAATAAAAAATATTGTCATCCCGCACTTGACCCGGAATGACAATTCATTGATATTATGAAAATTTGTCTTTACCTGGAATTCTACCATTTCATGAATGGCATTTTTTTCAAGAACCTGGGCACGGGGCTTTTATCGTCTTACGAAAATCAGAAAAAATCACTCAAAGCCATGAATATCGATTTCACGGAAAAGTGGGACGATTCCTGCGACCCTCTGCAAATCAACACGCCCTGGCTCAAATCCCTCTATCTCATCAAAAAAGCCCGCCGCAAAGGTAAAAAGGTTATCATCTGGTCGCATGTCACGGTCGAGGATTTTATGCAGGTCTTTCGCTTCAACAAATTTTTGGCGCCGCTGATGAAAAAATATTTGACTTACGCCTACGGCCTGGCAGATCTGGTTTTTTGCCCCAGCGCCTATACCAAGTCGCTCCTTGTCAATTACGGCCTGCCGCCGGAAAAACTGATGGTTCGCTCAAACGGCGTGGATACGAATTTTATTTTTCCCGACCAAGCGAGCCGCGACGCGTACCGCAAAGAATATAAATGCGAAAAGCTGACCGTCGGCACGGTGGGGCTCGTTATTCCCCGCAAAGGCACCGACACTTTTTTAATGCTGGCTGAAAATTATCCGCAATACCAGTTCGTGTGGTTTGGCAAAATTTACAGCGCTATGATGGTTAAAGCCCTTCCCAAAGAGCTACCCGGCAACACGCAATTTACCGGATATGTTCAAGACCGCAACGCCGCGTTCAATTGCCTGGATATTTTCGTTTTTCCGTCTTTTGAAGAGAACCAAGGAATGGTCATCCTTGAAGCGGCAGCCGTCGGACTCCCCATCATCGTGCGCGACTTGCCGGTTTACAACCCCTGGCTTATAGATGGCGTCAACTGTCTTAAAGCCAAAAATGACGAGGAATTCAAGACCTGCCTTGAGCGCGTTATCGGCGACAACTCTTTAAGAACGCGGCTCAAAGAAGGCGCCAAAGCTCTGGCGCAGAAAGAAGACATCAAGGCGCTCAATCAGGAGTTATCAGAAATATACAAAAGATTATTAGAAAATAAATAAAAAAATATATATTATTCTTCGAGCGAAGCCCCGCTTTGGCGGGGCGTAGTCGAGAAGTCACACAATAGCTTAGTTCTCGACTCGTCCTATGGACTCGCTCGAACAATAATAGTTTAATTTCAATAATAAAAATCCCCCGCGGTTTCCCGCGAGGGTTGTTTGTTTGTTTTGCAAAATGCATCTTATAGTATTTTGGCAATGGCAATGTTCCAAACAATAACGTTTTCTGCCATCGCAATGAAAAAATGTTTTTTCCAAGAACCCCGTTGTATCATAACAGCCTGAGCGTTCTGAATGATAAAGAACGCTGCCAACAAGCCGCTCACCCAGAACACTACCTCCTTGGGCATCGGAGCGACAATATACGCCAACATCACAGCCACCTGCGCCGACATGAACCAGAAATGCACCCAGCCGGCTTTCGTCATATCGTCGTAAAAACCGTTGTGTTCAACGGGGACTCTTGTTTCGGGAGTATGACCGATATTCCAGCCGATGAAAATATGGCCGAGGTTTTCATCGTGTCCCCACCAGGCGCGATGAAAAAGAATGCTCACCGCTATGCCGGCAACAAGAAAGAAAGGCGTGAACATGACAAAAAATGAAACACCGTTCCACTGCCGATCCAAGACCGGCCACAACGACGACACAACCAGCGCGTTGACTACGGGAAAGATATACATATCCCCCCAACTGGCCGCCCAGTTATTCAGAAATGACATGGGCAAATGTTGCCAACGGTATTGGCCATGAAATTTGACCGGCGTCCTGCTGTATTCTTCCAGTTGCCCCAAAGAGAAAGTTTTATCCTTATAGGACATCACCGCTTCAAACAGCTTCCAGAGCAGCGTTATCGCCGCTGCCATTAGTACAATCTCTATGGTTTTCAAGGTACCGCCCTCCTTTCGTTCGTTTTCCACAAAATACACCAAAACGACAATTGTGTCAATCCCGTTAAAAATTATTAAACTCTCTTTTTGCTGGCAGAGATTGTATCAATCAGCCAAACGAATTATTCAAAAAATCGTTTATCCAATAATTTCTAACGGGATCAAACATTTTCCTCTTTCAAAAACAACTCGTAGTCCTTCGCAAACAGCCATTGGGCAATGTGGCAAATGCCATAAGCGATGAAAAACGCGGCAAAAACATCGATGGAATAATGCAAATGGCCCAGCAAAACGCTGGCGCTGAAAAACACGGATAAACAAATGAAAAATGCCCTCAAACGCTTGTTTTTCCAGAATATCAGCGCCATCAGGAACGGCATGCCGGCGTGCGAGGAAAAGAACAAGTCATTGCCGGAAGTTATCTCGCTAAACATATTACTCAAACTCAAAATGGGCTGGCCCGGCGGCGCGGCCAAGTGCGTCAAAGAAATAAAAGCGGAGCGAATCAAAATAAAGATTGCTATGCTTTTGAGCACAAAGGGTATTCTTCGCGGCTCTTTTACCATCAGCCAGGCAACAAATATAAAAAATATGATAGTTCCTTGAAAAAATATCCAGCCGACATTTATCGCCGGCAAATTATCTAAGAAAAGATCGGAAACGGAATTGCTCGCGCGGTTGGTTACATAGATATTGGCGCCATAGTTGATAAACAAGCTCAAGGCCAAGAAAACCAAGCCAAAAATACCACTCCAGCGAAGATTATTTTGCGACCAAAATGACTTGTGTCTATGGATAATATTTTTCATAGTATCGGCCCGGTTTTACGGGCAAAGCGCGCCTTTACTGCGACGACGAAGGAGAAACCTGGACATCCGGCCTTATTTGAACCTGGCTGGCAGTGATGCTGCCGTCCGAGTTAGCCGTGCCGTTGGCAACAACCTGCTTGCCGACCGCCAGCTCGTCCTGAGAAGCGGAAGCCGTCTTTTGCAGCTGGGTTGAAGCTGAATAAAAAACTATTCTGGAACCGCCGTCCCTCAATTTGATTGTAACGCTTTTATCGTCTTTGGCAATGATCTCACCCGCCGCGACTCCGTCGTTGCGGTTAACGCCTGCGGAAAAGTTGCCTGCTCCGCGCTGGCGCTGGCCGCCGGAAAAATTCTGCGCCAAAGACGCGGTCTTACCCTGTTGATATTTCATGCCGCCGAAAAAACCGCCCGCGCCAAAGATAAGCGCGCACAGAATGCCGGCTATAATAGTTTTGTTTTTCATAAAAATTAAATTCTGAATTCTAAATTCTAAACAATATTTAATGACCAAATTTCAAAACCGTTTCAATGTTTAAGATTTTTGGATTTTTAATTTTGAGTTCGTTTGGAATTTAGAATTTAGGATTCAGAATTTTTTATATTTACTGTTATTCATATCTTAATGCTTCAATGGGATTCAATTGCGAAGCGCGCCGGGCTGGATAATAGCCAAACACCACTCCGATGGCCGCAGAAACTCCGAAGGCCAAAAATACCGAAGACCAGGAAACCGATGTGGCGATGCCGGCGAACAAAGAAACCAGATAAGCCAAAAGCCAACCCAAGCCGACCCCAATCATCCCGCCAAGAAAAGTCAAAGTTATCGCTTCCATCAAAAATTGCAGATTTATATCCCTCTTCTTGGCGCCGATGGCTTTGCGCAGGCCAATTTCGCGTGTTCGTTCAGTCACGGTCGTCAACATCATATTCATTATGCCGATGCCGCCAACCAGCAAAGAGATGCCGGCAATGGAAGCCAGCAGTATTGTGAAAGTACTGGTAACCGTTGAGGCGGTCGCCACGATATCGGCCTGAGTCAGAACGCCAAAATCCGCGGCCGCAGGGTCTGATATCTTATGCCGCTCCAGCAAAAGGATCGTTATCTGCTGTTGGACGGAAGCCATTGAAGACTGGTCCTGTGCCTCAATGCTGATGGTTGTTACATAGGCATCCCCTGCCAAGAATCTCTGCGCTGTGGTCAGGGGGACATAAACAATGTCGTCGGGATTGTTGAACCCCGATCCTCCTTTGGCCTGCGTGATGCCGACGATCTTGAATATTACGCCGTTGATCTTAATTGACTGGCCCAGCGCTTCGGCGCCCTGGCCAAAAAGATCGTCCCTAACGGTCGGCCCGATAACGGCCACTTTGGAATACGAGGCCATCTGCTGTGCGTCAATGAACGATCCCTCGCCAACAGCGATATTGCGCACCTCAGGATAGGCCGGGGTGGTGCCGGTAATGGATGTGTTGGTATTTTGGCCTTTGGCCGTTATTTGATAACGGCGCGTGAGTTCTGGCGCAATCTGCTTTATGGAACTTATTTCTTTCTGGATGGCGTCCGCGTCAGCCTGCGTCAGGGTCTGGGCCGAGCCGCGGCCAGCGCTCACCTGCACACCGACGCCCCGCTGGGCGCCCGGCGTTACGATGACAAGATTGGAGCCGATGGATTGGATGCTGGACTGGATGCTGCCTTGCGCCCCCTGGCCGATGGAGACCATAGCAATAACCGAACCGATGCCGATAACAATTCCCAGCACCGTCAAAAAAGACCTGATCTTGTTGGCCGACAAAGCGAAGTAGATTTCTTCCAGCAGATCGAAAATAGCCATAAATTTATCTTAAAATCTCGTCCTTCAAAATGCTTCCGTCGCGGATATGGATAATGCGCTTGGCATGCCTGGCCACTTCCGGCTCATGAGTTATCAGAACGATGGTGTGGCCGGCATCGTTGAGCTTCTTGAATGTTTCCAATATCAAGTCGCCGGTTTTCGTGTCCAGATTTCCAGTCGGCTCGTCCGCCAAAATAAGAGAAGGGTTATTTATCAGCGCCCGCGCGATTGCCACGCGCTGCATCTGCCCGCCGGACAGCTGATTTGAAAGATGGTGGAAGTGCGTTTCGGGCAGACCGGTTGCTGATAATTTTTCTTCCGCTATCCTTACCCTCTCTTCTTTGGAGACGCCCGAATACACCAAAGGCAAATAAACATTGCGGATGACCGAAGCGCGAGGCAAAAGATTGAATGACTGAAAAACGAAACCGATCTTATTTTTTCTGATATCCGCCAATTCGTCTTCCGTCAACAAGGCGACATCTTGTCCGTCCAACAGATATCTGCCGCTCGTCGGCGTATCCAAAGCGCCCAAAATATGCATCAGAGTTGATTTGCCCGAGCCGCTTGGCCCCATTATCGCCACGAATTCCCCGTCGTTTATTTTGAATGACACATTTTTCAACGCCAAGAATTCCACATTCTCATTCTTGTATAGTTTGGTGATATCGGATATTTCTATCATGCTATTTTAATTTCCCCTTATAGCCCTATTAGCCGCGCCTCCACCGCCCGCGCCGCTAAGGCCGGGAATCCTCAAGCCGGAACTTTGGTAGGGAGAAGTGTTCGTCGTGCCGGAAGTTATGGTTTGAACGATGATGGTGTCCCCTTCTTTCAGTCCGATGGTAATTTCCGTTGAGGTGTCGTTAGACGCGCCAATCTCCACGGCTTGGGCCTGAGGCAACATTTTCAATGTGACTTGATTGGCCGAACCGGTCACCGGCTGAGACGCGGATTTATCCGCGATCTCGACATAAGATTGGCCCCCCTGGGTTTTCACGGCGCCGTTGGGCACGACCAGAACATCCGGCTTGGCATCGATTATTACTGACGCCGATGTGCTCATGCCGGGTTTTATCCTGTCATCCTGCGCGTCCAAAACTATTTGCACATTATAACTTACAACTCCCTGGGCGACCGTCCCGGTAACATCTATTTGCGCCACATGCCCCGTCAGCGTCAATCCGTCAATAGCGTCAAAAGTGAGATTGGCCCGCTGGCCGATTTTGACCCTGGCTACATCGACTTCGTTCAGCGATATCACGACGATGCGCTGGCTGGTCACGACAGTGGCCGCGGCAAAACCCGAAGAAACCGAATCTCCTTTGCCAACATTAATCTTGGCGATGACACCGTCAAAAGGAGCGCGGATATAATAATTCGCCAATGTTTGCTGGGCGTCCGCCAAAGCATTCTGCCGCTGCTTGACTGCCAGCTGTTGCGATTGGATATCCAGCGGATCAGCGCCGGCTTTTAATTTTGCCAGCGATTGGGTTTTTTCCGTGATGGCCAGATCGTCGCTCACCAGCGTGTCTTTGTAATTTTTTATCAAGTCCATGCTGGACGAAATGCTTGATAAATTAGTGTTTGATTTGGCGGTATAGGTTGCGACATTGGCCTGATGTGTTGCCATCTGCAAAGGCAACGAAGTTCCCCTTGCAGTCAGGCGATCCTTCACAAAACTTAAAAAATTATCCGAACTCTTCACGGAATTGGACGCCAATTTGAAAGTGTTGTAAGTTTCATTGAGCAAAGCGTCTATCGCGTCGTTGCCCGAATCACGGGTTGCGGCCTTATAATTAAGGAAATTTTTATCGTAAGCTGCGCGAGCCGCCTGGTATTTGGCGTTGGCATCATCCCTGTAAGTAAAAACCGTCTGGTCGTATACTTTGGCCAGATCGGTATAGTAAGAAATATTATCCTGTTGCGGGTTGTAACTGGTGCCATAAAGCGCGCTCTGGACGCCGGTAATCACGGTTGGCAAATCCAGAAAAGCATTGGAAATATTGGTAAAAGCGTCCGAGTAAGCCGCATTCAGACTGTCCTGACCCTTGGCTTTTGCCTGCCGAGCTAATGTCAGCGAGTTTTCGGCCTGAGTTACTGCTAATTGGTCGGCCGGTTGGACGAGCTTGTCCAAAGATAATTGCGCCGAGTCCAAATTCGCCTGCGCATCGCGAACCGCTTTCTGCGCGTCTTGCGCGTTTAGCTGCACAAGCAACGCGCCGCTTTTAACCTGCTGCCCCGCAACCACCCCAACGAAAGTCGCCTCTCCCGACGACGCTTTGGCTTTAACATCCACCTGGCTCGACGCCGAGACCTGGCCGTTGCCGCTGATTGAAGTTACCAGGGTATCCTTTTTGACCGCACCCAGAACATAACGGGTCGCGGCCTGACTTTGGTTTGAGGAACTGTAAAAATAATATGCGCCAAAAAGCACGGTGATAACTGCGGCTGCTGTTAAAAATTTATGCTTTTGAGCAAGCTCCTTCAATTTTTGCGGATAATTCATATATCGATCGGTTATTTGGAGTTAAAAACCCTTATCAGGATGGCCTCTATCTGTCCGCCGGTGTTGGGATTGCCGACAACTACGACCAATTCGCCGATTTTAAGATCGCCCAATTTTATGTCCTGTTGTCCGTTGCGTATTATCGTTTTGTCGGAAACGACCACGATCTTTTCGGGCGTGTTATTGCCGTCCACCACCAGATTATTGCCGTCTATCTTGATTATCAGGCCCGTTGTGCCGTGGGCGCTGATAAAATCACTGCCGAACATCATCGGCATCTGGCGGAAAAATCCGTTTCTCGGGCCGCCGAAATTACGGTGATAATTTTCTCCCCAATTATAGCTGAAATTGGCCTTGCGATAGCCCACCGCCATCCCCAATCCGAAAACGCCGGTGATGATTATCAAAAATAAAACCGCGGCCGTTGTTATTTTAAAAATTCTGGAATGAGCCGCTCCGGCTAATTTTTTGGCGATGCTATCGCTGATTTTTTCGTTCGTTTCCATATATTTATATTAATTATTAAGTTTAAAAGTCGAATTAAAATTAAGCTTGGGCAAGCTGTTAAATATGAGTCCGGCCGACACCAACAACAATAAGAATCCGGCCATAGTTAGAGCGAACGGCCAGACGGGCAAAGATTCCAAAAATGACAAGGCAAAATCCTGCCAATTGGCCAGAATCGCCATAGAATCGGAAAAGGCCAAAAATAATATTTTCAGTGTTCCGGTTTGTTCAAATTGCCGGCCAAGCTCGGAAACGGCAAAAAACACGACCGACAAAGAAATACCGGAAACGGCTAAAGAGCCGATCATTTCCATCCTGGCATAGAACAGTCGGCGGTGTGAAATGGCCAGAATGATCTTAGGCAGCAAATAAGCCGGGGGCTCTTGGCCCTCGGCTAATATTTCCGGTAACATCTTATCAAGGTGAGCCAAAGAAAAGTCGACGGTTTCTTTGGCATTAAAATTGGTCTTTTTGTCCTTCATACCTATATATACGGGTCGATGGTCCTTTTTGGTGCATTTTGCCGCCCGCAATCCTTTTTCTCAAAAATAGCAAGGCCCGGCGACTCCGGCTTTTTACCGTATCTATAGGTTCTCCCAGCAATTCGGCTATCTCTTTGAAGGTCATACGCTGGCCGTAGCGCAGTAAAATTATTTCCCTGCTATGCCCGGATAATTTTGCCAGATGCTCCTGCATTTCCCGGGCTAATTCTTTCTTGTTTATTTCCTCGATTATAGATTCTCCCGTATCGGCTATCTTGTCCGATAACTGTTCTCCGTCTTTGTCGTTTTCCAACGCCGAAAACGCTATCGGCTTTTTGCGCCGCAAATAATCCACGCAAATATTCCGGACGATGCGCCACATCCAAGTTTGAAAATTTCTATTTTGATCGAATTTCCTCAGTCCCTGCCAAACTTTCATGAAAACCTCCTGGGTCAGATCTTCCGCTTCTTTGGCGCTGCCGATGTAACGAGCCGTAAAATTGAACACGCGCTTAAAATAGCGCCTGATAAGCGTCTCCAGCGCCTCTTCATTGCCCGTTAGATAAAGCCCGACTAATTGTTCATCGGACAGATCTTTCATGAAAAAAATAAAAGGGATTTATTCTTCCTGGCCATTACCGTTCCTGATGAATCCGCCGGCCTGCAACGCCCAAAGTTTTTTGTAGAGAGTATCTTTGGCGATGAGCTCTTTATGCGAGCCGCTTTCTTTGATGATGCCTTTTTCCAGAACGACTATCCTGTCCATCTTCCTGATGGTTGAAAGCCGATGCGCGATGACGATAACCGTTTTGCCTTTCATTAAAACATCCAGTGCGTCCTGGATAAGAGCTTCCGAGCGCGAATCCAAGCTGGAAGTGGCTTCATCCAAGATTAATATCGGCGCGTTCTTCAAGATGGCGCGCGCGATGGCTACCCGCTGGCGCTCTCCGCCAGAAAGCTTGATGCCCCGTTCGCCCACATGCGTTTCGTATTTTTTGGGCAGATTATCTATGAACTCGTCGCAATAAGCCAGGCGTGCCGCTTTTATCACTTCCTCGTCCGCGGCGCTCTGGCGTCCATAGCGGATATTGGCCATAATGGTGCGGTGAAAAAGTATCGGGTCTTGCGGCACCAAACTAATATTGTTGCGCAAGCTTTCGAGTGTTACCTTTTTGATGTCTTGCCCGTCGATAAGGATATTCCCGCTTATGGCGTCGTAAAAACGCAGCAAAAGCCGGACTAATGTTGTTTTTCCCGAACCCGACGGCCCCACCAGCGCGATTTTCTCGCCGGCCTTGATTTTTAAATTAACGCCTTTTAAGACCTCCCGCCCGTCGTTAAAATAAAAATTAACATCATTAAAAACAACCTCGCCGGCCGACACCTCCAGCGGCTTGGCGCCAGGCGCGTTTTTGATATCGTAAGGCAGTTTCATTATTTCCACCATTTCTTTCATATCGGCGTAGCCCTCGTAGAAATCACGCACAATACGGCTGAATTCCCACAAGCGCATGCCAAGCCCTATAACATACATTTGCACCAGCACGAATGTGCCGATGGTTACAACGCCGACCTGCCAGTAGCGGACGGTAAAATATAAGATGATGAATTCTATGATAAAAATAAGCGCCGCCTGGATGCCGTCCATTCCGAGGTCCGTGTTCCAGTTGAAAGCCGTAATTTTTCTCTGCTCTTCCGTGACTTCCTTAAAATTGTCTTTTTCGCTCTGATGGCGGCTGAAAATCTCGATATTGTTCTGGTTGGCGATGGTGTCGGCCAAAACAGCCGTAGTGCGCGAATCGGCCTCGGCCGCTTTGATGCTGTATTTCAATTTCCAAAGCGAATAAAAATAATTTACGACTATATAAAGCGCAGCCCAACCGATTATGAGTATCGTCAGGCGTTGTTCTATGGACATGGTGATTATCGCGATACCCGTTAAACGAACAATCAAAGGGACGAGATTCCAGGTAATGCGGTCGGCCAGGCGCTCAAAAGCGCGGGCATAGCGCCCCACGCGCTGGACAAGCGCGCCGGAAAAATTATTGGCGAAAAAATTGTATGAATGATGGATAAGATAACCGTAGGCCTGCCGGCGCAAAACCGCCATTGATTTTGCCTGGAAAAAAACATTGGCGAATGAGCCGACCCGCCAGAAGACCCAGGCGCAAACATTCAAAAATAATATCATCAAGAGTATATCGATAAGCTGGGCCGCCACAATATTTTTATCCGGCACAAAAGCAAGCAAGTCAAAAAAACGCTTAAAATAAAGCGGTGTTATTATCTCAAAGACGCTGGCGCCGGCAATTCCGGCAATGGTCAGAAACATCGCCAGTTTGCTGCTTTTTATGCCATACCAAACATAACCCGCAACATCTTTGAGGCGAACTGGCGGATATTTAATATTGGAATTCTTGTCTTTCATCTCTTAAATTAAAAACAGCCCCGCCGGGCATAAATATAAGCGCGTTGCTCCTCTTTTTTTGCCGACCCTTGCGCTCTTTTGAGCCGTTTATGATATTTTATCAAAGCGCCGTTCAATGGTCAAATTTGAAGTCAAAAAATTATCGCTTCCTGTTGCCAAAAACAAGCAACGAGCATATAATGAAAACCCCCCGATAAATCAACGGAAACAAGCCAAAAACCATGACCAATCGTTATAAAAACATCATTCTGGTAATTTCCGGCACTATGGCCAGCGGCAAGGACGCCGTTTTGCGATTACTGCGCAAAAATGTTGACTTTTCTTTTGTAAAATCATTCACCAGCCGGCCGCGGCGCCACAACGAAAAAACAAGCCCGCCCTATAAGTTTATTTCGCGGAAAAAATTCAAAAAACTGGTGTCTAAAAATTTTTTCTGGGAATTTAAAAAATTATACGGACATTTTTACGGTATAGCCAAAATCGATATCCGAAGGGCCTTGGCGCGCCAGAAACCCGTTGTTTTCCGGGTAAACGAACAAGGCGCAGATAAGATAAAAAGTTTTTTCCCCGAAACTAAATCGGTTTTTATCGCCCCGCCGTCGTTGGAGGTCGTGAAAGAAAGAGCCGCCAGGAGAAAAAGTGTTCCCCGACGCCTCAAAAACAAGCGCTTGGCCGCCGCAAAAAAACAACTAAATTCCTTGACAAAAGACCAGAAATGGGACTATGTTATAGTTAATAAGGACTTGCGCCAAAGCGTGGAAAAGATAGGCCGAGTTATCGGCTCCTTAAAAACTCAATAGAAACCGAAACCGGAAAGGAGGTGGTCGGTATGCCAAGAGAGCAAAAAACACATGAAAACATCTCCATCTCTTTGATTTGGGATGTCTGGGACCGGCTGTTGTTGCTCTTCAACGAAAAACACGGCCTCTGGATGCTGCCCGGCGGCCATAGCGAACCGGAGAAAGGAGAAAATATCACCGCGGCGGCCAACCGGGAAAACCTTGAAGAAACAACACTGTCTGACATTGAGGGATATCGTTCCCTTTTTTATCTAGAGGACACAAAAGAAGGCCGTCCTCGGGTATTTTTTGTCCACGAAGGGTTTTATTTGAAGAAGGATCCTCAAGATATTAAGCTTCCCAAAAAACTGCTGAAAAAAGAACATATCAGGGAGGCCAAGTGGTTTTCTCTGGAGAAGCTGGAAGACCTTCCGCTTTCGCCCATTGCCAAAAAAGCAATAGATATGGCTCTGCCGTTGCTTGACAGACGGAAAGACATCAACTCCAATCGTGCGCGCAACTATCTTCAGAAAATCCTGTCTCAAGCGCAAAAAAGTATTAATAACCCCAACAAACTCAAGCAGATAGACCGGACGATTAAAAAACTGGGCGGGCTTATGGGCGGCCTGGACAAAGAAGGCGGCGGTCCGGCAATCAATTCGCCGGATATCTCCGAAAACAATCACGAGAAAAAAGACCTTGTGATAATAGTTGACGACGACAGGTCCATCAGCTCCCTGACCAAAGAATTTCTGGAAAATTTTTACCGCGTCTTCACTTTTGACAATCCGACTGATGCGTTAAAATATTTGGAAAAACTGCCCGAGGAATCGATTAAGGCGATTCTGGTAGATTTTTATTTTCCAGCGGAAGCTAATGGCAAGACCGGCGTGGATTTCATTAAAAATGTGAACAATCTTTATCCCGGCATAAAGACCATTCTCTTCACCGGCGATATTTTGGAGGCGCAAAAACATACCGGCTTATGCCTGCAAAAGCCGACGAGCTTTGAAGAAATCCTCGGCGCCATAAAGGGCAATGGCAAGACAAAAATCTGAAACCCGGCATCTCGCAAAAATTGCGAAATAAGATGCCGGGTTTTTCATTGCAAAAAACCGCCCCAAGCGCAATCAAGGAGCGGTTTTTCCAAAAGATTATTATCCGATTTCTATTTCTTCTACTTTTTCAAATATGCTGCTCACTACTTTTCCCATGGGTTTCTTTTCCAATATTTCATACCTCCCCTCGCCCTTGGGAATGATTTTTGTGGGAAATCCTCGGTGAAATTCGGCGATAACTTCCCCATTTGATATCAGCTTCATATCCTGGCCGCAAAAACCTTCTTCCGGCGCTTCGGGCTTTTTTTGTTCGCCGGGCTTAGGAAAAGGATAAATTTTTGCGGGTCCCTTTTTTTGCTCGCCCTCGCTTAATTCCCCTTCTTTCGGCTCCGGCGAAGGCAAACTTTCAAATGCTTGTTTTTGCGATTCAGCTCCAAGCATAGATTTACATTATTTACCCTATGTAAATACACTATCATAAAAAGGCGAAAATAACCACATTTTGATAATATGCCCGCTTAAGACAAAAAAGACCGGCCAACGCGGCAACAACCATGGATATAAAAATTATAACAAAACTCGCCGCCACGCGTAAACAAAAACACCCCCGCAAAGCGGGGGTGT
The DNA here is from genome assembly GCA_028688325.1 of Candidatus Portnoyibacteriota bacterium. Lineage (GTDB taxonomy): Bacteria > Patescibacteriota > Minisyncoccia > Portnoybacterales > GWB1-42-6 > UBA8475. The sequence continues at coordinate 93,076 of JAQTYI010000003.1, forward strand.
TTTTAAATTGCTTGTGATTAAGCCCGTGATACGCCAACGGCGCTGGGACCCTTTTCACCTTCAACGACTTCAAAGGAAACGGCATCGCCAACCTTCAACTCATCGAAGGTCACGCCTTGCAGCTCTTTGGAGTGGAAAAACAGATCCTTCGCTTCGCCTTCGCGAGAGATGAATCCAAATCCCCTGTCCGTGAGCGTTTTGATAACTCCAGTCATGTGATTTTGCTTTTTATTATTTTTGCTTAGAAACTCGACTATGTCTCTTCTGCTACTTTTTAACTCTATCAGAATTATTGGTTTTTGTCAAAAAATCAGTAAATAAAAGCCCGCCAACGCAATTAGTGCTGGCGGGTTCGTTTGATGTAAAAAATGATTCTGCGGCCGGTTAACATCAGAAACCGGATGGCCAGATAAAAAAATACTCTCTTTCTTTTTTGCCTTGATTTTTTATTTCTTTGGTTTTAAAACCCATGGGGAAATCTAATTGGAAAGTGCTTGTGAATATCGCTCTTTCTCCATTTTTATCGTAATGTATTTCCGCAATTTCAAAACCCGTTAATTGCTTGTCAGCGTCCAACAACTTCATAACTTTGCATTCCGCTATAATACGCTTGCTGTTGTTGTCAACGGCGATTGCGCCGGCAGGCATCCGAGAAAGCATGGATATAGTATCTTTGTAAACAAAGATGTTCCTCCATTCACCGAAATCCTGGCATAGCACGATTGATTCCATTCCCATCATTCCCCCGCCGATATTCTTGGTATATTCATTGAACTCCAGAGGCATTGGCCCTCTATAGAACGGCGGCTTCATCATATAGCTTTTCCTATAACTGAGGGTCGGGCCTCCGATGGAATTGACCAGCGCTTCAGTATCTTTCAGGTCTTGCTTATGCCAGAATTGCTCCACATCGATGTTCGGGCTGCTGCTACAAGCAGCCATCAATAAAAAAATCGGGGCAACAATCAATGAAATAATTTTTCGCATGCTTGGCCTCCTTTTCAGAAAATGTCTTTATCAGAATCTGCCCCATCCGACCCTATGGCTGCCGGGCCCTGAGCGTATCCGATAACCGTGAGCGCGTGCCCAGTCCGAACCGCCGCTATGCAGCTCTCCTGAGCCGCTGTTCAAAAAATCTTCAGCCATGCCTTTGTCTCCATACCGCATAAGCAAAGAATTTAATGTGCTCTGCGTTCCAGATATGCCCAGTTTGACGATTAAGAATAAAACCCTCAACCGGTCGATGTGGATCAATACCACCCTTGTCATTGAATCTCCCAGGGTCTGACTATCGTATTTTTTGAGCATATCATAGAGCTTGCGCCCTTTGACCGGATATACCCAATTTGCCTGCATATCCAAACAAGCCGCGGCCGTGAAAATAAGCTTATCAACATAGAGCGCCCTCTTTGCTTCAATGGGATTGTCCTTTTGCAAGCGGGCTAACTGTTCCACTTCATGATCGTCCAGAGTATATGATTTGGCGATCTTAGCCCTGGCTTCGCCGACATGGGCACCCAAGGGATTTGACTTGATATAATCTCCGTAGGACTCAAAACTGTCCATTTGCCTGGCTTTTTCCCAGGACTTTTGGTCAACCGTTGCACAACCGGTAAAGAGCAAAACCAAAAAAACAACCGCAACACCGCCGAAATCACACCCTTTTTCATGGCTATTCCCCTTTCTTTTGTTGTTAAAGAATATTTTTTACAGACAGCATTGCCTTGTCCCCCTATTTAATAATGAAGAGTAATGCGAAATAAGGCAATAGTCAAATATAAAATAAAAAAGTCGCTTTAACCGAAGCGGCGCGGGAGCAATCGCTTGCTCAATTTCTTCAATTCTTCATCACCTTACCCAATCCGACATACGGGGGAAGATTTTCTCGGTGTATTTTATTTCCCCCTCTCCTGGTTATCATCCGAGGACACCTTGAACATAATACCGATACCTGACTATCAGACATACTGACTAATATTCCGCACTCACACTTAAAAACATCCATCTCCATAGTTTTACCCTCCCTAAGAACTACTTTATCCTGGCCAGCGCCGATTTGGTGTTTCTCGCATCGCGCAAGTATTCCAGCTCGGCCGCTACCCTCATGATGTTTTCGCTTGGCCGAATGTGTGCCTATGGCTGCAATCACTTGCCAAGCCGATCGGGTCAAACCCAATCTTTCTGAAACTTCCCGCAGCGTCAGCTGCCTTCATCGCGTCTCTCATATTTTCCTCTTTTATTGAAGAACAAAAGGCGTCGGATATCTTTTTAACAAAAACGGCACAATCTAAATCGCGTCGGTTTTGATAGTGATTATTTGACCCAAATCAAGTTTCTGGATATTTGTTGTTATAAATCAGTACTGCAATTTCACCCCTATCTTATCCGCCAACTGTAACAGCCATTTTTTCGTGCCGGTCGACTTTATGGGACAAAGCGACTATTTCTTGAAAACATGTATCGGCTTTTTTAGCATAACCGTCAACGGAAATCTGAAGATTATTAAAATCTTCTTTTAGATCCTTAAAATCCCCCTCTATCTTATTGAACTTCTCGTCCAAATATTGAATTAATTCTGAAAAATCTTCTTTCATATAACTTCATTATAAACCCAGCAAAACCTTGTCAAATGAGAATCTCGGGTCGTTTGAACCTGTCCACTGATGGCACAGATTAAAGAATTATACTGGAACACCATTGAACGAGTAATCCTTAATTGAAAGCAGGCCTATCAAACAAGCGGCCTTATCACTTTGACATGAAATGGTACCTGACACCTTTATTTTTCTCGCAAAAATTGCGAAACAAGACGCCGGGTTTTTTCCGTAAAATTTATTTAAATTTTAATTTCCTTTATTTTTTTTGAAAAAAGCAGCAATAAAACCATGGGCAGAGCAACCCGCTTAAAGCCGGTAAAAAACAAAAAGGCGGCAGCCGGCAAAAAATTTGCCAGGCCGGTGAAAGTGACGGGATCCGGATGGTGCAAAAGCCAGGGTTTCCAAAAAACCCACCAAAGGCCGGCCAAAATCGGCGCCACCCAAAACGGGAAAAGCTCAAAAGCGACAAACATCGCCACCGCGATGAAAATCATGCCGAAAGTGCTCATAACGGCATTGGTGTCGGTCACCAACAGGTCCGAGCGGGTGGTGGCTCCGGCCAAAAACCCCGCCGGCAAACCCAGCATTTCAAAAAAGAAAATAGCCATGAATATCTGAAGCACAAAATAAATAAGAATTTTATTGCCGTAATCCCGTATCCTGGTTTTTTTGAACGCAAAATATGCCGTCAAAATTATCGCCAGCCCAATGAGCCCGTATTCAATGGGTTCGGCCAGCGAGTCAAAGCTAAAATAAAAAGGAACAAACAATCTGTAAAATCGGCCCAACCAGTCAAAAAAGCCCGCTTCGTAAATCGGTATCATAATAAAATTCACGACTGCCAAAAGTCCGGCATAAACTATGGGATATTTAGCCGGATGGTTTTTGATTTTTGCATAAAGAACCGCCAGGCCGGTGAAGAAAGCCAATATCATCACTGCGGCCGGATCTTTAGGATGCTGCCAGTTTATCTGAGGCAAAAGAAGCGCCGAGATGATAAAAAGAATAATAGCGACCGACATCGCCAAAACATTAAACGCCGAGGAACCGCCGACCGATTGGATGACTTCTGCTTTTTTAATCCCCAACCATAAAAACAAAATCCCCAAAAGCCCCGCCGCCGTCATGGTTATGAGCGGCCGCCAATCGGGAAGATACGAAACAGTGGCAAAAACGCCGACAATCCCGGCCGCTGACAAAATCAGGCCCAACCACATTTTCCAATTCCAGGAGCGGTTCAAAAAACCGACCGCGACGGCAATCGCTCCGGCGGCAAACAGGGCAAGGCCGAATCCCAAAGGTTTCAGGTCGGGCAAAAAACGCATTGAACCGCAGATAACCGCCAACCCGATAAAACAAACGGCTACCCCTGCGATTTTTTTGTTCATATTTTTGAAAATTATTTATTTCTCAAAAGGAGCGCGCTTAAAATAAAAGCGGCGGCGAAAAATATCGCTCCGTAAAAGCAAGGCGTCAAAAAAGGGTTGACCAGCCCGACAGCGCAACCCGTGGTGCAGGCGCGCTTGGCCAGCCAATTGTTAAATTCTTGGCCGAAATTAAACCAGGCAAAAAATGTTCCCGCGAATAAAACTATAAATTGCGCTATAATTATTTTTCTCATAAGTATTGTATCTAAATATTTTTAATTAAAAACGGCTCACGCAAAACGCGGAGCCGATAAAAAGCGACCTTGAACTAACTCTGAAAAATCTTCTTTCATATAACTTCATTATAAACCCAGCGAAAACCTTGTCAAACGAGGCACTCGCACCATTTTGAACCTACCCCCTGATGGCACACCAAGTCGGTCCAGGGCCTTACACGAGCAAGCATTCAAGGGTTTTCTTGGCGGCTTTTATATAATCATAGCAAGGCATCTCGGTAGGGGTCAAATATTCGGAATGTTACAAATGTTACACTTTTTTACACATATTCTCGCTATTGGCTAAAATTTGATATACTTTAAAGAGCATGGCAACTGACGAAAAAACAATATTTAAAACAATGCAAGCTCTTGATCGGGCTCGGCTTTATGCTGGCTATAATAAGGAGACTAACACGGTTAGGGTTGATTCGCGAAAACGAGATCAAATGGGCTATCTTGGCAAACAGGAATTTCTTTCCATTCTCCAAGAGCTTGAAAACAGAAAAGCTATAAAGACCGAAGACCATCCAGATGAACAGAATAAGGGCGTTCAATATCATTTTCAGGTAAAATTGCTCCTGCTATTTAATTCTCTCTTCAAAGCATTAGCTAAAAAATATCCAGATCTGCAAGATATCCCGATAAGCAATAGAGTCATCAAATGTGGCAACTTATCTTTTAAACCATCGATCGGCGAATTCCGCTACGGAGCGGTTAAGGATGAAATTAAACCCGGCACCGCTCCTTGGAGCGTCTTATATTTTTTAATGCAGAATAAAAATAAATTCGTGACCAGAGAACAGCTTTCCGAAGCGATAATGTCTGGCTGGATAAAAACTGATCTAAACCTTAAAAAAGATAAACCGCTAAGCGATATTGAAAGTATAATCAAGATAATCCGCAGAAAATTAAAGATGGGCGTTGTTCGCGAAGCCAAAAACAAGAACCTCATAGAGGGAGGCGGCAACGGTAAGTCCTACGGTATTTTCTGCAGATAACCACAGAATCAAAATTTTCCTACTTCCTTCCCACCGATAAAACGGTGGTTTTTTGTTATTGAATAAAATATTTTCCCGCTGATTCGCGTCCCAATTAACGATATGATTAAAGCAAGCAAACTAACTGTTTATTAAATTTATGGATAAAGAAAACAAAATAAAAATAGTGTATGTTCCTACTGATTCCCTTCATGGAAATCCAATCAACCCAAGATACTGGAGCGATGAAGCAACTAAAAAATTAACAAAGAGCATCCAAAGATTCAACATTACCGAACCCTTGTTAGTAAATTGCTATTCAGAAAGAAAAAACCAGATTATTTCCGGGCACTTCCGCTGGACCATTGCAAAAAAGCTGGACATAAAAATAGTCCCTGTCATTTTCCTTAACATTCAAAGTGCAAAAAAAGAGCAGGAGCTTCTATTGCGTATGAACGCTAATCAAGGAGCCTGGGATAAAAATCTTTTTGAGCCATTTGATTTAAACATGTTATTAGATGTATTTAGCAGTGAAGATTTATCGAATATCTGGGACGAAAACTTGGAAGTTGAAGATGATGATTTTCAAATAGAAAAAGAAATTGAAAAAGCCAGGGAAACCGACATCAAACCTGGAGATATGTTTTCTTTAGGCGGTCAACACAAATTATATTGCGCAGATAGCACCAAGCTCGAAACGATTAAAAAAATAGCCGGCAAGTCAAAAGCCAACATCATCAATAATGATATCCCATTTAATATAGGGCTCCCCTATTCAGCCGGCATCAGTGGAAAAAGAAATTACGGCGGCAATACAAATGATAAAAAAACTTATCAAGAGTACAGACTATTTGTTAAAAGCTTACTTGAGAATGGCTTGTCTGTCTGTCACGAAGACTGCCATGTATTTATGTGGCTGGATGAAAAATATATCGGCATGATGCAAGAGCTATATAAAGAATTAGAAGTAACCCAGAAAAGATTATGCTTTTGGATTAAAGGAAATCAGAACCCGACACCTCAGGTTGCGTTCAATAAAACGACTGAGCTTTGTTTATACGGAACACGAGGTGCGCCTTTTCTTTCATACAAAATTAAAAATCTGAATGAAGTGTTAAATAAGGAGATGTCGACGGGCAATCGGCTAATTGAGGATATTTTGGACATGCTCGACATCTGGTTAGTAAAAAGGTTACCAACAAATCAGTACGAACATCCCACAGAGAAACCGCCGTCGCTCTATGAAAAATCTATAAGAAGATGCTCGAAACCAGGCGAGATAATACTTGATATGACAGCTGGATCCGGCAGTTTAATGATGGCCTGCGAACAGTTAAAAAGAACGGCCTATTTAGTCGAAATAGAGCCAATATTTTGCCAAGTAATTATCAATCGATATGAAAAAATCTCAGACAAGAAAGCTGAAAGGATCAATTAAACCCGAGACAATCTGGCAATTAAACGAACACCGGCTGGCATACGGCGACTGCCGAGACAAAGAATTATTAAAGCAACTCGTTGGAGATGAGAAGATAAATCTTATTTGCTGCGATATCCCATATGCCATCAATGCGGCCGCGTCAAAGCGTAAATTTCACGCACTTTTAAAAGACAAAGACATCGCCAATGATCATCTACAATCCGACGATGAATATAAAACATTTAACCTTGAATGGCTTGGAGCAATAATTCCATTCTTAATAACTAAAAATTCTGCTTATCTTTTTAATTCGGATAAAATGGTTTGGTCTCTGCGCGAAGCAATGATTGAAACCGGATTCAAAGTCGCTCAGCTTCTTATTTGGATTAAATCCCAAGCCGTCATCGGTCGGCTTGATTATGCACCTCAGCATGAATTAATTTTATACGGCTGGCACGGCACGCACAGATTCAGGCGCTCAAAAGATAAAAGCGTTTTATTCTATCCTCGCCCAATAAAAAGCAAGTTTCACCCAACGACTAAACCCATTGGTTTAATCCGTCGGCTAATTCTTAATAGTTCAGAAATCGGTGATACGGTTTTTGATGGCTTTTTGGGCAGCGGAACAGCATTGTTGGCGTGCGAACAAACAAGGCGCAAATGTTTCGCGGTCGAGATAGATTTGGAATATTGCCTAACGGCGATAAAAAGATGGGAGCGCTTAACTGGTTTAACCGCTCAACAACTATGAGAAAAAGCGATCAATTAAAAAAGTTAATTCTTGAGCAACTTTATAAAAACCCAATCATTGAAGTGGCATGTCAGAAGATCGGCATCAGTCGCATGACCTTTTATCGATGGAAAGAAAATCAAGATTTTAGCAAGGCTGTCGACAAGGCGATGATAGACGGTCGGCTCCTCGTGAATGATCTGGCCGAAAGCCAGCTCATTGGCGCGGTTAAAGATAGAAATTTTCAGGCTATCGCCTACTGGCTGAAACATCATCACCCATCATACAAAACCAAAATTGAAATTGAGGGCAAAATTAACACTATTCAAGAAATGACGCCAGAGCAAAAAGAACTAGTCAAAAAAGCTCTGGCTATGGCTAATTTAACAATTAACAAGAAAGACGAAAAAAAACGATGAATACTCATAACGTTTTTGACAGCGAAGTTTTTGAGTCAATCGCGAGCGATCCGGCCGTCCGCCGACAAATTGCCCGCGAAAGCCATTTTATGTTTTTTAATATTTATTTCCCGACCTATATCACCTATCCATTCGCCGAATTTCATAAGGATATTTTTCGCATTACCGAGGATCAATCAAATAAGCTGGCCTGTATTTTAAGTTTCAGAAATTCCGGCAAGTCGACGATTGTTTCTACTTCGCATTCTCTCTGGTCAATTCTGGGAATTCAGCAGAAAAAATTTGTGGTAATCATTTGCCAAACGCAAGCTCAAGCCAAACAACAGATGGCGAATATCAAGTACAAGCTGGAAGAGCCAAACTCGCTTCTAACCAGCGACTTGGGACCATTTCACGACGATAGCGAATGGTCCATGTCGTCGATTGTCTTTGATAACTTGGGTGCCAGAATTACAGTAGCCTCAATTGACCAAAGTATTCGTGGTATCCGCCATTTTGAACACCGGCCCGATCTTTTAATTCTTGATGATGTCGAAGATCTGCATTCAAGCAGAATTAAAGAAAGCCGTGATAAACTCTTTGAATGGTTTACTAGAGAAGTTGCCCCGCTGGGCGATATCGGCACTCAAATTATTCTTTTGGGCAATCTATTGCATATAGATTCAATGATCATGCGGATAGCGAGGAGAATTGAGGCGAAAGAATTAAAAGGAGTCTATCGCCGCTTTCCATTTTTGGATGAAAATGGCAAGTGTCTTTGGCTAGAAAAATTTGATACGCCGGAAAAAATTGATGGAGCAAGGCAAGGTGCCATCAGTGAGCTAGCTTGGCAACAAGAATATTTACTCAGACCAGTTTCGGATACGGATCGGCTAGTTGACCCCAAGTGGCTTAAAAGGTACAAACATCTGCCCGAGGAGAATCAGGCAATGAAAGACGAGTGGGAATTACTCTTTGCCTGCACGGCCGTGGATCCGGCTTTTACCCTGAAAGAAACATCGGACTATTCTGCCACGACAAGCGGTCTAGTTTACCGTCGCAAGGAAACGAATCAAATTCGCATCTATATCTTACCCTGGATCACCAAAGCAAGGCTTTCAGAAGAATCTTTAATTCAAAGAATAAAAGATTTAGTTAATTTGACCGGCATAAATGATCACCGAGTTTTTGTAGAGGGTGGCGGAGCGCAAGTTTTAATAGCCCGACATATGCAAGATGCCGGGTTGAGCGCAATTGATGTGCCGACAAGAGGATTGAGCAAAAAAGAACGGCTTTACCCGGCGGCTGGTCATATTGAAAGAGGAAACGTCTGGTTTCCGGAAGCCGGGGCCGACACAGATGAGATGATTAAAGAAGTTACCGAATTTCCGGCCGGCAGTAATGATGACTTGGTAGATTCTTTTTCTTTGCTGGTGAACAAGACGATCGACGTAGCTAGAGAATCGAAACAACCCAATATAACTGAGTATTATAAAGAAATGGGGATAGAATCGCAAAACACGATCCAAAATGAAAAAGGCGGTTTACCGCCTATGATTATATTAGCTGATATGGTCAGAGATTGCCCATTATACAGCTGATAATACTTTAAACTAAAAAGCCCATTTGGAGGGGCTTTTTAGTTCTTGCAGATGCTAAATTATCAAAACAGCTTGTGCGTCAACATAGCTTATGTCGTTTTCGATTCTTGATTCCTTAAATATCTTCTCGGTAACTCGATTATCTTTTTTAGCAGTTCCATACTTAATATGATATTCGATCCCCTTCTGCTCGCAAAAATCGATTACCGTATTTGCGCAATCATCATAGAAATTTTTATTATCCTGAAATTGAGTAACTTTCACATTATAATTTAGCTTTCCAAAAATTATCTTATCAGCAAATTCTACTTTCTTTAAAACTGTGTTCAAGTTTTGACTTACTAAATTCGGCGTTGGATACGGTTCCATGCTTATCCATGTTCTTAACCCCTTTTTGTGCAAACATTTTAATGCTTTAATCCTGTCTCTATATGGAGCTGTCCCCGGCTCAAAAGCGACCTTAAATTTATCATTAAGAGAAACCAATGTTATGCCATACTCATTATTCCGGCTATATTTTTTTGTATTTGAAAGTTCTTTTGGATAAATTCCCTTAGTTAAAATAGTACATCTTATATTCTCTCTATTAAGGCGTTCAATAATTTTAAGCGTTAAATCAGAAATCTCCGACTGCCTATACATGAAAGGATCTGTTGTAAAGCAGAGATGTACAACCTTAATTTTGTTTTTCAAGCGCGGCAGCTCCTTATCAAGCAACTCCAACGCATTAGAAACAATTTTCGGCTTAATCCAATCATCATAATCCCTTATCACTCCGCATCTCTTTTTCATCATCATTGCATAGCATGGAAATCGGCAACCATGAGAACAACCCTCAACATGATTAATGCAATAATCGGCATATTCAACACTGCTCTTGTATAATAAAGACCTCCTCTTTATTTTAAGCATAAATTTTTGATTTCAGCTTATCTAAATTATACATTTTTATAAGAAATAACACAAAGCTCTTTGTTCCAGTTTTGTTCAGAGATATAAGGACCTATTTTTTTCTCATTTAATAAATACTTGTATTCTACTTTATTTTCTTTTTTTAATTTTGATATTAATGCTTCCGCATGCATGGGCAAAAAACCTCCAACCACAGAATGAAAGATTATTTCCTTATTCGTCATTTTCTTATTTTTTTTTAAATCTTCTAAAAGTCTAAGTTGATAAGATTCTATTCTTTTTTTAAATTGAGCTGTTTCAATTTGTGATTTTTTAAATAAAGGTGGACTCTGCTCTAATTTTTTAACCTCTTTTACTTGTATGCACCGGCCGTCTAACGACTCTTTTAAAAAAAGACGATTCATTATAATCATTCCTCCAATATGTTTCGTTATATAGAAAAGAGTATTCTTGCTGCTTCCTACATCAATAGTGATATCTCGAATAAACTCTGTTTCAAGTTCTTTTTTTAGTCTTTTGCATATGGATTCAATAAAATAATATGGGCTCTGATAATCTACTATCCCATCAAAAGTAAAATCCTTGAGAAATTCTTTTAATTTTTCCGGTAAATTTTTACTGCTGGCAAATCTATAAGCATGAAAGGTTGGACAAAAAAATAAAACCTCCAAAAAGGGTATCGCTAACAATTGTTTCAATTTAGACATTTGAACAGTACTGTAATTAAAAGGATCTAAGAAAATAAATGCGGGTATTTTCTTGCTTTTTAAATCACCTAACAAATCTTCTCCCATAGCGTCAGAAAAAGATTCACTTTTAATAAAAATTTTTATATTAGAATCTTTCTCTGAACTCAGCTCCTTTTTTAAATCATCTATAAAACTAGAATTTTGGTCGTTAAAAAGTATAAAAATTCGACATTGTCCTCTCTGCTTTTTTTGTAGAATTTCGCTCCCTAATATCTTATGAGCAATTTCAACAAGCACCAAAGGACTGCCCTTCTCCTTTCCATTCCTGCCAGGCCCAGAAAATAAATCACCGATAAAACAAACTCCAAATTGCATTAAAACCTTTATCAAATAACTTTCAATATAATCTCTATAGAATTTTAATTTAATAGCGGTGCTATCTTTTTGATCAATAAAAAAATCTTTTTTCGACATATAATTAAATTACTCCAAACAAATTAATCACTGTTATTTTTCTGGCCGTTCTAAGATAAAATTAATTCTGTAAATAAAAAGCTTAGCATCAGGGACAACCTCAAGAGCGTATCTAAGACGATCGTCTTGACTTCCAGCAATAATAATTCCTTTCACTCTTTCTCCATTAGATTTATTTCTCTTTACCCACCCCATATAGCGAGCTAGTTGGCCAACAGTTTGATCACTTGTTAGGCCCTTTTTTAATTCTATGACCACATAGTTTCCGCTTTTCTTATCCTTAACCAATAAATCAATATTGCCAATTTCTTTCGTTGGATACTGCTGGCTGACCATGTCGCCGTCTTCTTCAATAAGATCATATAATTCACCAAGCTCGGTAGACTCCCAATTTGCGACCAAAAAGTCCTCGAGATGCTTCTCAAGAACAAAAACACTTTTATCAACAGAGGACGGCAGACAAATGCCTTCATCTCCTTCTTCTGTTTCGTCTGCTATTTCTTGATTAAAATTGCCGGTTTTTTTCTTCCAATGATAGGCTTCATCCAGTTTATAAATAAAACTACTCAATACATAAGGCGTGGCGTCAACGCCATATTTTTCTTTAAATCCCAAGACAATGTCATTATTCGTTTTTATAACTTGCTCCCCGTAAGTTTTATATTGCTTTGGATCACCAAGCTCAAAAAAATCTATAAGAGGGAATCTATGGTTTGCGACAGAAAGCATAGTTAAATATTTATCAGGGCTATAAGTAAAAAGAAGGGCGTTTAGAATAATGGCACCTCTACCTGTCAAACCATTTTTATTTTTTTGATTTACTTTTTCTAATTTATTAACAAGGCTTATTTTGAGATCGTCATCTTTTGCCTCAAAAATCTGGCTTAATATTTCTCTTATGTCTTGTTTTTTCTTTAAATCTTTAAGCGCCCGATACCACATTCCTTGGTATATACCGGCTTTAGCAGCGTGTTCCCCGCCGTTTTCTCTAAATTCTCTTGCACCCCTCGCATTTGAGTCAAAAAATCTAATAACATAATCCATATCCGCTTCCGATAACTCCGGGTAGTCGCTATTAAGAACTTTCTCGCGCCAAAATTGCCGAAATTCTTCACTTTGCTTTTTCCAGATATTTTCTTTTTTTTCAGAATTAAATTCGGCGCGAAAATCGTTAAATAATTTTATTATTTCTTCTTTTATCATATTTATTAGTAATCCTCTTAAAATTTCTTAAATTGCCTTAAATTTTTCTAAATATTCCCCCAGAAATCATTATTTGTGCAAACCAGTTAATGATGTTTCTGCCTAGCTATGGTCTTTTACGAGTTTCGTGCTTACTCCTATATCATCAAAAAATTCTCTTAGCGACATATGCTTAACTTTAAACTGCTTGCAAACAGCTGGAATCTTTTTTGACGAATTCGGATTTTCTTGACTTACCACAATTGAGATATTTACCGCGAACAAAGTCGTATTCTTTGCTGTCTCAATAGCAAGAGAAATAAGCCATGGATCCGCTTGTTCTTTCTCGGCCTTATAGTCGATTATGCTAGGAAACTTTTTTATTATATCAGCGACAATATCAGCCTGCGATTGCGTTGTGCTCAAAAAATAAGGTTTTTTATCAATTATCCATTTAGATAAAAAATCCGTAGATTTTTTAGAACAAATTTCATCGAAAACGATTTCGTGGGATATTATATTACCAGATTTCATCATTGAATCAATTTCTTCCCAAATTTCATCCGGAAGCTTGATAACAGAAGCGTCAGCTCGATTAATAGAGATAAATGCGCTTGAATCAAAACAGTAAATTTTCTTCTCGGGAATTTCTACTGTCATGATCCTATATTTTTAATTCTTAGCCCTAAAACATCCGCAGCGACTGAATAACTAATTCTATTGCTAACAGCAGCATTCGTCACTAAATCAAACAACTTCTTTCCTCTTGTGCTTTTGCTCAAAATAATTTGCGAAGGAAATCCCTTTTGCTTTCTTTTCGGAGGAATCTTCGATTTTTCTCTAATTTCTTTAAGCAGTCCGAAAAAGGCCTTGTCTGTAATCATGCTCTTGTCAAACAATCTTCTTAAATAGACTTCGCTGCTTACATTGAACGATCTAGCCAATCTTGAAATGTCCTCCAAGGTTTTTACATCCTTCAAATATTTTTCCGGAATTAAAACCTCGCCAGCAAATTTATTACACTCCAATTCTATTTTTATCTGTGGATCTGTTGAAATATCGGTACGACAAACGCTTGCTTGGTGTTTTATTATGTGCCCAATTTCATGAAATAGCGTAAAAACCTTTCTAACAGCCGGCTTTCTTTCGTTTACCACTATGGCAAAAGGGTAGCCATCGGTTATATAGCTAAAACCATCTAATTCATCCTCCGGCATAGAAAACTGAAACACAAAAACACCTAAATTATCTTCGATTTTATTTCTCCAATATCTAAATGACTCTTCGGTTCCTCTTATTTTTTTCTGTTCTTCAACCGTTGCCTGCAACAATACTCTTAGCTCTTCAGCTACATCATTATAATTTCCCTTATTAAAATTGTCGGCCATGGTCCCAATCCAAGAATATTGACTCGTTGAATTTTCTTCTCCTAATAAATTCCTGGCAATTTCTAAATACCTATCCGTTCTTCTTATTGCTAAAAGCGTTTCCGGAGAAAAAGTTTCTCGGCTACCAGCAAGATTGCGACAATCGTCTGGTTTTTTAATTTTTTCAGGCACTGTCTCTAAAAAAAAGACTGCCGTTTGTCTTTTGTATTCAGCCGCTAACCTTCTAAGCATGCCAAACGGAATATCGCTACCGCTTGTTTCCCATTGCCTTAGCGCAGGAGAACTGAGTTTTAACTTTTTCGCAACCTCATCAATAGAAAAACCCCGCTCTTCTCTTGCCCATATTAATACTCTTGGATTAATATTTGTTTTTATTTCCATTTTCGAATTTGTTTGCTACTTTTCTATATTTATAAAAATCGCAACTGTCTACCGACTACTCACATATTCCCTACTAGCTTTAGCATATAAGTCCTTCTGAAAATCAAAGAAAATTGAACGAATATCATCTACACTTCCGAGTGCTTGTTCTGCATTTGCAATGGCATGATATTTCAAATTCAACAATACTGGTAATTTTTCTTCGTCGAGCTCTTCCACGCCTTTTTCTTTATATTTCAACAAAACAAAATCTAAAAACTCTTTTTGCTTTTCACCCAGCCCCTCAAATATCTTTCCTCTTGCTTGCTCTGCCCTCTCAACCCTTGAAATAGTTGGCGTCAGGAAAGAGATATAATTTAAAACATCAAACAGATCACTCTGCTCCGCATCAATCATCTTTTGCAGCGTTTCCAATTCATCCTTACCAAAGCCCTTTTCGGCGATAGTATCCAAAAATGCTTTTCTAGTTGTCGGATTTGACCAAATTTTTCGAAGCTCTTCTTCATCTTTGAAAAATTCCGGCATAGCGCCAAACATATTATCCATAAATTCTTGAATCGAAATTGGTTTGCCATCTGTGCTATAAAATGAAGTTGAGATCATGTGCTGAATTTCACGCTCTTTTCCATCTCGTAATTTAATCTTTAGTTTTTTCTTTGGTGGATTCTCGCATTCACACGGTACTTTTCCGCATACGGGACATACTTTAGGCGGTTTTTCACAAATGCAAGGATTTTGTCCGCAAAGAGAACAAACTCGAGGTGGCTTCGCTTCACAGACACAAGGATTTTGACCACATTTTGAGCAAATATCCTCTATCGGATCACCATCCCATTCAGGATCAGAAAAATGCTTGTAAGCATCCACAAAATCATAAATTGTAAAATATTCCTTACCATCAAAAAGTCTAGTTCCGCGACCAATGATTTGTTTGAACTCAATCATGGAATTAACCGGCCTCATCAAAACAATATTGCGGATATTACGCGCGTCTACTCCGGTTGAAAGTTTTTGCGAAGTCGTCAGAATCGTTGGAATAGTTTTTTCGTTATCTTGAAATTCTCGCAAGAATTGCTCTCCGCGCGCACCATCGTTAGCGGTTACTCGCACGCAATAATTGACATCCTGACTGTCTTTCATTTGATTTACCAAATCACGAACAGCCAAAGCATGATCTTGAGTGGCGCAAAATATTATCGTTTTTTCTTTTTGGTTTATTTCGTCTAATACTACGCGAACCCTTTTTGCTTCACGCTCTTTTATTTCAATTATTTTGTTGAAATCAGCCTCTTCATAAATTTTGCCTTCTTCTACTTCGCCTTCAATAATTTGATCGTCAGATGTATAAATATAATCATCGAGCGTAGTTTTAATCCTTTTGACTTTAAAAGGTGTTAAAAATCCATCATTTACACCTTCTTTCAATGAATAGATATAAACTGGCTCGCCAAAATAACGGTAAGTGTCCACATTATCTTTTCGTTTTGGCGTGGCGGTAAGGCCCAATTGAACGGCCGGATAAAAATAATCCAAAATTCCTCGCCAGTTGCTTTCATCATTGGCGCCGCCTCGGTGACACTCATCGATAATGGTAAAATCAAAAAAGTCCGCCGGATAATCCCCGAAATATGGACTACCGTTTGGACCACTCATAAATGTCTGAAAGATTGTAAAATAAACGCTTCCGCTCATTGGCACGCCACCCCTTCTGTGAATGTCCAGCGGATTAATTCGCACCAGCGCGTCTTTATCAAAAGCGGAAAAAGCATTAAAAGCTTGGTTGGCTAAAATATTCCTGTCCGCCAAAAATAGAATTCGTGGGCGACGGGCACTATCGCGTTTTAAATTCCACCGAGTTTGAAAAAGCTTCCACGCGACCTGAAATGCAACGGCCGTTTTTCCGGTGCCAGTCGCCATGGTTAAAAGAATTCTATTTTTTTCTTCAGCTACTGCATTCAAAATATTATTAATGGCAATTTCTTGATAATAGCGCTTGCCGTATTCACCTTCATTTGGAATGTTAGAAAATTTATCCTTCCATTCGCTCCAATCAGAAAATGTTTTATTCCAAAGCTCTTCCGGGGTTGGGAAATTAGCAGCTTGACCTTCCTTGCCGGATTTCATTGATACTTCATAAATTTCTTTACCATTAGTGGCATAGGTATAATCGATGTGCAGCTTCCCTGCATATGCCTTTGCCTGCGCTACCCCTTCGGTAGCGGGCAAATTTTCGGCCTTAGCCTCCACGACACCAATCTTTTGATTTTTATATACCAAAATATAGTCGGCAATCTCTGGCTTACTTCGTGTTCCTCCGGTTTGGATTTTTCCATCGGTAATGCGAAATTCACGCAGGACTTTCGATCCTTCGATCTCGCCCCAGCCACTCGCTTTGAGCTTTGGATCAATATATTCGGCTCTTGTTTCTGATTCGTTCATATTATTTAAAGCAACTTCAGGTGCCAATTATTTTTTACAATAAAATCCAGACACTTTTGTGTCTGTTCAGATGAAAATTTATCGGCCTTTGTTCTGTTTCCATCGGCTGGCCATTGAGACATAAATTCTCTTACTTTATCAGATACAATTGATTTTGTTTCTTTTATAGAATGACAAATAGTAGAAAGTAGCTCGACTTTATCGGCATCGAGCTTTGTTATTCCTAATTTTGTTAATTCTTTCATCGCTGATTGTGCCGCACGATAAAGATTACTTTGTCTTAGCAATAAAGTATTGATATTATTTCCAAAAACAATCATTCCACTTCTTTTTGTAAACCATTTATTGGGCCCCAATCCCGAATAAATCAATCTTTTTATCTGCGCATCAAAGGGCCCGAATTGCTGTGTCTGGAATTGATAGCCTAAATTTAACCCAAATATCTCCTGAAGCAAATGATCGTATTTTGCCACCGCGACTTCTGTGGTTGACCCACTATTTTTAGTCACTTGATCAATAATTGCGGCGTGCACCTGATTCCTTATAAACGGAGAAGGGGCAACCATTTGAGCTACTGGTACCGTATTTTTTTCTTGAACTAACTCCCCCGCAAACGCCTTCTTCAAAACCGATTTTTTTAACTCTTCTAAATCCGTTAATTTTTGTTTATAAATCGCTTCCAATTTTTTGGTTTCGACAGAAAGCACATCAAGTTTGGCGACGATGGATTTTTGTTCTTTTATGGATTTTGGGAATGGAATGACTACTTCCCTTATTTCTTCTAGATGCAAATTTGGCACACCCGACCCTTTTAGTCTTTTATCGAATTGTTTTTTGGCGACTGGAGAATTAACAAAATACAACAAAAAATTGGGCTCAATCATCTCTTTTGCTCTAAGCAATGCCAAGCTCACATAAATATCAAAATCAACATCTTTATCTACCATAGCGGCTACTCCAGTGGTGCCATTTTTTGCTAATAATATGTCGTTAATTTTTGGCACTACTCTTTTGTGCATTTCTAAATGTTGTTTTTTATCAATATACTTAATTTTATTCCAGTCTATTCTCCCACTCCTGACATTTCTAGAAGATAAAAATATAAATCCATTATCAAAGTATTTAGGAGTCTGATGGGTTCCATCAGTAATTTTTTCACATACCTCGCTTAGCTTCTTTTCATCCCAATTTTTCCCCAGATTTACAAAAATACTCCGCAAATATGATTCAAAAAGTCCTTTAGCGTTTTGGAGATTTCTTTCCGCATTTTCTTTCGCCTTCGCAACATCTGCAAAAACCTCATCCAGAATCTTCACAATGCGTTGTTGCTTGGGAAGGGGTGGGAGAGGGATTTGAATATTTTTAAATTTTTTCAAAGAAACACCACCAATTATTCCAGTTAAGCTTTTTCTAAATTCTTTTTGAAAATAATCAGTGAAACAAAAATAATAAATAAATTTATTGTCTTGTTTTTCAGAATTAATTGAAAATAATTTGTTTCCAAAACAAACATCATTTTCTGTAAATCCAATTTTTCTACCAGCACTTCCTCCTTCTGCGCAAATTAAAACTGAATTCTTTTTTGAAATTTTGAATTTAATTTCATCTTTAGGAATCTTAACTCCGTTTTCATAATTAATACCGTTATTAAAACCAACATCTTTTGTAGCAATAAAAGAATTTCCTATCTTTAATCCGTAGTATTTTTCTTTTTTAATTTTGGCGTTTATACTATTTCCGTTAAAAATATCACAGACCTCGCCGAGTTTCTTTGTTTGCCAGTTAGTACTCATAATTTTAAGTCAGAAAGTAAATTTGGTTTTTGTTTTAAAATATCGTCCCATAAATCCATATCGGAGTACCAGCGAGCCAAAAAACGCGATTTTGAATTATCTTTGTAAATTTCTATAGCCCATTGAATATCGATTTTTTTGCCACATTCTTTATTTATCGCTATATAAGATATGGGGTCATCTTTTTTCAATTGCTTAATTTCATTTTCTAGTTTGTTATACATACGAGCATAAAACTTATTCCTCAATATCTTTCGAAAAAAATCGTAAGTTAATTCTTCCTCCTTAAAATATTCTTTTAATTCAACTATATTTTTTTCTAAAAAATCAACAGGCATTTTACCTATAATTAAACCTATGGCTTCCTCGTCTCTAAATTTATCCCAAGCAATTTCTATAATTTTTTTACAACTTTTTGTCCAATTTTGATAAAAATACTTATATATTCTTTTATGATTATTCTTGTATGAAGAACCAACAAAACAATTAGCTAATTTGTTTTGATTATTTGTAGATACGAATGGAAAAAGCGCCATTAATATCATAGAGGCACTTTCTTTTTTGAAGTAAGTTGATAGGGAATTTAAGGAATTGTATATTTTGTTAAATAAAGCCTCGTTATATTCCTGCCTCCATTTTGAGGCGAATAAAAGTATTTTATTTAAAATAATTTTTCGCTTAAAAATATCTTGCTCCAAGCAATCATTTATAATTAACTGCATCTGATTTGCTTCAAGCCCATAAACTAATCCTAGATAGAGATAATATTTCCCATCCTTTTCTTTAATTTCTGGAAAATTACGAATAAAATTTAATTTATCACTGATTTTATTTAATTTTTTTACTTGCCAAGTCATATTGAAAAGTTAAAATAAGAGCTCACACCATAATCATAAAAAGAAACGGAATTCCCATTAACTGAGCCCGAAAAATGACAGCTTTCACCGTAATCATAACCACTGAACCTATTGCCTTCTATTCTAATAAAAATATGGTGATTCTCTCCATAGTGATATAAAGATGAGTAGCTACCGGAAATATGGCTACTATTTTTATAATCGTAGGCGGCAATACCGCTTTCGCTCAAGTTTATTGAAAAATTATAATACTGTGATGAGGCATAGTCATAAATTGCTGATGATTTTTTACCAGATATGACACATGCTGCGATATATGCAATTGCTCTACGGACGTGGGGCCTCATAATGTTTTTGTTCTTTATTTGATTCTCCGATAATTTTTTTTGCGCGTTCTAGCACATGATCATAAGACAAGATTGCAATATCGTGAAAACTTGAGTTTAAAATTTTAAATTGCGTCTTATGCTCTTTTCTCCAACTATTTGAGCGCCCATAAATTAAAGTAATTTTTGGTTTCAAAATATCTGCCCCAAAAGCATCTTTTTTCTTGTCATCATTCATACGACGTTCCAGCTCTGTAATATAACGAGCGCATTGCATAATTGCTTTCGTGAGATCAGATGTTGGCATAATGTCGGCATTCCAAAAAATTGCTCCGGGTAGCTTTAATTCAATAATATTGATAAATCCGTCATAGTCTTTAACTGGAATATCAACTTTGTTTTCTTCGTCAATTACCCGTTCACTGAGTACTTCAACAAAATCTGAGCCGAGTATCCACGAATTTGATTCAAAAAATTTTTGCCATACCTCTTCAGGTTTCTTTACGCCAAGTTTTCCTTTATATTCTTCAAAATTATCATCGTTATTAAGCAGTTGATCAAACTGTGCGACAACATTTTTTCTCTGAATAACATAATCAATATCTCCGACATCAATTAAACCGAGATTTTTAGCAATTTCGGTAATTTTGCTTTGACCGAGAGGATCGGCTGCGATTAAATTAAGAAAGCTTTGTGTTGCTTGAGCATCGCCAATTATTGATTTTTCAAGCAGGATACTTCTGTTGGCAACCGCCTTCAAATCTAGCTCAGAAAAAACATGCAAAAGCTGTAAAATACGCTCGAAATCCAGCGTACTAAAATTAATTTTTTCTATATTATCTCCGTTAACTTTCGCCACCTCCACGCCAGAGATCCTGCCACCGTCTTCATTTTGTAGGTAAGTCAACCGAAGACAAATACGCGGAGAGATTTTTATATCCGCATCAATGTTAGGGGTTCCATATTCGGTAATAGATATGTATTTGCCTGCGCCATTTGGAAAGTCAGCAACATAAACCATTCCAGCCTTTTTGTTGTTAATAATATCTGCTTCGGTTGGTTTAAATGGATTTAAGCTTTTCCAATCAATAGCCATATTTATAAAAATTGATTGATCTTTTTAAATATTTCTTCGCTCTCCTTATCCAGCTTCTTCATCTCCTCCAAAATATCTTTCGGCTCCCGCAACGCCACCTCGTCATTTTTATTCGGATTTTTTACTGACAAATCAAAGGTTTTTTGGTCTATATCTTTGACATCCACGCTCCATGAATTATCGCTATTGGTTTTGGTCTTTTGCAATTTCACAAATTCCGCTAAATCATTTTCGTTTAACGGATTCCCCTTTCCGAGATTGCGAGCGAGGTTAAGCTGGTAAAACCAAACTTTTTTTGTTGATGTTCCTTTTTCAAAAAACAAAACAACGGTCTTCACTCCGGCTCCTTGAAATGCACCGCCGGGCAAATCTAAAACCGTGTGCAGATTACAGCTCTCCAGAAGTAGCTTGCGAAGCGATACGCTAGCATTATCCGTATTGGAAAGAAAAGTATTTTTGATAACAATCCCCGCTTTTCCGCCTGCTTTTAAAATTTTTATGAAATGTTGAAGAAAAAGAAAGGCAGTTTCGCCAGTTTTAATTGGAAAATTTTGCTGAATTTCTCGACCAATACCTGCTCCAAATGGCGGATTGGCTAAAATTATTGAATAGCGGTTTTTTTCTTGAATATCATTTATATTCTCTGCCAATGTATTCATATGCCTAATATTCGGCGCTTCAATGCCATGCAAAATCATATTCATAATGCCAATAATATAAGCGAGGGATTTTATTTCCTTACCATAAAAAGTCTTATTTTGAAGAGTCGCCATTTGACCCGAAGAAAGCTTTGACTGATTTTCGGTCAAATAATTATAAGCTTCCACCAAGAAGCCAGCGCTTCCACAAGCGCCATCATAAATTGTATCGCCAATTTTTGGCGCGACTACTTTGATAATAGTTTTAATCAATGGGCGTGGGGTGTAATATTCGCCGCCGTTTCGTCCGGCATTGCCCATATTCTTAATTTTGGCTTCGTATAAATGAGAAAGTTCGTGCTTTTCTTCATAAAGCCTGAAATGCATACCATCTACTATATTTAAAATTTCTCTCAATTTATAACCACTGGAAATTTTGTTTTTCAATTCGGAGAAAATTTCGCCAATTTTATATTCAATGGTATTCGGCTCTTCGGCTTTAAATTTTTTAAGATACGAGAAAAGCTTATTATTTACAAAATCCTTCAAATCGTCGCCGTCCAGCGCTTTATTGTGATCCAGTTTGCCGCCACCATTTTTTGGACAAGCCCAATTATTCCAACGATACTCCGGAGCCAAAATATATTCGTATTTTTTACCGGCCAAACTAGCCGCCTTTTTCTTATCTTCCTCTAAATCATCGAGGTATTTTAAAAAAAGAATCCATGAAGTTTGCTCGACATAATCAAGCTCGGTTGCGCAACCAGAATCTGTGTGAAGAATATTATCAATATTTTTAAACGATTGTTCAAACATAGTTTTATTTTTTCTTCAACTCAAAATGAATTTTATAAGTATAAAAATCGATGTTGCGAGCGACAGATAAAGCTCTGTTGATTTTTATGTCATCTTCAAAAGCAATAATCGCGCCTTTTACTATTTGATTCTTTTCGGCTAATTCTTCTTGAACATAACCCATATATCTTTGCACCTGTCCAACAACTACATCGCTCACCCTGCCTTTTTTAAGTTCAACTATTAGCAATTCTTTTTTATTCTTGCTTATGGCTAAAATATCAATTGGGCCGGTATCGCTTGGATATTGCTGACCAACCATTTCACCATCCTCTTCATAAATATCGTAGTGCTTACCAAGTTCAGTATGGCGCCAGTTTTGCACTAAAAAATCTTCCAGATGTTTTTCGAGTGCGAAGACACTCGGATCCTCCACAGTTTCATCAGTGGAGATTATTGAAGCTGGGCGACCGCCTGCTGATATAAGTGTTTCTATTTCATCGGCATATTTAGAGATATTACTTACCGTGCCTATGGCTCCTGCGGAATTTCTCAATGATTCGCTCATTTCAGAACGAGAAATTGTTTTTGTATACCAGCGAACGCTTCTTCTGTGGGCAAGTATTTTTCCTTTATGATATTCATAATCTCCCGTAATTTCTCCAACAAAATAATTACCGCTACCATCAGGACACAAAACAATATCCCCCACTAAAATCCCTTTAGCGATGGTGTATAACATTCCGCAAGCTAAACCAGCTGAAACTTTTGTTTTGTCTGGATTTTTTTCAAGATAAATTGGAATAAATTTCTTATTAAAATCGCGCCAGTTATCCGATAGCTTATTTGTCAAATCCACACTATCAAACCAACCAGCGCCAATATAGTTTCCTTCATGGGCTTCTTTGGCATAAATGCTTTTTTTACCCAACATTATGCGATAATAATTTTTCATAATTATTCTATTAAATTATCAAAATTGGCCTTAAGCGCTTTGGCGCCTTAAGCCTTCCACCTAAAATGCCTACTTTATCTTTATTCTACCCCTTTCTCTCTGCCCTGACAATCACTGTGGAGCTTTAAAAAGACACTGAAAAACAAGGGTTTTAGCCTTGTTTTTTGACTCAAAATAAGAGAATAAACTATAAATTTTTTATTTCAATAGATCCTTAACCGCTCCTATAAATCCATCCGCTTTCTCTTTCCACACCTCAATCATCACGCTGGGCCTTGTTTCTTTATAATCCTCTGCAAAACTAAACCCGACTTTTTCTAGTTCCGTTTTAAACAACTCGGCATTTTTTGGATTGTCTCTGAAAAACCATTCAAAGTTGAAGCTTAGTCTTTTATCCGTACCAAGTGTGAAAATAGACTTATTGCTGATTTTATTAAAAACCGGGCTGAAAGTTGCGTAAGCACCCGTGCCAAAGTTTATTTGATCGGTATTCTCTTTGGCAAAGTTATATATTTTTTCAAATAATTTAAACTCCTCCGGGCCAAACTTCTGCCGGGCGTCATCCATCATGGATTTTTCATTCCATTTCTTCCGAGCGCTTGCCGATGCCACTGAAATATCTTTTTTAACTTCGACGCCAAAGATCTTAGGAATCATTATTTCATACTGCTCGTATTTGTAATATTCCATCTCCACGGCATAAATATCAAATTGGCTGTTTTGATTTACATAGATTATCAAGTCTTTCATCCGCTCATCCATCTGGTCCATCAAAATAACAAATTTTAATTTACCGTCAGATAGATTTCTTTTTATCGTTTCAAACAGAACATTAAATTGCTCGTCATCTATAGCAAAAAATCCCCCTACCCGCTCTTTTAGCCCCACTCCAAACTTATCACGAACTTCCTCATCTATGGTATTTATAAACCCGTCAAAGTCATCAAGGTGGCGCCAAAGAGAAGCGCCGTAATCAAGAGCTTGGGCAACCACGGTCCGTTTGTCGGGGTTTTTATAGAGCTTGGTCTCAACAATATATATCTCCCCGTCTTTATCTATGGCCAAAGCATCAATCGGGCCGGATTCAGTCGAAAATTCCCTGACTAAAACTAGGAGTTTTTTATCTTCTTCAATTTCGTAAACCGGAATGGCTTCGGGATTTTGGTGAATATAGTTTTGCAAATAACCCTCTTTTTCAAAAGTTGATTTATCTATCTTTTTGGCGTTCTGACCATTTTGTGAAATTATGATTGCCATAAATTATTATTTATTAACGACTTGAATATCCGACCAAATATTATTAGAAACCGCCTCATCATAACCGATGTGCCTATTCGTTCCTGCTTCAAAAACATCCTGGCCGTCCGAATACCTATAATACTTTTTGGTTATAGCATTGGATTGGCTAACTGATGTTGTACTTTGGCCTTTCAGTTTTGCTACCTCTTGTTCCAAGCTGATTACTTTCTGTTGCAAGGTGTTTATCTGGTTTTGCAAAACATTAAACTTGCTATCCACATAAGTAGGCACATATTGATGAACATATCGCCAAGATACGGGATTACTAAGTTTTGAGCTTACGGCGAATTTTTCTCCATTTGAGTTGTATGCCCAAAAATAATCCTCGTCCATCTGATCTATCGTATAGCTGGAATAATTTTTTGTCTGTTTTATAAAATCGGGGATGTCGTCCGAAGCAAATACAATTCCGGAAACTAATAAACCAACTACCGCCGCACAAATTATACTTTTTTTCATAATTTTATTCCTTTCTCCTGCGGGAAACAAAAAGCCCACCACAGGTAGTGACCGAAGCCACTCATACCAGTTTCCCGGTATGGCAGGTAATGCAACCCTGTGATGGGATGTTTATGCATTAC
>JAQTYI010000005.1 GCA_028688325.1 Candidatus Portnoyibacteriota bacterium
GCTCTGGTGCTCTGAACCCGTCAATTTTGTTCAAGAATGGCGGTTTTATGTCATGAACGGGGAAGTGCTTGGCGCGGGTCGCTACGATGATAGCGATGAGGAAGTACCCGACATGGAGGCCCGGCTAAATCGCGCAGCCAGGGAAATGGTGAAGCAGTACAGCGACGCACCGGCAGGATACAGCCTGGACATAGGTTTACTGGATACCGGCCAGGTCGCCTTGATCGAGGTCAATGACGGATGGGGTTCATTGGGATTTTACAAGGGTTCCTGTTCTTTGTCGGAATATTTCAATCTTCTAGTTGCGAGATGGGATGAAATAGTCGGGCCATTTGTTGAAGAAGATGAGTTAGTAAAAAATCTTCGTGCGCTTGCAAGCGAGCAGAACGATGATCTTTCTCTGGCTGATGAAGCAGCCGATGAGATTCAGCAGCTTCGGAGGAGAATAAAGTTGCTGGCGAGCTATATAGGCTAGCCTGATTTCTGACGGTCGAATTGAAAAATAGATAGGAGCATAACATGAGTTTTTCAGAAGTAAGGAATACACTTTTTCCCACACTACAAAAGCCTTTGGTCATGAATCGCCTGAGCCTGAAAACAGCCCGCGCATTGAAAAATACTGTGGGCCGTTTGGCAAAGGATACAAAGTTCACAAGACGAGTGATTACACAAAGAGAATCCACGATGTTGAATACTGGATTAGTATAGAGGAACCGAATATAAGCCAGTCTAATTCCTGCCGGGATGTTCGGTAAATACATGGAGGACGTAAAGATGAATTACAAAGAACAGCCTTACATTAACAAAAATAGGGTTCGCGCTCGTTGGAATTTTTCTTTGAAAAATACGCTATGGCTCATGGCTATACCGTGGCTTATATTTTTATATCTCTTGATAATAACATTATTTTTTCATGCTATGGATATGGCAAGATTATTTCAAAAGGAATCGACAACCATTCAGAATGCTAGAGGAACCGTTTTATTATTTATGGCGTCCGGCGTTCTGCTGATAATATGGTTGGTGTTATATGAAGAATTTCATCAAAATGTGCTTGAATTTTTTGAAGGTCTATGGGAAACACGAGAATTTTATCTGATGCGTCTAGTTTTAGGT
Source organism: Candidatus Portnoyibacteriota bacterium (assembly GCA_028688325.1). GTDB lineage: Bacteria > Patescibacteriota > Minisyncoccia > Portnoybacterales > GWB1-42-6 > UBA8475. The sequence goes on from JAQTYI010000005.1 coordinate 1,117, forward strand.
CGATTCAGTGATAAACACCCGAAAATGCCTAAAGTCATGATAGTGTCTTTTATTGTTCTCAACGCAGTTTTTGTTATTAATCTTTTTCTTTTCTTACCGATTTCAACAGATTTAGAGCCAGTAATAGCGACTGAAAGTGCGGCTATGATAGATAATCATTCGTATAGTCATGTTTTAAGGGAAGCATCCAATAAGAGGGAAGCGCCCAACAAGACAGAAGACAAACAATTGCGTTTAACGCTTGCCACACATATCTTATCTGGTAAAGCTGTAGTGACACAAATAGGTCCGCATACCTATCAGGTGAGGATGATGCCGTCATGAGTGAATTTTCAGTACGCTGGCGGCTTGGCGGAATGAAAGATTTTAACGAGCGCATGAGCCGCTGGCATATATCTTCTGACGATGTTGGTGGAATAAAAACATTATGCGGAATAATAATACCAGTTTTCGCGCATAGTAATCTACCAGAAGTCAACGATCATGAAGGGTATCAAAAATCAGTAACGTGCAAAAAATGCCGAAAAATTCTGGCTGCCAGAGCCGGATCATCCAGTGAATGATTTATCTTTTTTCGCATGGCTCTGGTTGGTGATTCCGGCTGCTGTTGTTTTGTTGATGGTCTGGGTTGTTTTTCTGGAATTGCGTCAACTGTATCAGAATTTTCTGGTTTGGATTCGTCGATAAGAGGGTTTCATTATGAGCAAAATCGAAGTTTTACCGTAAATTAACGGGGCTGTTTTTCGTCCGTCAGATGTGGCATGTTTATAAGCGGTTTTTCTCATTGCGCCGCTGTTCATACAAAGCCTGTAGTTCACTGCGCACCACATTCAATTCTATGTCAATACTGGTAATTTTCGAACCGCTTTGTTCGCGGCGATTAAGCAGGTCATGGCGCAATTTTTGGAGTTCATTGATTCGTTGTTGTGAGGCGTTCATGCGCGTTTCCTTGGCATAACCATCAAACTCTGCACATAAGCGCGATGCTCCGCGCTGACCGGTTCAATCGGCTTCCCGGTGAGATCGTGGCGCTGGCTGTTGGGCGCGGCGACCGCTTTCAAATACTCCGGGCGATGGGCATGTATCCGCAACAATCCCGCAATCACTTGTGACCGATGCGCTTTGTTCATGTCCGGCCAGCGTTGCTTGAGCTTGAGACGTTTGGGTAGGTCTTTATGCACCCTGAGACACAAAGGCAATGCCTGGCCGAAAGCGGGCGTCAAATACTGCAAATCACCATCATACAAACGGCGATACAGCGTTTGGATGAAAACGTGATTGACGATCAATTTATGGTTTCTGTCATAAATAAGCGGAGACACCCTTCTTTGTTTGCGTCTGATTATTTCAGGCATGGCTTTTCTTCCTTGATTTCTTGGTACAACTTTGAAATAGCGGTCGGGAAAGACCAACCAAACCATCCAGCCAGCATGTAAACCAGAACAAAAGTGACTTTGATGGTTCCATTAAAGAGCCAATCCGTACCCGTAGCTAAAACCGCCAGCAGGATCAGGATACCCAATACAGCAGCAGCGACATTCGCATAGACTTTGAAATTTATCATTTGGCTGCCGCCCAATCCTGATTAAACTGGTTTTGCAATTTAGGAATATCCGAGCCATTCAGCAGTACCCCACATTCTCTATTGGCCTCAAGACTCGTTTTGGTCAGGTTCTCACTCCCGATATAGGCCAATGATTTACCAACAATCAATTTGGCATGGAGATAAATTGGCTTCACTGGTAGTAAGCGCACTTGTACGCCATGCGACTCTAAAAAAGCGGCATCCTTCTTATCCTGGGCGTTGATATTGGATGGCATAATCACGCGGGCTAAATGGCCCTTTTTAGCAATGGCATCGAGCGTGGGCGCGTAAGGTCCGACTTCCTCATCTTCAATATCAATCGGCCCCGGTTGGTTGATGACTTGCAAGATTTGATTGACCGATGTACCCGGCGACAAAACCAGTACCTTATGCGTCCATGCAGGCGCTCTCTGGTTGTTCCAGTCGGCGTCAAAAACCGCGTTGATCGCTTTTACCACCGTTGGATTTTTCGTGACGTAGAGATAATTTCTTGCACTATGAAAATCCGACCAGGAAAAATTCGGATTACCGATTTCAGCCTCGTGGCCGGAAGCCAGGTATTTCGCATGATAAAACGCCCATTGGCTGCCGTGACTCGTGAATCGACTGGGCGCTAAATGCAGTTGCGCACCCGTTGCCTCGATCTTCTGTTCTTCATTTTTTACCTGCCATGATTTCATTGCGTAGGGCTTACCCTCAATAATCACCCGCACATCCACACCTCGCGCTTTGGCGGCTTGTATGGCCCGAAGAATCGGCTTATCCGTCATGTAATATACACCGACATTCAATGTGTGATGGGCAGACTGAATGACCTGTAAAATGGGTGATACACCTGCATTGGGTTCGATATACAACATGATTTACTCCTTTCCAGTTGGGCACATCCAGGGCGATCCTGCACCAAAAATGACGGTATCATCCTTTACCTGCACTTTGACGAAATCGAGATATTCCAGGAGTCCCTTGCCGATGGGCAGGCGTCCTGTCTCTGCAATCTTTTTGGCTACCGCCCGCTTTTCCGGCATGGACAGAGTTATCCATCCACCGGTGTGATCCTGCCAGGCTGCAAACAGAATCAACGGTTGATATGAAGAAAATCCGCCTTCTGCACCCAATTCCATCATGCGGGTTAAAGCGGCAGTGGCTTTGGCTTCCTGCTCTTTTTCGTCGGAAAAAGCAGGAAACTTTTTTTGCAAGTGATTCCAGATTTCCCGGTACAGCTTAGTGAAAGCCTGTCCTGCATCTTGTGTATTGACCATTTTCGGCTTTGGCGTCTGCTCTGGATACGTTCCGTTTAACTTGCGAAGTTTGGCTTCACCCATGATTTTTGCATCCTTCATTGGCTGTTAAAAAATCAATCAATCTTTGACCAGACAAGATCACTACCTGGCTATGACAATTCCGTAATCCAGTCGGAGTCTTCCCGGTATGCACAAAATAGCCTTTCGTTAAACCGAACTTGAACAAATCGCGGCAAAACTGGTTGACGTGCGCTGTTTGAATAGCACCTTTATAGCGTTTGCACTGAATCCCGACCCATTGGTTGCCCTGGAAGACTTTGCCATCTAGTCCACCATCGCCCGTATAGCGGTTGTTTCGCTCCACAAGCCACCCTTGTCTTTTGAATCCATCGAGAACCAGTTCCTCAAAAACGAGCGGGTCCAGCTTGCGCAAGTAGGCGATGCGCCGGGCAAAGGTTTCGCTATCATTTTTCCCCTGAATCTCGGCCAAAGTGTTATACCGATGAACTGCCGCGTTCTGCCGGTAGCGGTGAGAGGCTTTGCGCTGAGATTGCCACTGCGATGCCCAGGCTTTCCAATGCGCCCATATTTTATTCAACATCTGGGGTTTCCTGGCGCTTGGCAGGAAGCTCATGCAAAGCATCCCGCAAAGCAGCGCGAAGTTCTTCCACAATTCCGGGGTATAACAGCGGATCGGTAACGGTTTCCTTGCGGATCAATGATAGCCAATAATCCTGGCGAACCGATAAAGGCAAGGCACTCATGATTGACCCCGCTTTTTGGACTGATATTGCTGCAAGATGTGGTAAGCGGCTTCCCGGTTGCTAACGGCCTGGTCGGGCACCCGGCCCTGACAAATCAACACCAGACTGAGCAGGTCCAGCCAGGTAAAACCATAACCATCCTGGGCATCCATCGCTTTCAAAAACGCCTTGCGATCTTCGGCGGTCCCCATGGGGTCGCCGTGCAGCAAACGCTGCTTCTTGCGTTCCAGTTCGGCTTGCTTTTCTGCCAGTTGACGTACCTGCGTTTCTGTATCCACCAATTCATCTCCTGTGCTTCTGACAGGGTGATGCCGTTTTTAATGGGAAGTTTTCTACCAGACTTAATCAGTACTCAAATCGGCATCACCCTAAAATGAATCGTTGTACTTGCAGGGTTGCCCTGCCATCCCATAAAAGGAAAGTTCATGAAGACGGATATACACCTGTTTTCCAAAAACATTTTGCACCATGTAGAGATGCACATTCTCAGTCCGGCCTATGCGATTGGCGTGCGCACCATTGTTGGCTTTTATGCGAAAGACGCCCGATTTCGCCGATGGTGCAAAAACCTACCCCCAAGCGGGATACACAAGATGCTGGCGATCATGATCCAGGAATGCGCCTGGCGGGATGAGGGCTGGCTGAAAAAGTATTTTTTAGCGTCGAGAAAAACACAACATATTGACAAATAGATGCGTAAAATGATACAAAAACACTATATATAGTGTTACAGGGGCTTGGCGATGCAGGTGCAACCGACAGACTTATCTGTTTCCGAACGCAGGATACTTTTTCATCGTTTGCTGAATCATCTGGATGCTTCTAATCGGATGGTTGCAGAAGTGGCCGGGAGCCGGTGGCAGGTAGCTGTCACGAAATTTCATCAAGGACTCAAGGATAGCGGGCTGACGCGGGCGGTCAGTCAATATCTGACCGGCCTGTTTCTCAGCAAGGACGATGCGGTAACGGACTTTGTGGAAAACGTGCTGATTCAGGGCAAGCGGCAGGACGTGATGGTGTCCTGGGCCAGCAGCGCCCAGGCGTTGAAAGAGGAATTACTGGTCATCCAGTCCTGCCTCAATGTCGCAGGCGTTCTCGATGACCGTCAACCTCTGGATTTGGACCTGGGACTGGATGTTTCCGATCCACTGCTCAAAACAGTGGGGGCCGGGGTGGAATACCACAACAAAACCGGTCAGGTAGAACTGCATGGGCATGTGGACCCGGCCAAGTTGTTGCATGGGATGCTTTCCATGAAGTTGCACGGACGCCTGGGCTTTAGTTTGCATAGGAACCACCTACAGGGCGATCCGCGCTTGCCGTTAATGGCCGGTATCATCGCCCTGGAAAGTGCGTCTGGCAGCATCGGGCTGGAATGTATGAAATTGAGTGAGATTATCGGGATACTCTCTAGTCATCCAGACCAGGAAGACATTGATTATGCGCAAAACTATTTGCAGCCCGCCGAGCGGTATTTGCGGCAAGTATGGATCACACTGAAAAAAGAAGTGGAGCATTTCGGAGGGCTTCACGGATCGCCAGAATGTCAGCATAGTGGCTTATTGGTGGACTCACTGTTAAAAAAACTGTTGGGTGAACAGCCTAATTTTGAAGGCGCTTTTGCTGTACTTAGACTCCTGGGAAGCACCTTTAGCGGATATAACATCATCCATAATGAAAGGGCGCAAATGGTCTGGTCACTGCTTTCTGCAACGACCTATCTCAGTGCGCAGGTCGGCGTGGCAAAGTTAAGCTGCAAGCCGGATGTTCCGCTCAATTATCCGTTTCACCCCAGGCCATGAAGTGCCCAGAATGCGGTAAAGAATTGAAGGTGGTCGATTCCAGGCCAAGGCATCAATGGGTCTATCGACGGCGGGTTTGCCCGGCTTGCGGATTCCGCTTCTCGACGATGGAACTCAGTATGAAAGAGTTCAAATCATTATTTCACCATATTTCATTAAAGGGGTAATTTGCATGTTAAATTTCCTGAAACGTATTCCTCTGGTTCGTGATTATGTCATGTTGTTCCCGGACGCCCTGGAATTTCATGAGTGCATGAGCCGGAAAGCCTTCTGGAAAGCGATTGGCGGCTTTCTCTTGAGTTATCTGGTCATCAGCTTGTTCGGTATATTCATTATGTACTGGTATCTGCCGCATGTTCATCCCAGAGGGTGGCGACTGCTTGCGGATATGGCAGAGTTCTTGCCGGTATTGTTTTGCCTGTTCAGCTTTTTACCGATCCTGGCGGCACAAGCGCGGCGCTTGCTGGATGCGCGTTTGTCCCGCTGGTGGTTGCTGTTGACGCTAATTCCTTATCTGGGCTGGTTCATTTTGTTGGTGATGCTGTTTTTGCCGCGTAAATCTTTTGAAAAGGGGCGCGAATTTTCGGCACCACCCAGGAGGTATTAGTTTTCGATAAGGGGTCACCCCCTGTAGGGGCATTTTATGGCACAGTTCCAATTTAACGATGAACAGACGGCTATTCTGGATCATCTGCATTACAAAGATTCCCAGATTTTGGCCGTGAACGCTTTGGCGGGCACCGGTAAAACCACGACGCTCAAAGGCGTCGCTGAATATCCACTGAAAAACGAGCGATTGCGCTATTTTGTTTTCAACAAGCGGAATGCCGATGAAGCGGCCACCGAATTTCCAAACAACACAACCGTCAGTACCGCACACAGTTTTGCTTTCCGTTCTCCACACCCGGACGGCGGCGGGACCATGGGAGAGGTTTATGGTGGTTCACAAGCGCGACTTTCTGGCGGTAGCCTGTACGGGCCTTTGCGCGATCAGTTACGGCAAAGCGTGGACTTTGCAGATCGTATCCGCCAGGTTCGTCAGGAATTGCGCTGCTCCGAAGGCCGGGCGCTTATGGCCGTGCAATCCGTGTTGCGGCAATTCTGCCAATCGGCTGACCCACAGATCGGCTCTGAGCACATCGCCCCTGATCTACTCGATTATATTCATCGTTCGGGGACAAACGGTATCCCTAAAGCCTTGTTGGGCGCGGCGTCCTGGTCCTGGGACCGAATGCGTGATCCTTTCTCTCAATTCCCTATCGACCATGGCGCTTATCTGAAACTCTGCTCTCTATCTCCGCCCCGGATTCCCGCTGATACCATTCTTTTTGATGAGGCGCAGGATGCTTCGCCGCCCATGCTGGAAATTCTCAAGGCACAGCTACAGTACGGCACCAAACTGGTATTGGTCGGCGATACTTATCAGCATGTGTATAGCTTCACCGGAGCCGTGGACGCCATGCGGGTGATGCAGCAGGATCACGCTGATCTGACCAAGACTCTGCCACTGGCAACCAGCTATCGTTTCGGCCAGGAGATTGCTGACGCCGGGAACCATTTTTTACGATTGATGGGTTCCCCCTACCTGTTGACCGGGAAAGGCCCGAACGGTCAGGTCAACGATGATTCGGTCAATGAGGTTCATGCAGTCCTGTTTCGTGGAAATTCCGGTTTGTTACAAGCGGCTGTTCAGGCCGTCATGTCTGGGCAAAAAATTCATGTCGTCGGCGGTACCGGCGAAATCGTGAATCTCGTGGAAGCCATGGGCCGATTGTATAAAGGAGAGTTTGCCAAACATCCTGAACTGAGCTTTTTCGATGATTGGCGTCAACTCTCTGACTATTCGCAAAACCCTCTGGGACAAGGTTTTGCGCCTCTGGTTAAAATCGTCGAACAAAAACAGGGGCGCGTCGAGACGATTGCCAAGGCTTTGCGAGCCACCGAAACAGACCCCAAAAAAGCGCAATATGTGTTATCCACCGGCCATAAATCCAAAGGCGGGCAATGGGATAATGTCTTGCTCATGGATGATTTTCAACGAAGCTGGATGGCAAACGATCCAGAAGGGGAACGGGCTTATCAAGTACCTGGTGAGGATGCGCTTTGTCTGGAATATGTCGCTTGCACCCGCGCTCAGAAAGTCCTCTATACAAACGGTTTACTGGATACTATGGAACGGGCGTTGCTAGAAGAACGGCAACAGCCTGATTCCGAAGTCCAGCACATACCCGAAGTTCTGGCAGGATTGAAGGCGGCGAGAAATCCTGAACCCCGCGAATCTCTTGCAGAGCGCGAACCTGTCAACTCAATCATTATCGGTTTGTCCGGCGCACCGGGCGCAGGGAAGGATACCGTTGCGGATATGCTGGATATGAAAAAACTGTCCTTTAGTGACCGCATCTATCAGGAAGTCGCCCAGGCTTACGGTGTTTCCGTGGATTACTTGCAGGATCGTATCAACAAAGACAATCCCATGGCGCTGAATGGTATGGCCGTGATTCCTGAAATGGCTGACGCTCTCAGCGCCGCCCATTTTACGCCCGCTGCCACACCCCGTATGGCTTTGCAGGCATGGGGCGATTATCGCCGCAGCCAAGACCCGGATTACTTCATTCAGAGCGTCAGGGAACAGGCACATGGTAAATCCGTGGTGATTTCTGATGTGCGCACTCCCGCTGAGGTGGACCTGGTAGAAGAACTGGGTGGGATCATGGTTCGGGTGCGCAATGACGCGGCTGAAAAAGTACCGCATAACCATCCTCTTGAAACCGCGCTATCTGGTTATCAAATGCACTACGAAATCCAGAATAACGGGACACTGGACGATCTCCGTGAGAAAGTCGCCGCGTTCAAAAAAGAAATACAGGGGGCCGCGCCTGCGCCAGAAGTCCGACCGGAAATTCAAGAAACCCTGTATGCCCTGGCCCGTTCGCCGGATGACGTGAAAGCGCGAAAGTTTGTAGAAGGTCCATATCCTGATTTGCAGGAAATTTTGACTTTCGGCAAACCGGAAAACTTTCTGGTCAAAATAACCAAAGACCATGACCCCGTTATTCTGGGACACCTGACCGAGCAAACCAGAGGCAGTTTGCGCCGTACCCTTCATGGCGGCATGGATGATCTGGGCGCTATCCCCCCCAACCGGGATGACGTGCCCGCGCCCATTTTTCCTTATGCGAGGCGGCCATGAGCAAAAAAAATATTCAGCATGATAACCAATTAACGCTGATTGAAACCGATATAAACGCAGATCGGTTTCGTTTGCGCTGGTATCAGCAGGAAGCCGTGGACGCCATGATGTCGGCTCTCATGGAAAACGACCGGCATCCCGCCTGTATTGCCGCTACCGGGGCGGGCAAGACGGTCATCATGGGTGCCTTCATCGAGCGTTACTTGCGGGAAAACCCCAATGAAAGTGTGCTGGTGCTGGCGCATCGTGCTGGACTCATCACCCAGGCGGCAGAGCGGTTTTCACATATTCTGCCGCACGATCTGGTGCCCGCCATTCATTGTGCCAGCCTTGGTAAAAAAGAGTTTGGCAAAGTCACAGTAGCCAGTGTGCAGACGATTGGTAAGCCGGACGTGCTGAACGAGATGCCCGCGCCGGGCCTGGTCATCGTCGATGAAGCGCATCGTATCCCCACCGAAGGCAACGGCCAATATCAACGGCTGATAAAAGCCTTGAGTGCCCGTCACCGGGATATGCGCGTCAGCGGGTTCACCGCAACGCCCTGGCGACTGGACGGCGGGCATATCGTCGGCCCCGACAACCCCCTGAACTATACGGCCTACCAGATCGAACCCCATACTTTGATGGCCGAAAAATTCCTGGTCAAACCCCAATGGGCGAATACCCTGTATCCCATTGAAACCGGCAAGGCGCGGTCCCGCAAAGGCGACTTTCTTAATGAAGACTTGCGCAATGCCGCAACCATCCAGCACAAAGAACGGATGCAGGATGTTCTGACTAGAACGGCGGATCGTCAGCACAACATTGTTTTTACCATCGACCGCAAACATGCCCGTCTGGTTGCCGCCTCTCTGCCGGATAGTGTGGTCATTGATGGCAGCATGTTAGAAGACGCCCGCGATCAACGCTTACAGGATTTTTCAGACGGGAAATATCGGTATCTAGTCAATGTCGATCTGTTCATCGAAGGCTTTGATTTGCCAAAAATTGATTCGGTCACGGTTTTGCGGCCTACCCAAAGTGCTGCCCGATGGATTCAGATGGTCGGACGCGGCTTGCGTACCAATGACGGTAAAACCGATTGCCTGGTCCTGGATTATGGCGGCAACATCGACCGCTTCCCCATGCGCCCGGATGAGCCAGGGTTTTTTAATTACGATCCGAAAGGTAGTGCCAAAAATGTGCCGGGTACCCTCGTCAAAGGGCCAGCCAATCCAGAAACGCCCGTAGAATTACCGGCTCCTTTGACGATGAATGTGACGCGGGTGGACGCCAGCGTATTCCATTCCAATCATAAAGATCGGGATTTTCTCAAGGTGCGCTATTTTATCGGCATGACTTCCGTGGATCAAACCTGGGTGATACCCAGTAAGGATTTTGCAGATTTCTGGACACGGCACGGTTTTGGTAATGTCCCTAAAAATCCGATAGAAGCCAAAGACCGTATTCAAAGCGGTGACCTGTTATTGCCCCGCGCTGTTTCCATGCGCTACCGTCCCAATCCTAATAAACCCTTCGGCTTCTCCGAGATCGTTTCAGAAGTTCACTCCTGGGCGGAAACCATGAAAAACCGACATATATTTTTTACTGTACCGTCACACGAAGCGGGCGAATCTTCCGGGTATAATCCCAAAACACCGGGATTTATTCGACCAACGCCGATCTATGGACAGCAGATTTACGCGAAACTGGTTCAGCAGGATGCCGTCCCTGCAACGGGGCAATGGGTTACGGCCTATCCCACCAATGACGGGCAACCCGTCCATTTTGAACAGCCGATCATGCTCTACAACAATCGTACCGGCATGAGTTATGTGGCAGAAAAATCCGAACTGGATCAGATGTTGCAGCACAAGATGACTTTCCGGCCAATCGCCATAACCGGGGCATCCAACCCCATGCCGGGTGCGAACCCCATGCCGTCCGCAGGACTGCCGGGCGCGAACCCATATACAGCCGTCAGTGATCGCCAGGTTTCTTTGCTGGCTCCGCATGAAGCGGGCAATATGGGTTTCATTTGCGCCCAAAAATCCTTGTGGGATGGCGCACGGTACTGGTGGGGGAAAGCTGCCGAACAGGGCGACGTTTCTGCACAAAAGAATCTCGAAATGCTGAATAAATGGCAACCTGTTCAACCGGCTGCACCCATTGAACCACAGGATGCGCCCATTTTTGCTTACGGGGGGCGGCGACCTTGAATCTTTCTCAATTCGTAGAACAGGCCATTTTTGTGTTCGGGTCCAACCGGCAAGGCGTTCATGGTGCAGGGGCCGCCGCCTTCTTCCACCGAAGCACACGATGTTTGTAGACTGTTTACTTATTCGCCATTCGATTCCTCTTCAAGTTTACCCTCTAAATCACTTCTGAACAAACCACAAATTAAATAACCATTATTTAAATACTCAAAAAAAGTATCATATGAATTAGGACTAACAAAGTGAAAATGATAAGTCTGATCTACAGATAACGCTTTTAATTCCGTATTTAATTTGTTAAAATGTTTCTTAGCATATTTATATTTGGCTTTATTTTCATCGCTTATATCACCATCCGATTTGACTTCAACTATAATAAAGTGAACAGAACAAGAATTGGTTACTTTTATAAAAAAGTCAGGATTAAATGATTGAATTTTTGAATGCTTACCTCCAACAGAGGTAATTGAGTATTCAATAGAATAAAAACCAGAATCACGTGATTTTACCCAAGAATCAATATTTTGAGAATTTTCTTTTTTGCATAGACGTTCAATAAATTTCCGTTCAGGTTCGTATTTTGTAAAAACAATATCAATGGGAGTTTTAAACAAATAAACATTTATTTCTTTAGACGAACTTTTTGGAAAAGTTTCATCATCTATTACAGCGTTTAATATTTCTAAACACGCTTTATGTAATTCAGTTGAATAATCAGAAGAATAGAATACCGTTGAATTATGTCTTAAATTTCCAACAGATAGTGATTCGTTCTCTATTTTTAAAGTTGATACAATGTGTGGTTTGTTTGACTTTTTTTCATAAAAAATGGTTTTTCCAGACTTTCTCAATAATGTGTTGAAGCTACTTTCAATTTTCATTTTATTCTCTTCGATCATCCGGTCTCCTTTAATCCCCACTCTTTCCATTGAAGTACGAATTATTTTTTTTAGTTCACCTTTGGGTGGCATTTTATCTTTGGAATAACTGCCTGTAGGTAATTTTAATATTTTCCCTTCCCATTCTCGTAATTTTAGTTCATTAATTATTTTGTTGACAACCTCATCAATCGTATAAGTGTTGTAATGAATCAATGTTTTTTTTGCTTTTATTCCGCCAGTTAAATCAGTATATTCTGTTTCCTTTTCAGTTTGTTCCACCTGCGATTGTAACTCAATATATCCTTTGGTGTAATCAAACTCCGTATGTTTCATAACAGAGTCTTTTACTTTTGCTTCTTTTTCATAATCTATATGATAAACCTCAAAGTGATTATTGCTTCTTTTACCTCTTTGCAAAGGAGATGATTGCAATTTCATCTCTGTTTCTAATATTTCATCAACAAGAGATCGTATATTTCTGCTCCAGGCATCATGATTAAACACTCTTACTTTTGGTTGCGGATTTTGATATTCTGGCGGTATTCGCAACCCCCTCCCAAGTACTTGAGCAATTAACAATTTTGAATTAAACGCCCTATCTTCCCAGGGTACGATCTGGAATACATTTTTAACATCCCATCCTTCAGTTAGCATGGAAACTGAGATTATCCATTCAACAGGATTATCCTTTTTATCAACTTCTTTCAGTTTCTTCAAATTTACTTTATGTTCATTGGAAGAAGTAACGAGTAAAGTTTTTTTATCTGCTTCATCATGATTAATATCTTCTTTACTTTTTAAAAATTCGATCATTTCAGCAGTTAATATTTTTGCAGCACTTATGTCTTTCGTAATTAATATTGTTAGTGGTTTTACTTTACGGTAGGTGTTAATGTTTTCAATATGATTATCATAAATTTCCTGAAATTTTATTTCTGAAACGACATCATCGTTTTTGCTGATATAATCGACCATTTTAATCATTCTATCATTAAGTGCCTGACGCATTGAGTAGCGATAAATTACATCATTAAAATAATCGTCTTTTATATATGCAGTACCAGTAAATCCAAGTAAATATTTGAAATTATATTCTGTACTTTGCAGAAACTTTTTCCATTTTTTTAAATTCAGGCTTTCCTTATCTCGTCCTTCTATCGGGTTGAATACATGATGCGACTCATCGCTCATAACAAGTGTTGTTTGCCCATTTCCTGAGAAGCTGTCCTTGATAGACGATCCAGTTTTTTCATAAACTGCATGGATATTTTCAATACAAATATCGCCTGCCTTGATGGTAGTATTAGCAGTTTTAATTGAAGGATTTTTAAACTTGCTGTCTTCTGGAATTGCCTTTAATAAAGCAGAATCAACTGCTAGCATTCTGAATTTATCAAGCAAGCTACCCTCTATGGTGAGAGACGGGCAAAGTACTAGCACTCGATCCACAAGCCCTAGACCTAGCATTATTTGAGCAATACCATAAATAACATAGCTTTTACCGGTACCTGTTGCTAAATCAATATTAGCGGATAATTTTTCAGAAATCTGTAACTGATTCAAATAGTTGCTAACAGTCTGATAACGATTTCTGAGTTCTACATTTTTTGGATTATTCCAATTCTCACTAACAAGATCGTTGATGTTTGAATAAATACCTGAAGCCAAGAATATTACTGCTTGTTGAATTGCTTCTTTTTGGTATTGTCGATCACTACAGAGGGAATCTAAATATCTATCCCATGAAGCAAGATTTAACTTGGCAGGATTATAATTCCTAGTTACCTGTAAAACTAGGTCTGCTGTCTTATATGTTTTGATCTCCTGTATCATTTTCCAACCTCAAATTCTTCTTTAAACTCATTTCCGTAAATATCAACATAAATAATCATCATTTTTTTACCGCATTCATTTATAGGGATAGGTTGTAATGATATTTGATTTTTTATTCTTAGTTCTTCCTTAATATTTATGTTTTCTTCTTCGTCATCAACTTTGTTTTTATTTTTCTTTTTATGTAAAAGGTCTTGCGCAAAATAGAAAAGATCCATATCAAAAATTTCGCCATCAAAATCTTTATCAATAAGAACCATTGCTAAACTTTCAAAATTAGACATGTCTCGGTTAGTTTCTTCCTCGTTAAATTCGGATATGAATTTTTTAATTGTAATTTGCAAATTATTAGCCATTATTTTAATATCACTTTTGACTTCTGGTTGCCGCATAAAGTGAAAACCGATAGCATCTTCTAAGTCGTTTATACCGCTTTTACTTTGGGGCTGTCTAAACTTTTTAAACTGAACTTTATGTAATTCTTTAATTATATGATAAGGGACTTTAAGAAAATAATAACGAACCTTGTCAATTTCATAATAATCGCTTATGAAATCTATATAACTAGCAGGTGCAATAATGTAAATTCGTTTCCCAGCTTTTTCGCCAATATGACTTTGTAAATCTTGTAAATAAGTTACATCGACAGTGCTATCTATAAAATTCCAATATTGCCAAACAATTACATTGAAACCATCTTTTTTTTCTCCGTCAAATTGAATGCCACTAATAGTTTTTTTCTTCGAGTCAACCTCAAAAAGATTCATTACAAAATCTATATAATCTTGATTTTTCAATGAGAATACTTTTGAAAGATCGTAATGGCCTGTATTTACAGTAATAAAACTTTTGGCATTGCGACCAAATTTATTCTTTTTATCTAATGCTGGTGAATTATATAAATTAAGAATCCTTTTTTGCATTGTGTAAAAACTTAACTTTCCTATATCTGTCGTAATCCATTTTCTACCAAGTTTTTCCGCGACAGATGCTGTCGTGCCTGAACCTCCAAAAAAATCTAAAACAATATCACCTTGCTTGGTAGAAGCTTCAATTATTCTTTTTAATAGGCGTTCAGGTTTTTGGGTAGGGTAATTATAGCTTTCCGTCTCAGCATAGGCATAGGTTCCTGTAGGAATATCGTTAAATATTTCGGCTAGATTTTCTTTGCCCATCCATACGTCCCATGCCGTTTGTGGTCTATCTTTGTTTGCTTCGACAATAGCGTCTTCTTTCGAAAGATTAGGATTCTTACAAATATATGTTTTTAAATGTTTGTTACCCCCGCTACTTTCTTTTCCTCTTGTATAAAACCAACCTTGCTCATCTTTTTGTAACGCCTTTGTAATTCTTTCTGAATAACCTAATCGTGATGGTGGATCGAAAAAGGCATTAGGAGATTTATAACAAAATATTGTTTCATGCGATTTAGGATAATACTTTCCTGAACCCATAAGACCACAAACCCAGATTATTTCTGCAAATGAGTATTCAGGAAATATTTCATCCATAACAGCTTTTACATAATGTCCTTTTTTTGAATCAAGGTGAACATATATAGTTGCGTCAGTTGATAAAATTGATTTTGCCATGATCAATCTTCTTCTTAAAAACTCAAGAAAATCAGATCCTTTCGCTTTGTCAGTGTAAGCAATTTGACTGTTTTTTGAAAAATCACTATCGGTACCAAAAGGTGGGTCTATATATATTAGCTTAACTTTACCTTTTACTTTACCTTTGATTAATTGATCTTTGTCTTCATAAATCGTTTTTAAAAACTGAAGATTGTCGCCAAATGCAATAATATTTCGCCATCCATCTTCCCATTCATGCCGTTTACCGTTAAATATTTTTTCTATTTGCAAAGGTACTGGATGCACTCCATCTTCATTTGCTAGGATATCTTCTAGACGCATTTTACCGCTATAAATTAGTTCATATTCCTTTTGTCTAACAGGAAATAGTTTATATTTATAGTCAACAGGTATTGATTCGCCTTTTTGAAGGTATTCAATAATATCAGCAATTTCGTTCTTGCTTAAACTCATCTATTATTCTCCTTATTTTGGCAAATTATCTAACTTAATGCGTAACTGTTCAAGGCGGTAGCGCACGGCTTTACTAGTCTGCATCGTTTTATTATACAGAATAATCGGTTGTAAAGGAATACAGGGAACCAGTAGTATGGTGCTATTTATTCCTGCCGTGAACGGTGGGAATCACGCGGCACCCAGAACATGATCCATACCGCTAGAAAAAATCGCCTGGATGTTCAGGTGGTGTTGGCCGAACCAAACGAATCCGTCTGAAAAATCGGCATCACCCTGGTATCAAGCACTGATACAGGGATTTTTATGATGTTGGATTTGACGCGAACCGGATACCGACCCAATCCAGAAACCATCCAGGCGCTTAACTCTTTGATGGCGCAAAAGGGCAGTGGGGCGCGGGCCTTGCTTGTGACCGGAGAGGCCGGTACGGGTAAAACGGCACTGGCAGAAGCGATTGCTGACGCACTGGAAGCGCGTGAGCGTTATTACTACGTTCAGTTGCACTCCTGGACCGAGGGCGCAAAATTCTTCGACTACCAAAGCGGATCAGGCGATTCCGAAAAAGGCTTTTTAACCAAAGTCGCCGAAGCCACTCAAAAAACCGGATGGACCGTAGCTTGTCTGGATGAAATGGACAAAGCCCCGGAATCTTTTGAGGCGCTTTTTTTGGACTGGCTGCAAACAGGCCGCGTACCCGGCAAACCCGGCGAACATCTTTATACCAATCTCGACCGATTGCTGGTGCTGGTGACCAGTAACGGGATGCGCGAACATACCGAGCCTTTCATGCGCCGCTGTCGGCGGCTACGCATGGAGCGTATGAGTCATGAACTGGCCGTCGAACTCTTGTTTACCCGGACCAAAACCTCTGAAAAGGCGTCTTCATTGACCGTCGATCTCGCCCATGCCTGCGAACGGGTGGATGAAACCGTGATCTCTTTACACGAAATGACCCAATTCCTGAATGAAGCCCGCCATGTTTGTCAAAGCCTCGTCGACATGAAAGCCGCAACCGTCGCCTGGCTGATGCGCCGCGATGAACCCGAAAATATCCTGCGATCTTTTGAAGTACAACGCATCTTGCCATTGCTCTGGGCGGAAATAGAAAGTTTGCAGCAGGCACAATCTCTCGGTGTCTCCACCTGTTATGCTACGGTGGACTAAAAAATGTTTCTCAACCAGGATGAAATACAAACCCTCACCGGACGCAAACGCTGGACGGCTCAGGCACGATGGCTCCGGGAACATGGGTATCATTGCGAAATCAATGCGGTCGGACGACCTGTTGTTCTGCGGGCGGAAGTCGAACGTAAACTGTGCGGAATCGTCACGGAAAGCCGCCCCCATAAAAAAGCACAACCCCGACTTGAGATTCTGGATCAGGTCGGTTAAAAACAGGGGATGCCCAGACCGCGTACCGTCAACCGTCATTTGCCACCCCGTATGCAATGCAAGGGGCAGGTTTATTATTATGTCGCTCGCAAGGACGGCAAAAACGTCTGGATACGCCTTTCTGATCGTTACCCCGAAGCGGTGGCAATGTGGGCAGAAATGGAAGGTCAAGAAAACCGCCATGGACGCACGGTGAATGATGCTATTTATCGTTTTCTTGCAGAATGTCTCTCTACCTATTCCGAAAAAACACAAAAAGAATGGCCGCGCATGGCGCAAAAGCTCGCTGAGGTGTTTGGTGATGTCGAACTCGCTGACGTAAAGCCCCATCATATTGCCGCTTATCTGGACCGGCGCAAGGATAAATCCGGGAAGCCTGTTCTGGTCATCGCCAACCGAGAGATCGGCCTGCTTTCCACCATCTACAGTTTTGCTATGCGGTGGGGATGGTGCGATACCAACCCTACACGCGGGGTACGACGTAACAAGGAACAGTCGCGGGATCGCTATATTACCGACGCCGAACTTTTACAGATTCGCCAACACGCGAACCCGCAATGGCAAATCATCATTGATCTGGCCTACTTGACCGCATTGCGACGCGGCGACCTCATGCGTCTTCAATTAACGGATATTCAGGATGGCGTACTCAGTGTGCGGCCTGCCAAGACAGCCCACTCCACCCGCAAAAAACTGGCTTTTGAAATCACCCATGAATTACAGGACGTGTTGGATCGCGCCAAGACCTTGCGGCGACGTGGCCTTTATCTGTTTTCTACCCGCGATGGTCAGCCATTCTCCGAGAACGGATGGCTTTGGGCCTGGAAACGACTCTGCCAACGTGCCCAGGTAGAAGATGCCCACTTTCACGACATACGCGCCAAATCGCTCACCGACGCCAGCAGACAGGGCGGCAGGGACTACGCGCAAGCTCTGGCCGGTCATGCAGACGGTTCCATGACCGAAACGTATATCCGCGCCAGAGAAACCCAAAAGGTACGCCCTTTGGGTAGGGTTTTAGAAAGCAAAGAGTGATTTAGAAAACGTCATCCTTAGAAAATGCCGTAACCTACTGATTTAATTGGTCGGGGCGATAGGATTCGAACCTACGACATCCTGCTCCCAAAGCAGGCGCGCTACCAAGCTGCGCTACGCCCCGTCGC
>JAQTYI010000004.1 GCA_028688325.1 Candidatus Portnoyibacteriota bacterium
TGGCGTTGGATGGCGGCCGCTACGCGACGAGCGATTTGAACGATCTTTACCGGCGCGTCATCAACCGCAACAATCGTTTGAAAAAATTATTGGAACTTAACGCTCCCGAAGTCATTTGCCGCAACGAGCGGCGCATGCTGCAAGAAGCGGTGGACGCTTTAATAGATAATTCCGCCCGCCGAGGCCAGGGCCCGGTAATGGCGTCAACCGGCCAGAAGCGGCAGCTCCGCTCTTTGGCGGATATGTTGAAAGGAAAGACCGGCCGCTTCCGCCAGAATTTGCTCGGCAAACGCGTTGACTATTCGGGCCGTTCCGTCATTGTCGTTGGCCCGACCTTAAAACTCAACCAATGCGGTTTGCCAAAGCATATGGCTTTGGAACTTTTCAAGCCGTTCGTCATCCAGAAATTGGTGGAGCGGGGATTGGCATATAACATTCGCGGCGCGGGCCATTTGATAGAGCTTGAAACGGAAGAGGTTTGGGCCATTTTGGAAGAGGTTATTATGGGTAAATATGTTTTGCTTAACCGCGCTCCGACTTTGCATCGCTTGGGCATTCAGGCGTTCCAGCCGGTGCTGATCGAGGGCTCGGCCATTCAAATCCACCCCTTGGTTTGCCGCGCGTTTAATGCGGACTTTGACGGCGACCAGATGGCCGTGCATTTGCCGCTGACCAACGAAGCGCAAAGTGAAGCCGCCAAGATCATGCTTTCGTCGGCCAACTTGTTGAAGCCGGCGACGGGCGAGCCGATCGCCATTCCGACTCAGGATATGATCTTGGGCTGTTATTGGATGACCAAGATAGCCGAGGGTGCCAAGGGAGAGGGCAAATATTTCCAGAACGGCGACGAAGCAATATTGGCGCAGCAATTCGGCGATGTAGACCTGAAGGCCAAAATAAAGTTGAGGACACCTGCCAATTATAATTCCGACAAAAAAGAAAAATTTTTGGAGACATCGGTGGGCCGGATAATCTTTAACCAAATAATGCCGCCGGAAGTCGGGTTTGTTAATGGCGAGCTGAAAAAGAAAATGCTCAATTCCCTGGTGGCCGAAATTATAGATAAATGCGGCATCAAAAAAGCCGCGGAAATTTTGGACAAGATAAAACAGATGGGTTTTGAATATTCAACTAAATCGGGCATTTCTTGGGGCTTGGACGACTTGAAGGTCCCCAAAGAGAAAAAATTATTGCTGGAAAATACGGAAAAAGAGGTGGAAACGATACACAAGCAGTATTTGGAAGGCCTTTTGTCGCGAGAAGAACGGCGGGCCAGGATAATCGAAACCTGGTTTACGGCTATTGATAGCATCGGTAAATTGGTGGTTAAAGAATTGGATCCCAGCGGCCCGGTGCATTTAATGGTGGATTCGGGAGCGCGCGGTTCCTGGGGGCAGATTTCCCAGCTCATGGGTATGAGAGGTCTGATGGTGAGTCCGGCGGGCGATATCATCGAATTGCCGGTGAAGAGCTCCTTGAAAGAGGGCTTGAATGTTTTGGAATACTTTATTTCCACGCACGGCGCGCGCAAGGGTTCTTCCGACACCGCGTTGCGTACCGCTACGGCCGGTTATCTGACGCGCCGTTTGGTTGATGTTTCGCAAGATGTGGTGATTTCCGAAGTTGATTGCGGCGATAAAGATGGAATCAATATATACCGTGAAGATGGCAAGGAGCTCGGCCGCTCTTTGGCTTCGCGCATCGTGGGCCGCGTTTCCGCGCAGGAAATAAAATCGGGCGACGAGGTTATTGTCAAGAAAAACACCTTGATCGACAAATACGCGGCTAAGAAAATTGACGCGCTGGGCTTGGAGACCGTTCGGGTGCGTTCAGTCATCACCTGCCAGTCGCGCCAGGGCATTTGCCAAATGTGCTACGGCTACGATTTGGGCCGCAACCAGTTGGTGAAGCTGGGCGAAGCGGTGGGTATTGTTACAGCTCAAGCTATCGGCGAGCCGGGCACGCAGCTGACCATGAGAACCTTCCATACCGGAGGCGTGGCGGCGGCCGGCGACATTACGCAAGGTTTGCCGCGCGTGCAGGAAATTTTTGAGTGCCAGGTGCCCAAAGGCAAGGCGCTGGTTTCGGAGATCGACGGCAAAGTTGTTGAGATAAAAGAGGCCGGCTCCAACCGCATTATCAAAATAAAGGGCGTGAATCTGCCCAAGAAGGAAGATCCGGCCAAGAAGGGCTCCAAGAAGAAAGCCGCTAAGATAGAAAATTTTGAAGAGCAGGAAAAAGAATATTCTGTGCCTCTGCGCACCGCTTTGTGGGTCAATGAAGGCGACACCGTGACTAAAGGCCAGCAACTGAACGAAGGCCATGTCGATTTGAAGGAGCTGTTCAAACTCTTGGGCAAAGAATCAGTCCAGCGATATGTGACCAAAGAAGTGCAGAATATTTATATCTCGCAAGGCGAAGGCATCAACGACAAGCATATTGAGATCATCATCAAGAAAATGTTCTCGCGCGTGCGCGTGAAAGAAGTGGGCGAAACGAATTTACTGGTCGGCGATATTGTTGAGAAACAGCGATTCCTGGTGGAAAATGATATACAGCGCGCCAAGGGCGGCAAGACCGCCACGGCCGTGCAGTTGTTGCTGGGCATCTCCAAGGTCGCCTTAAGCACCGAGAGCTGGCTCTCGGCCGCGTCCTTTCAAGAAACGACCAAGGTCTTGATAAACGCTTCCATTGCTGCCAAAGAGGATATGCTCAGGGGCCTTAAAGAAAATGTCATCATCGGCCGTCTGATTCCCGCCGGCACCGGCTATCGCACTCTGGCGGAACAGGAAGAGGGCAGAAAAAAGAGCGAATAACCAAGTGATTTAGTGATTGAAATACAAAACCCCGCAGCGCTTTAGCGTTGCGGGGTTTTGGTTTGATTTTGTATGGAACGAGGCATTGCGCCCCGGGCGGGGATTTCGTATAATAGACTCAGCTCGGAATCTCTTTCTGAAAGCATAAAATTTCCCCGGCGTGGAAATTTTATTCGCGCAGTTTTATGCGCTCTCTTCCCGCCAAGGCGGAAAGAACCATGTCCGCTCACAAAACTGAGCGTTTCAGAAAAGAGATCCCTCGTTCGTTAGTCGGGAAGGAATATACTATGGCTAAAAAATTCAAAGACGGTTTTAAGTTCAAGGGTCCCAAATTGAAATTGCATGATGAAACCAAAAAAGGCATCACCGCGGTTTTGCTTTTTGTGGGCGCGCTGATAACGGCTTTAAGCATGTTCGGCGCGGCAGGCGAAGCGGGAGACGCTTTATATAGGGGCCTGGGCTTGCTTTTTGGCTGGGGTTATTTTTTGGTGCCCTTGTCCTTGATTCTGGCGGGCGTGGCGATATTGAAATCTCTGCATGAGGAGCTCTACGGCACGCCGTTTTTCGGCATAACTTTGTTTTTGATAAGTTTTCTGGGAGTTTTGCAGATGTTTTTGGGCGGCAACATCGAGAACGGCCGCGGCGGCGGGTATCTGGGGCTGGCCATTTCCTATCCCTTTTTGAAATTTTTGGGGGTTTATGCTAGCTATATCATTTTAATTGCGCTGATATTCGTTTCTCTTTTGGTTGCTTTCAATATTTCTCTTAAAAAACTGGCCGATTTTATTTTTGACCGTGGCAGTAAAAAAATCAAAGATGCCGCGCAGGCAAAAAATGGAGCGGCCGAGCCGACGGTATTGAATTCTCTGATGGATAAAATAATGCCAACACCGACTTTTAAAGTGAAAAATCTGGGCGTGGCGGAAAATACGGGAAATAAACCGGCGCCGGAGGTAAGAGAAACCAGGGAGGAAAAGAAAGCCAAAAAAGACGAGATGCAGCTGCTGCAAAGTAAAATGACAATGGCTGATTATAAATTTCCGAACACTGACCTTTTGGAACCGGATTCGGGCGAGCCGACCAGCGGCGATATCAAGGCCAATGCCAATATCATCAAACGAACGCTGCAGCATTTCGGCATTGAGGTGGAAATGGCCGAGGTAAATATCGGCCCGACCGTTACCCAATACACCTTCCGGCCGGCGCAGGGCGTTAAATTGTCCAAAATAACGACTTTGCAAAATGACCTATCTTTGGCGCTGGCCGCGCACCCTATCCGCATTGAAGCTCCGATTCCCGGCAGGTCTCTGGTTGGCATTGAATTGCCCAATAAAGCCGTGATGAAAGTCCGTTTGAAAAACTTGGTTGAACAGCCGGATTTTGCGCAAAATCACAAAATGCTCACCATTGCTTTGGGCCGCGATGTGGCGGGTCTGCCCGTCTACGCGGGTTTGGAAAAAATGCCCCATATGCTTATCGCCGGCGCCACCGGAACGGGCAAAAGCGTTTGCTTGAATTCCATCATCACGAGCTTGTTGTATCGCCAGGCGCCCAATTTTTTGAAGCTGATATTGATAGATCCCAAGCGCGTGGAGTTTCCGGTATATAATGGATTACCGCATCTGCTCACGCCCGTTATTGTGGAAGCCGAAAAAATGGTCAACGCGCTACGCTGGGCTGTTTCGGAAATGGAGCGGCGTTTTGAGGTTTTATCCGGCGTTCAAGCTCGGGATATCGTCTCGTATAATAAAAAATTTGTTGACGGCGAAATAAGCGAGCCGTTGCCCTATATCGTCATCATCGTTGATGAGTTGGCGGATTTGATGGCTTCGCACGGCCGCGAGGTTGAGGCCACTATCGTGCGTTTGGCGCAAATGTCCCGCGCGGTGGGAATTCACCTGGTGCTGGCCACTCAACGGCCTTCTGTTGAGGTTATCACGGGTCTTATTAAAGCCAATATCACTTCGCGCGTGGCCTTTCAGGTGGCCTCGCAAATTGACTCGCGCACCATTTTAGACGGCTCCGGCGCGGATAAATTATTGGGCAACGGCGATATGTTATTTTTGTCGGGAGATGTGGCCAAGCCCCGGCGCGTGCAGGGAACTTTCGTTTCGGACAAGGAAGTTAAAAAAGTGGTGGAGTTTTTAGCCAAGCAAAACGCGGTGGCGGACTTTACCGACGATATTACCAGGGCGCGCACCGCCCAGGGAGCGATTTTTGGCGGTGGCGGCGAAAACGGCGGAGACGACGATTTATATAACGAGGCCAGGGAAACGGTCATTCAAAGCGGCAAGGCCTCGGCTTCGCTGTTGCAGCGGCGGCTGCGCGTGGGCTACGCCCGCGCCGCACGACTCCTGGATATGCTGGAAGATAACGGAGTGGTCGGGCCCGGAGACGGCGCCAAGCCCAGGGAAGTTCTGGTTGACGGCATTCCGGGCGTTCCGGGAAATCCGAAAGTCGGAGACGAAGAAGCGGATATATTTTGAAAAAAAGTTCCAATGACCAATGACCAATGACCAATAAAGTCCCGCTCCGCGGGACTGGTTTGGGGTTTGGGATTTGTGGTTTGGGATTTTTATCAGATGGTCTTTACCGCCAGGCAAGTGGAGGAGCTGCCGAGTTTCGGTGAAAAATTAAAAAGCGCCAGAGAGGGAGCTGGTTTGACAAAAGAAAAAGTCGCCCAGCTTTTAAATTTGCCTATAAAATACCTGGCGTATCTGGAATCGGGAGAAGTGGAAAAACTGCCGGCCGATGTTTTCGCCAAGGGACTGTTGCGCAAATACGCCAAACTTTTGGAAGTTGATGGCGAAGAGCTGGTGGCGGAATATGAGAAAGAGTCGCGCATCGCTAAGCATTTGCGCGGCCAGGAACATCAGGCCTTGCCTTCTTTGCGTTCGCGCAGGTTTGTTGTAACCCCAAGAACTTTGGGGTATTCGGTCGGCGCAGCAATTTTATTTTTAGTAATCGGGTATTTTTTTTATCAACTTCATTTTTTAACAAGCCCGCCAAGCTTGAATATCTTGGAGCCGAAGCAGACGGATTTTGCGGTGGAAAACAGCAGCGTAATCTTATTCGGAGGCCAAACAGAGCCGGGCGCAAAATTGACAATCAACGGCCAGCAGTCGTATATTGATAAAGATGGAAATTTCGAACAGGCGGTTAATCTGATACGGGGTTTGAATATCATCAAGGTTGAAGCGACCAATCGTTTCGGTAAAAGCAGTTCGGAGACGAGGAGGATAATGTTGCGATAGATTGTTCGTTCTCTTTTGCCCGGGCCCCGTATAAATTACGGGGTAGACACCAGAGAACCAGAAAAACCGCCGCCCGACGATAAAATTGACAACACCAGTTGTCATCCCGGGCTTGCTATGCCCTTCCGTAGCTCGTAGCGATAGCGGAGATGCGAAGGAGGAACCCGGGATTCAAGCCCTGAAACAAGTTCAGGGCGACAAAGAACCTGGATTCCCCCCGCACTTGATGCGGGGCGGGAATGACAGAATATTTTATTGAATTTTGCTACAAACTAACAACTACAAACTAATAACTACCCATATGACCAAACAACAAACCGCAGGGGAGAAAGATGAAAAATCGAAGGCGCTGGCAACGGCGATAGAGGAGATAAAAGAAAAATTCGGCGAAGGGTCCATCATGAAATTGGGCGAAGCGAAAAAGGTGGATGTGGACGCCATCCCGACCGGTTCCATCTCTTTAGACCTGGCGTTGGGAGTCGGCGGATTTCCCAAGGGCCGGATAATCGAGGTTTATGGCCCTGAATCCAGCGGAAAGACAACTTTGGCTTTGCACACCGTTGCCCAAGCCCAGAAAAAAGGCGGCCTTTGCGCGTTTGTGGATGCCGAGCACGCTTTGGATCCTGAATACGCCAAGCGCATTGGCGTTAAAGTTGATGATTTGTTGATTTCCCAGCCCGACACGGGCGAGCAGGCCTTGGATATTGTGGAAAGTTTGGTACGCTCGGCTGCCATAGATTTAATTGTGGTGGATTCTGTGGCGGCTTTAACGCCGCGCGCGGAGATTGAGGGCGAGATGGGCCAGCAGCATATGGGCTTGCAAGCGCGGCTGATGAGCCAAGCGCTAAGAAAGCTCACGGCTATTGTGGCTAAATCCGGTACAAGTGTTATTTTTATCAACCAGATACGGATGAAGATAGGCATAGTATTCGGCAATCCCGAAGAAACCCCGGGCGGCAAGGCCTTGAAATTCTATTCTTCCGTGCGCGTGGATGTGCGCCGCACAGCCCAGATAAAACAAGGAGACAATATTATCGGCAACCGCGTGAAAGTCAAAGTCGTTAAAAATAAAGTGGCCGCGCCTTTCAAGATTGCGGAATTTGATATCATGTATAACAAGGGTATTTCGTATGAAGGCGATGTCGTGAACACCGGCGTGAAATACGGCGTAGTCAACAAGGGCGGGGCCTGGTTCAATTACGGCGACACAAAGCTGGGCCAAGGCATGGAGGCCAGCAAGACATTTTTGCAGGAAAATCCCAAGATAACAAAAGAAATAGTTGAAAAGATCAAAGTCGCGGCGACCCAGGAAAACAAAGAAGTATTCGCGTAAAATATTTTTGAAACAAAAAAACCGCTTCTGGAAACAGGGCGGTTTTTTATACGCCTACTTTTGTCATCCCGGGCTCCCGCCTCGCCCGACAAGCGTGCCGGCCTCGCCGAGTCCAGGCGAGCGAGTCGAGGCGGGTGACCCGGGATCCAGGACCTGGATTCCCGCCCCGCACTTGATGCGGGGCGGGAATGACAGATTGGGTCGTTATTTATTTGTGAACGGCCCTTCGGCTTCCCTCAGCTCTGTTCGGGATAAATCGCTCAGGGTAAACAGTTATTTGTTTGTGAATGGTAAAAGCGCCATAAAGCGGGCGCGTTTGATGGCCGTGGCCAAAATGCGCTGGTGGCGTTGGCAGGTGCCGGTGCGGCGGGGCGGCAGGATCTTGGCCTGGCCGCTTAAAAAATTCCGCAAGATCTCTATGTTCTTGAAGTCGATAAAATCGGTGTTTTCGGTACAAAAATAGCAGGATTTTTGCATGCAAGTGAATAAGTGAATTAGTGAATTAGCTAATAAGTATAAAATAATTATAGATTTACTTATTTACTGAGTTACCAATTTACTGATGCTTAGAATGGTATATCTTTAACATTAACTCCTCCGTCTTCTTCTTCATTGCCAAAGCTCATGCTCTCGTCCGCGTCTATTACCGGTATTTGCTCGTCTGCGGACGGGGCGGCTTTACTGGCGCTGCCCGAGCCAATGTTATCGCCCGAAGCGCCTCCGCGCGGGCCCAAT
This sequence comes from Candidatus Portnoyibacteriota bacterium, assembly GCA_028688325.1. GTDB lineage: Bacteria > Patescibacteriota > Minisyncoccia > Portnoybacterales > GWB1-42-6 > UBA8475. Next base: position 8,139 of record JAQTYI010000004.1, read on the forward strand.
TGCATATTTTCCATGACTATCTCGGTGCGGTAGCGTTTTGAACCGTCCTGGGCCTGCCAAGAGCGGGTCTGGATGCGGCCTTCAACTAAAACCATCTTGCCCTTGTTCAGATAACGGCTGCAGATATCGGCCAACTTGCCAAAGGCCACGATATTATGGAATTCGGCGCTTTGCTGTTTGGCGCCGGATTTATCGGTGTAAACGCGGTTGGTCGCCACGCTAAAATTGGCAACCGACGCGCCGGAAGGCAGGGTTTTCAATTCTATGTCGCGGGTCACATTACCCACGATGATGGCTTTGTTGAAATTCATGATTTCTCTACTAATTACTAATTTTTACGAATATACAAAATCTTTTTCGTATATTCGTATTTTTTCGTATTTAGTAGTTACTTTAACAATTCTTCCAACCTCTTATCCAGCTCTTCTATTTTGACCTTCGGCGCTTTGGCCGAGGTCTCGCCGTTTGCGGCCGCCGCTGCCGGTTTGACTCTGGCCGGTCGCTTGGCCGGAATGCCGTTTTTGATATCGATCAGCAGGTGGCGCAGGATATCATTTTCCAAGCCCAGGAATTTTTTCAATTCGTCCATCTTTTCCGGCTCGGCCGAAAATTCGACCGCGACATAAAAGCCGCCGGATTGTTTATTGATAGGGTAGCTTAAGCGTTTCTTGTCGGTGATATATTCTTTTTTGACCGTGCCGGCCATCTGGCCCGTGATGAAAGAGCGGACTTTCGCCGCCACTGCGTTGGTATCCGGTTCGCTTGAAGCCGGGCTGATGATGTAGGTTAATTCGTACATAGCATCCAAATAGCGCAAAGTCCTTCGCCCCGCTCAGGACATTATCCGAAAGCGCCCATCCGAATTCCATTAGGAGCATTCGGATGTGATTCGTAGATTCGGATCGCTTTAATTAGTTTTAAATTCTATCACATCCCCATCTTTGACCACATATTCTTTGCCCTCTGTCTTGAGAATGCCGGTTTCTCTAACTTTGGCCCAAGAGCCGGCCTTGAGCAAATCCTCCCAAAAAACAACATCCGCCCGAATAAATCCTTTCTCAAAGTCGGAATGGATTTTGCCGGCGGCCTGGGGAGCTTTGCATCCTGTGGGTATAGTCCAAGCGCGAGTTTCGTCCTCGCCCGTGGTTAGGAATGTTTCAAGTCCAAGTAGAGTATAGCAGGCGGAAATCAATTCGTCAAGACAATTTTTAGGGTGGGGCAGGGCCGTCCGCATTTCCTCGGCTTCTTCGGCGTTAAGCTCGGAAAGCTCGTTTTCCAGCTTTATATCGATTTCCAGGGCCGGTTTGGCTTTGGCCGGGTAATTTAGGATGGTTTTGTCGGAAGAGCAGTTTATGATGTATAAAACCGGCTTGGCACTGAGAAGGTTTAGGGCCTTTAAAAACTCCGCTTCTTTGTCGTTAATTTCCAGGTCTTTGGCCGGTTTGCCTTCTTCCAAAAAGGGGATGAGGCGCAGCAACAGCGCGTGTTCCAGTGCGGCGTCTTTGTCGCCGCCTTTCATGTTTTTTTCCACTTTGGGCGCGTGTTTTTGCAAGGTGTCCAAGTCCTTTAATATCAATTCCAGAGAAATAACTTCGATGTCGTCGGCCGGTCTGGGCTTGGCCTCGACATGAACGATGTTGGAGTCCTCAAAAGCTCGCACAACTTGAATGATGGCATCCGCTTCGCGAATATTGGCCAAAAATTGATTGCCGAGCCCCTCGCCTTTGCTGGCTCCTTTGACGAGCCCGGCGATATCCGTGAACTGGATGGCCGTTGGCACGATTTTTTTGGAATCGGACATTTTGGCCAAAAGGTCCAGCCGTTTGTCGGGGACCTCAACAATGCCCACATTGGGTTCAATGGTGCAGAAGGGATAATTTTGGATATCAACAGCACGCTTTGTCAGTGCTTTAAAAAGAGTTGATTTTCCGACATTGGGAAGGCCCACAATTCCGACAGAAAGCAAAATAATATTACTCATGTTGTCATTCCGAGCCCCGCATCCAAAATCATAGATTTTTGGTGCGGGATAAACTCCGCGAGGAATCTCGCGGGAGCGTAGCGATCCGCGCAACAGATCTGGCATCCGCCAGAGATCCTTCGCTTCGCTCAGGATGACAAATGGAGTGATTTTAATTGGTAAACTGTTTGTATGCTATAATAAAATTACCTTTATGTCTAATATAAACTCATCAATATTCAAGGCCTACGACATTCGCGGAGTGTATCCGGACGAAATAAACGAAGACGCGGCGTATAAAATCGGCCAAGCGTTTGTTAAATTCCTGGAGAACGAAGGCCGGGTCGGCAACAGGCAGATAGTGGTTGGCCGCGACGCCAGGGAGTCGTCGCAAGACCTCTTTGACGCGCTAACGCAAGGCCTATTGAGCCAGGGCGCGGATATCATTGATATTGGTGAAGTTTCCACGCCGCTTTTTTATTGGGCCATCATAAACCAGTCGGCGGCCGGCGGAATTATGATAACCGCTTCCCATAATCCCGCCCAATTCAACGGGTTTAAAATTTGCGCGAGCCAAGCCCGTTCCATTGGACTGGAGAATGGTCTATCTAAAATACGAGATCTGGCCGCAGGGTCTGATTTTACGGTTGGGGCGGTCGTCGGCAAGGCAACGGAAAAAAACTCCTTGTCCGGTTATATTGATTTTGTTTTAGAAAATTTTGCCGTTAAAGAATTAGCTCCCACGAAGGTCGTTATCGATTGCGGCAACGGCATGGCGGGTCCGGAGATTTTGGAGATAATAAAAAAACTGCCCTGGCAAACGGAAGTTTTATACGCTGAGCCCGACGGCCGCTTTCCAAACCACGAAGCCAATCCCATAAAAGAAGAAACTCTGGCCGTCTTAAAAGAAAAAGTTTTATCCGGCAAGGCGGATCTGGGCGTGGCTTTTGACGGCGACGGCGACAGGGTGGCTTTTTTGGACGAAAAAGGGGGGCTGGTACGCGGCGATTTTATTACCGCTCTGATAGCAAGGGAGATTCTGAAAAAAGAACCGGGACAAAAGATATTTTATGAAGTCAGAACGAGTAAAATTGTGCCGGAAATCGTTAAGGCAAACGGGGGAGTCCCTGTTTTGGGCCGGCCGGGCCACGCGCCGATAAAAGAACAGATGCGCAAGGAGGACATATTGTTTGGCGGGGAGCTTTCCGGCCATTATTTTTACAAAAAATTCGGTTTTATAGAAAATACGCTTTTTACCATGCTGGAGATGGCGCGCGTCATTTATATTGAACAAAAATCGTTATCGGAAATCATCGCGCCGCTCAAAAAATATTTCGTTTCGGGCGAAATAAATTTCAAGGTTGGGGAGCCCGATAAAATTTTGGCGGATATTGAACAAAAATACAGCGGCGCGGAAATCAAAAAGATAGGTGGTTTGACTGTCATTTATCCTGATTGGTGGTTCAATCTGCGCAAGTCCAACACCGAACCCCTGGTGCGGCTGAATATGGAGGCGGATAGCGCAGAACTGCTGGAAGAGAAAAAAAGAGAAGTGGTTGATCTGATAAAATAAATATTCGTGATATCTGATATCACAAATATTGCCAGAAATAAAAAAAGGCCTCGCGGATAATGCCGGGGCCTTTGTGTTCATCTCAAGGAAGGGTTATTTTTCTGTCGGGGTGCGGTCGCTGGAGGTCGCTTTATTGATCAATAAAAAAACTAATATGAAAACAATGACGAGAAAAACCACTACTGCCAAAAATTTACTGAATGTCAATATGGATATTCTTGTTTCTTCTACTCTGTAAATCGCGTCAATAATTTCCGCATAAACCGAATTAAACATAAAATCACCTCCTTGTGGTTTACAAAATTTTTTATGAAAAGAACGATTCTTTAAATCCGCATCTAAGCCCTGTATAAAAAATACGGGGCTGGAATTCGGGTTTAAATATAAATTACAAGGTCAAGTATAAACACAATTGTCATCCCGGGCTTGACCCGGGATCCAGGCCCCTGGATTCCCGCTTTCAGTTTACCCCGCACTTGATGCGGGGCGGGAATGACAGTTGAAAGTATTTATACTTCTATTAACACAGGCAGAACCACCCCGTAAAATTTCGCTGCGCGAAATCACGGGGCGAGACGCGGTATTATAATGCTGGCAGGCGCGTCCGTGTTAGTTTTTATACCTCTATCAGTACTGGCAGAACCATAGGCCTTCGCTCGGTTTTAGTGTATAAGAATTGGCCTATTTTGTCACGCACCTGGTCTTTTATGTAGTCCTCATTGAGCGGGCCTTTGGCGCCGATCGAGTGGTGCACTATTTCTTTGACTTTCTGGCGCACCTGGTAAAGTAATTCTTTGGACTCGCGCATATAAATAAATCCGCGGGAGATTATGTCGGGGCTGTTGCGCACTTGGCGAGTTTGCGTATCTATCGTGACGATGACCACGAACATTCCGTCCTGTGCCATGGCCTGGCGGTCGCGCAAAACGACTTGGCCGATATCGCCAACACCCAATCCGTCAACGAATACATAGCCCGTGGGCACTTTTTTGTTGTGGATCTTGGGCTCGCCGGTGCTGGCAAATTCCAAAACAGCTCCATTATCCAAAACGAAGATATTGGCCTTGTGCATGCCGACTTCCACGGCCAGCTTGGCCGCTTCTTTGAGCATGTAGTGATTTCCGTAGACCGGAATAAAAAAATCCGGTTTTATTTGCCCGATTATTTCTTTGATGTTCTGGGCGTTGCAGTGGCCGCTGGTATGCACATCCATAATGTCGGTGTGAATTACATTGTCGGATTGGCGGTAGAGATTATCTTTCAGACGCTGGACCGTGCGCTCGTTTCCGGGAATTACGGAAGAGGAAAAAATAATGGTGTCTTGTTTGCGCACTTTGATGAAGCGGTGGTCGCCGGCAACAATGCGCGAAAGAACCGCGTTGCCTTCGCCCTGCGCGCCGGTGCAAATGATGATTATCTTATTGTCCGGATATTTGTGCAGGTCGTTGACCGTGATTAGGGTTTCCTTGTCAACTTTGATATAGCTCAGCTCCTTGGCGATTTCCACATTCATTTTCATACTGAAGCCGTCCAGCGCGACTTTTTTGCCGACTGTCTTGGCGTATTCCAGAATATGGCCCACGCGCCGGATCTGCGAAGCAAATGTGCCGATGATGACTTTGCCGGTCGCTTCGTTGATAAGTTTTTCCAAATTGGCATACATTTCTTTTTCGGTGACATGGCTTGTGCTCATATCGGTGGCGCCCAAGCTTTCAAGCATGAGGACTTTAGGGCCGGGCAGCGCGGCCAGGTGCGCATAAGAAAGCAATTTGCCGCTGATGGGATCTTTGTCCATGGTCCAGTCGCCGGGATGCACGACCGTGACCGAAGGGGTCTGCAATATTACGCCGACCGCGTCCATTATGGAATGTTCAACATCGAAAAAACTCAGATTGAAATTGCCCAGGTGTATTTTGTCTTGGATGGATTTGACGGGAATTATGTCCAGGCGCTTGGCGGAGCTTTTTTCATAGTCCTCCAGCCGTTTTTTTATCAAAGCGATGGTCAGGTCGCGCCCGATGATAGGCGGGTAATTCAGTTTTTGAAGCAATATGGGAGCTGCGCCGATATGGTCCAAGTGGCCATGGCTGAAGATCACGGCTTGGATATCTTTTTCTCTGCCTTGCAGGTATGAAATGTTGGGAATGATGTAGTCGATTCCCGGCATATCTTCTTCGGGGAATTGCACGCCCATATCCAAAATAACGATATCTTTGCCGTATTCAAAGATGGTCATGTTGCGGCCGACTTCTTCCTGGCCGCCCAAAGGAATTATTTTCAGGGTATTTTCGCCCTTGTTCTTATAGTCGTTTATACCGGCGTCGCTCGGGCCCGCTTGTCCGTGGCTGCCGGAATAACCGGTTCTTTTCTGACCCGGTTTCTTGCCGCGCGGGCGAAATCTGGCGGCCGCTCCGCTTCGATGAGTCGAAGGAGAAACGGGCCGGCTCGCTTGCGAGCGAGGTATGTTTGTTTGAGGTGTCATAAATTTTATCGCTGCTTTTCTGTCAGGAGAAAAATAGCCAAAAGGCCTGCGCCCGCGGCAATCCTCAGAGAGAGGGTCCTTGGACTTTTTTATTTAGATTAAAATTAAGATGATAGTTGTGGGGATGGAGAGATTTGAACTCTCACGCCTTGCGGTATACGCTCCTGAAGCGTACGCGTCTGCCAGTTCCGCCACATCCCCTCGATTTATTATGAGAATATACGAGTTCTAAATTATGCTTTCAGTCCATTATTTCAAATCTTTTAGTTTCGCCCGGATAACCAGTATCTTACAGGCCAAGAAATACAAATAGACAAATAAAGCATAATTCAAAACTCGTCTGCATAGACGAAAATATAAAACGATGATCAAGCCCGAGAGCGGGCTTTAAACCGAACATATATATGGCCTTGCGCCATGAGAGTTATTGACCGTCAGAGTGTATCACAGATTAAAACAAAAGTCAATAGCTGGCGCAAAAATCATTCTTTCAGCCGTTTTTTCATTTCTTCCACCATCGTCACAGGCGTCGGGTCGGTACCGTAAAAAAGAGCCAGATGATACGAAAGCCAATCGCTGAAACTGGAAGCCCAGAATATCTTTTCCGGAGGATTATCGCCGATGATATCAATGAATTCTACCGGCATATTCAGCGATCTCAAAAGGTCGGCCGTGACCTCTATCCGTTTTTTTATCCTTGGCAGGTCGTCTTTGTCGCGCAGGAAGATTATGGAAAAGGAGCCCAGGTTTTTCGTCCAGCCCGCCATCTCGTTATGGTTCATTTCCGGCAAGGAATTATAGAAGGCGGGAATTTTGGCGTTCTCGTTCAGTTTTATTTTCCAGAGGCGCGCCAGAACCCGGTTGTTCTGAGAGGCATAGATAACGGGAATCTTGTGGTCGAGCTTGGCGGAAAGCATTTTTGCCTGGTTTTCCAGGTTCGCCGGTATCACTTTTTCGGGTAAAGACGCGATGGCATGATGGGCGTCGGAAGTTAGCAGGCCGTAGGCCATCAGGATTTTAACCATGGCGGCCAGCTGATAGCCCAGGGAAGTGCGGGGCGGAATATCATCTTGCGGGATTTTTACCCAGGGTGTTTTGAATTTTTGAAAAAGCTCCCCGAGTTCTCCTCCGCAAGTGATGCCAGCGACTTCAAAATTCATTTCCCGGGCTTTATCGAAAGCGGAAAGCACTTCTTCCGTTTGGCCCGAATATGAAACGCAAAGCACCAGAGTTTTTTCATCGGTGTCGGCGGGCAAGCCGTAGGAGCGGTGCGTGAGAATGGGAATTTTTGGCGATAAGGGCTTAAAGCCGGAGCTTAGAAAATACGAAAAGAAATCATCCATCAAGGCCGAGCCGCCCATGCCGCAGATAAGTATCTTGTCAAAGGGCCGGCGTATCAAGCGCAGTTCATTGAAAAAAATTAGAGGCGCGTTGATTTGCCGGACGGAATTTATGATCACTTCTCTTAAGTTTGATTTATCCACCTCCATGATGCGGATTTAAATTTAAAGCGAATTTTGTCCCGCGGTGGCGGGACGCGCAAGTTGGCGCGAATAAATTCGTTTTATATCAGCTTGAATTAGAGCTTAATCGTATTTTTAAATACCCTGTGCGTCTTCAGATACCACAGGTTCAGTTGCGATAAGCGCGAAGAGGGCGAGTCCAGATTTTGAAGATTTATTCCCAAGATTTTCTTTTTGGCGGTTACCAGGTAATCGGGGCTGAAAAGAAACACAGCCGGAAGATCGTTCACGATTAGATTGGCAATTTTTTGATTTTTTTGCGCCCGAGAGTTTTTGTCCAGGTCTTCCGCGGCGGAAGATAAAAGCTTGTCGGCTTCCGGGTTGCCGTAGAGCGCCAAGTTTAGGCCCGATTCCGTTTTCTGCGAGGAGTGCCAGAAATAGAACAAGTCCGGTTCTTTGCCCAGCACCTCGCCGAAGAGCAATGCCTGGTATTGGCGGGGCTTGATCGCATCATTTTGTATCTTGGCCGTTTCTATTATTTTCAGAACGACGCTGACTCCGGCCTTGCCCCATTGCTCTTTCAAAATTTCCGCCACGCGGGAAAGTTCCGGCCAGTCAATGGTGGTCATCGTGATTTCCAGTTTCTCGTTCTTTTTGCCAAGCTCCAGGATGCCGTCGCCGTCCGCATCTTTCCAGCCGGCCGCGGCCAGGATGGTTTTGGCTTGTTCCAGTGAAAAGCCGAGTGATTTTATCTGGTCCGAATATCCGGTCATACCCGGGAGAAGCGGGGAATCGGCAATTTGACCGTAGCCGCCGAAAACGGAGTCGATTATTGCTTTTTTGTCGGTGGCCAAGTCGAGCGCTTGGCGCACGGCCTTGTCGGCTAAAAATTTATTTTGGTTTTGATTGAAAAAAACAGCGAAATAACGCGGCAAACTCAAAGGATAGATATTAATATTGCTGTTAGCTTTGTTTTTCAGGTCGACGAAATTTTTAGCGGAAACAAAACCGAAAAGATCCGCGCCATCTTTTTTATAGGCGGTGAAAGCGTCATTTTCCGCGGGATAAAAATAAAAGGTCAATGAGTCGATGAACGCTTCACCCGCAAAATATTTGTCGAACGCTTTAAGTTCGATGCTTTTAATCGTTCCATTCTTGTCTTTTTGTAATTTTTCGAAACGGTATGGCCCCGAACCGACCGGTTTCAGATTGAGCTCGCTGAGGGCGAATTGCGACGGCGCAACATTGCCCCAAAGGTGCTTGGGCAGAACACCGAAGGCCAAGTTATTAAGAAAGGATACATAAACATTTTTTAGGCGGAAACGGATGACGCGGTCGCTCGCTTTTTCTGCTTCAATGCCTTGCCACAAGCCGCGGATGGGGCTGCGGTAATCCAGGTTTTGGATTGTTTGGACGGTAAACAGGACATCTTCGGCGGAAAGCGGCTGGCCGTCGTGCCATTTTACATTTTCCTTGAGAGTTATTTCATAAGTTTTGCCGTTGTCTCCGATGGAATATTTTTCAGCCAGATCGTTGACCAAATTTCCCTGGGAATCATACTTCATCAGGCCGGAAAAAATAAGCGCGGACAAGTCCTTATCGGCGTCGTTTATCTGATTTAGGACGGGATTCAAGAACCGGGGCGAGCCGACGATGCCGATGTTAATGGCGCCGCCATGATCGGGCCGCACCTCGGTGGCGAATAAATAAAGCCGATAGCTTAAAATAAAAAATCCGATTAGCGCCAGGAGCGCGAATACGGCCAGCCAGTGCCGTTCTCGGCGATTGGAAATGGAAAAAAATTGCCGCCATTGGTTTGCAGCCGGCCACTGGAATTCCGCCCGCCAATTATTGAATTTTTCAAGAAGTGCGCGAATGGGAGTTAAATTGGAGAATTAGTATTTTGCCGAAACGAGAATAGAGGCGACAGCCAAAGCGATAAAGGCGACCGCCAAAATAATAATGGCGGCAAACAGGACCTTTTCAAAGCCGCGCCTGGCGTAATATGCCGAGCCGCCTCCGCCGCCGGTGATGGCGGAAGATCCCGCGCCCCGCTGTTGCAGCAAGACGCCGATAATGAGTAAAACGGAAATTATAGCTTGAGCTATGGCGATAATTTTAGGTAAATTCATGAATTTACGCGATCCCAATCTGCGAATAACATACGAATGCAGCGAATAAATTCATTTATGGTGAGTTTATCGAACCATTCGGATAATTCGGATGGGATTTAAGATTATTCGGATCGCTTCTTTCTTATAAATAATTCAACGATCCAGTTAACGACGCTCACAATGACCGTTCCCCAAAAATAAGCCCAGAAACCAGCTATCATCAATTCCGGTATGAACTGCGACAAGAGCCAGAGCAACGCCATATTGATGACGATGGTAAAAAGCCCCAGCGTGAGAATGATGAAAGGAAAAGATACCAGCTTTAGGATCGGTTTTAAAATAGCATTGAATATCGCCAATATCAAGCCCGCGAGCAACAATAACTTCCAATCCTGCGCTTGATGCGGGAAGTCGAAACCGACAACAAAATAAGCGGCTAAATAAATAGCCAACGCATTGGCCAATATTCTGACTAAAAAACGCATCATACCGGGCAGTAGAAATTCGGCCATATGAAATTATTTTTTTGAGAACATAATTTATACGGTCAATTTTCTGATTTTATTAATTTGCCAAGCAATAAACGACAAAATAAATTGCCGAATTTTCACTGCCCGGCATATTTTATGATATTAGCATAACAGCGTTGCGCGGTCAATAAAAAGATGCCTTCTTTTTGATCATCCGTTTCAAATTCAAAACGCTTTTGCCCGAAACCGCCATTTTCGGGCGTTTCTTTTTCAGGCGGCGCTTAGCTTTTTGTTCCAGGATTTTTTGGAGTTGTTCGGAGTTTGCTTGCACGCTCATAGTCATTCCGAGCAAAGCGAGGAATCTCCCGCGTATGCGAGGTGAATCGCACATTCGTGCGAGATTCTTCGGTCTATGGCCTCAGAATGACGAATAAGGTAAATCTCACTAAAAAATCATTGTCGTAATTTTCTCCTATGCAATTTCCGATAATACGATATCGCAAATCTGTGCGCTTCATTGCGGATGGCCTGAAAAAGCAGGCGTAAGTCCACCGGAAGTTTGCTAAGGAGCAGGGTCTTATCGCTATATATAGTATACAATTCCTCTTCTTTTTTGGCTAACGAGATAATAGCAGGTCGCGTATCGCTCGGCACTAAGCGATTGGCGAATTGCGATACGGCCGCGTTCAGCTGCGTCTGGCCGCCATCTATAAGCATAATGTCGGGCAGGGGCCATTCTTTGTGGTTCAGCCGCCTGGATAAAACTTCTTTTAGCATAGCGACATCATTGGCGCCCCGGACCGTTTTGATGCGGAATTTGCGGTAGTCGGATTTTTTGGGTTTATAGCCGTCAAAGACAATCATTGAGCCGGTGGCGCTGGTTCCCTGAATGTTGGAAATATCATAGGCCTCGATTCTTATCGGTTCACCGGCGTAGAGCCGGAGGAATTGTTTTAGGGTGTTAAGCGATTCGTGGTATTTTTTTAACCCCTCCTGCACCGTTTTCTTACAAAAAACGGCGCTTCCCCCCTTTGCAAAAGGGGGGTTGGGGGTTTTTTTTGACGATTGACGATTTGCGATTGGCGATTGGCCGTGCGCCGGGCACAAACCAAGGTGCCACTGCAAGCATGGCTTATCATACGCATTTTTACAGGTGCGATAAGGCAGAATCTTGCGCAGGGCGCGCAAAACCCGTTTGAGCTCTTTGCCGTTGGTGAAGGGACCGATGGGGTCAGCTGTTAGCTTGTAGCTTTTAGCTTTTAGGTTATGGACAATCAGCACTCTCGGCCATTCGTCATCTGTAAAATTAACTCGTAAATAACTTTTATCGTCCCGCCATTGGATATTATATTTTGGCGCATATTTTTTTATCAGCTGATCTTCCAATATCAGCGCATCTTTTTCATCGGCGGTCTTGATGAAATCAATGTCGGAAATCCCTCCCAACCTCCCTTTTGCAAAGGGGGGAGCAGGGGGGTTAAATTTGCTTTGGCTGCTTGGAATAAAGTGCGAGCGCACGCGATTGCGCAAATTAACCGCTTTGCCGATATACAAAATCCGCCCCTGGGCGTCTTTGAATAAATAGACGCCGGGTTTTTGGGGAAGGGCTTTTATTTGTTTTTTTATTGTTGACATAATCAAGGTGGTGATATATCTTATCCATAAGAAGAATCGTAGCAAGAAGTTCTCAATAGTTCAATAAAAAGGAGGAAAAAATGAGTACAACACTGGAGGATTTGAATAAAGCCATAGAAAATCTTCGTGGAATGGCTAAATGGGATATTTGCATGGAAAATCCTGCCTTGCTGGACAGGATAGATATCGCCACCATGGAAGCCAGCATCATTCTTGGCCGTATAAGGAATGTTATCGTTGAGACCGATGTCGTAGACTTGATCCGGGTAAGCAAAGGATGATTCTGTCGAAAAAGAAGCAAGAGGATAAAAGTTTGTCTTCAAGGGCTCAAACAATTCATGTTTGGGCTCTTTTCTTTTGGGAAAAATTCGTGTATAATGTTTGGGTTATTATCAACATCCGATGTCCCAAATATTTAGCATTTTGTATTCTGGACATCAGATGTCAAAATATTGGACTTAATCCAGCGATGTCCGACAACCTAAAATTCGAAATTCTTTAATATTTGAGTTGTCGGACATCAAAATACATGAAAGGTGAGTTTATAAAAATCAAAGGCGCCAGAGTCCACAATCTCAAAAATGTTTCCTTGGATATCCCCAAGGGCAAGTTGGTGGTGATAACCGGTCTTTCCGGTTCGGGAAAATCGTCTTTGGCGTTTGATACCATCTACGCCGAAGGCCAGCGCCGGTATGTTGAGAGTTTATCCGCCTATGCCAGGCAGTTTTTGGGCGTGATGGATAAGCCCGATGTCGATTCCATCGACGGCTTGTCGCCTGCCATTGCCATTGACCAGCGAAGTGTTTCCAAGAATCCGCGTTCTACCGTGGGCACAATAACGGAGATATACGATTATATGCGTTTGCTTTTTTCCCGCGTGGGCAAACCGTATTGCCCCGAATGCGGCAAAATTATTTCCCGCCAGAGCCCCAGCGCCGTGGCGGAAGCTGTCTTAAAATATCCCGCGGGCGCGCAAATAACGATCTTGGGTCCGCTGGTGCGCGCCAAAAAAGGCGAACATCATGGAATTTTGGAGCAGGCGCAAAAAGCGGGATTCGTCAATGTGCGCGTTGATGGCATCGTGCACCGCCTGGAAGAGGCGATGGGTTTGGAATTGGATAAGCAAAAAAAGCACAGCATCGAAGTTGTGGTTGACCGAGTGGAAGTGCCCAGTGCCGCGGACAAGGATGAGCGCGCCAGAATAGTTGATTCCATAGAAACAGCTTTGAAAGTTGGTAAGGGAATGATGATAGTGAGCAAGAATCAGGATTCTGGGTCCCGGGTCAAGCCCGGGACGACATCATTTTTAAAAAATGATGTCGTTTTTTCCGAGCTTTTTGCCTGCGAAAAATGCGGCATTTCTCTGCCGGAGATCGAGCCGCGCCTTTTTTCGTTCAACAGCCCTTTCGGCGCCTGCCCCGAATGCCAGGGACTGGGCAGTAAACTGGAAATCGATCCTAAATTGGTTATGCCAAACCCGCGCCTAACTTTGGCGGAAGGCGTGATCCGCCCTTGGGCCACGGCTTCGCACCGCGTGGGCCGGCAGGGATATTATTACTGGCTTATTAGCAAGTTGGCCGAGGCCAATGAATTTTCTTTGAACACTCCCGCGGGGGAGTTGCCGAAAGATGTTGTTAAAAAAATCCTCTATGGCGATTCGAAAAATGACTACGAAGGCGTTATTCCGAATCTGGAGCGGCGCTGGAAAGAAACCGATTCTGATTTCGCGCGCGCGGAGATAGAAAAATATATGCAGGTGCGCCAATGCCCGTTGTGCCACGGCGCCAGGTTGAAACGCGAAGCGCTGGCGATACGAATAAATTCACTTAACCCCCCTGGGCCCCCCTTTAAAAGGGGGGTTGGGGGGTTAAATATCGCCGATGTTTCCGCGATGAGCATCGAGGCGGCCAAAAAATACTTTGAGGATCTGAAATTATCCGCCAACGACGCCGAAATTGCTAAGCCCGTTGTCAAAGAAATCCTAAAGCGGTTGAAATTCTTGCTCGATGTGGGGCTTGACTATCTGACCATCGGCCGTGAATCGACCACTCTTTCGGGCGGAGAAGCGCAAAGAATTCGCCTGGCCACGCAGATCGGTTCCGGGCTTTCCGGCGTGGTTTATATTTTGGACGAGCCGTCCATCGGCTTGCACCAGCGGGACCTCGCGCGCCTCATCGCCACGCTTTTCCAGTTGCGGGACCTGGGCAACACTGTGATAGTGGTTGAGCACGACGAGCAGACCATCCTGGCGGCGGATTGGATTGTTGATGTGGGGCCGGGAGCGGGAATTCATGGCGGAAAAATAATTTTTGCCGGCACCCCCGCGCAGCTTTTAAAATCCGATTGTTTGACCGGGCAATATTTGTCAGGGAAAAAATCCGTGTCATCAGGTGGTCATCCTGACCCCGCAGCGGCGGGGTCAGGATCTAAAAAAGATTCTTCGGCCTCCGGCCTCAGAATGACAGATAAAAATAAGGAACACTTATGGGGAGAACCTGGATCCCGGGTCAAGCCCGGGATGACAAAGTCATCGGGTTCTTTGCAGATAATCGGCGCCACGGAGCACAACCTGAAAAATATCGATGTAAAAATACCATTGCAGAAATTTGTGGCCGTGACGGGCGTTTCCGGCTCAGGCAAAAGCACGCTGGTTAATGATATTCTGGGCAAATCTTTAAGCCGCGATTTTCACGGCGCTCATCAACAACCAGGCGCGCATAAGGAAATTTTTGGCACGGATAATCTGGATAAAGTCATAATCGTGGACCAGTCGCCCATCGGCCGCACGCCCCGTTCCAACCCCGCCACTTATACTGGCATATTTACGCCCATTCGCGATATTTTTTCCCAAACGCAAGAGGCCAAAATTCGCGGCTACAGCGCGGGGCGCTTCAGTTTTAATGTTAAAGGCGGCCGGTGTGAAAATTGCGAAGGCGACGGCGTCAAAAAGATAGAAATGTATTTTTTGCCCGATGTTTATATCGAGTGCGAGGTCTGCCATGGCCAGCGATATAATAAAGAAACACTGGAGATAGAGTATAAAGGCAAGAATATCGCGCAGATATTGGCGATGCCGGTTGAAGAGGGCTATGATTTTTTCAAGAATCTTCCGGCGTTGGAGCAAAAATTGCGCACACTCAAAGAAGTCGGTTTGGGGTATATGAAATTGGGGCAATCTTCAACAACTCTTTCGGGCGGCGAAGCGCAACGCATAAAACTGGCCACGGAACTGGCGCGGCGCGACACCGGCAACACATTATATATATTGGATGAGCCCACAACCGGCCTGCATTTTGACGATATCCGGCGATTACTCACAGTTTTGCGCGAACTTGTCAAGAGAGGCAATTCCGTGTTAGTAATTGAGCATAATTTGGATGTCATCGCGAGCACCGACTGGGTGATAGACCTGGGGCCGGAAGGCGGGGAAAAGGGCGGTTATGTTGTGGCGCAGGGAACGGTTGAAGAGATTATCAAGAGCAAGAAGAGCTATACGGGAAAATATTTGAAGGAATAAACCAAAAATTGTCATTTCGAGCCCCGCATCCAAAATCATAGATTTTTGGTGCGGGATAAACTCCGCGAGGAATCTGTTCCAAAGAATTTCTAATTGCTCTAATTTCTAATTGACCTAATCAATGACCAATGCCTAAATTTAGAAATTAGGATTTGGGATTTGATTAGGAATTAGGTTAATTAGGTAATTAGAAATTAACGCAGCTCCTTCCTACCTCGACTCGCCGTCAAGGCGAGGCCGGGCACTTCGTTCAGGACGACAATTTCATCGCCGGTTTTTTAACAACTTTACAAAAGGAGGCGCGAGATGGACTGCAAGAATGTTTTATGCCGGACAGGGGATTTTTCCGTAAAGATCGCGATGAATGTTCTTTTTTTAGCTTGCGCGATATTCTGGTTGGCGCTTTTTTTCTGCGTAAGTTTTTACGGGCTGGGTTTTGTTGCTGCCACGGCGATGTTGTCGCTTGGAATATCGAGCGAGATAATCGTGCATTCGATTTGGTGGGCGATCTTGCTGTTGAGCGTTATTTTCAGCATCTGGGCATATATCGACGGATGGGATGAAAAGGCGATAAATTGGATTGTCGGAAAACTTATACGCATTATCGATAAAAAACTCAGGAGGTGAAAAAATGGCGCCAAATATCGGATACGCAATAAAGCGGTTGCGCAGGATTGTAGCCGACGGTCGGGCCAGAATGGATAAGAATCTCATTTCGGCCCTCAGCGGCTTTCTCCCAAAAAGCCAGGTGAGGGAGCTGAAAGAAATCGCCGATGAAATGCATAAAACTCATAAGGCGATGATGCGTTTGGCGTCGGCCAGGGATTCTGCGAATTTCAGGCCCGGTAAAAAATACCGCGTCAATTCCGATACCATCGATTAGCGCGTTTAACAAAGGAGGATTTATGAAATTCAGGAATGTTAGCAAACGGCGGCCGTGGAAAACAAAAGCGCAGAAAAAAGAAAAGAACAGGCGAGAAGCGGCAATCCTGGAAAAAGAAAGAAGCGAGGCCCTGAGCCGCGAGGTGAAAGAGGCCATAGAAAATAGATGGCCGGCTGGAGCGGCCAGATCCATAATCGAAAGATATCATCTTGATGATTTTCCTCCAACTGCCGTTTCGCCGCGGCAAAAGATTCCGGTTTCACCGGGCGCGAAGGAATCCTGGATTGATTATTTTGCTCTTCGGCTTTATCGTCTGCGCAGATTCGTTCTTTGGCTCTGGGCTATGGCGCGGTTTCAACGCGTTGGCGCCTGGCTGCCGGAGCGGTAGGGATAAGGTAATGAGTCAAGGGGTTCGGTAAAAAACCGGGCCCTTTTTTATTTGATCGGGGGTCAAATCTTATGATATCAGATATCATAAGATTTGAATTAATATTTTGATGTCCGACATCCTGAGATTCGGGTGCATTAATATCTGGGATGTCGGACATCAGGAAGGCATCCTTGACTTTACTGTTAATTTGTATAGAATACTATAATGAATACGAATTGGCAGTCCCGATTAACGACTGCTAAAAAGAAGCTTATTATTTATGGTGTCATTCTGAGGGCGCAGCCCGAGAATCTGTTAAAGATCCTTCGCTTCGCTCAGGATGACGAAAAGTCTGTTATGAAAATAAAACCATTGGGCGACAGGGTTTTGATCGAACCGGTTTCCGCCGAAGAGATAAAAAAAATAGGCAAGATAAATCTGATGGTGCCGCAGACCGCGGATAAGGAACGGCCCGAACAGGGCAAAGTTGTTGCTGTGGGCGCGGGCAGAATCGGTAAAGACGGAAAAAATATTCCGATGAGCGTCAAAAAAGGCGATACGGTTTTGTTCACCAAATACGGCCCGAACGAAATAAAAATAGACGGCAAGGAATATCTGATTGCGGAGGAGAAAGATATATTAGCTATTTTAGAATAGGTTCTAAAATGAATTTTCAGTTTACAATTATCAATTTTCAAAAATTGTCATTCTGAGCCCCGCATCCAAGATCATAGATTTTTGGTGCGGGATAAACTCCGCGAAGAATCTCTGACGAGTCCCACGAAGCTTTAGCGAAGTCGGACAAATGTCAAGCCCGCATACGCGGGAGATTCCTCGGCCTGCGGCCTCGGAATGACAAAAAACAAATATGGCGAAACAAATACTATTCGATGAAAAAGCCCGCCGCGCGCTGAAAAAAGGCGTGGACAAATTGGCGGATACCGTTAAAGTCACGCTCGGCCCCAAAGGCCGCAATGTGGTTTTGGATAAGGGCTACGGCGCGCCGCATATCACCAACGACGGCGTTTCTATCGCCAAAGAAATTGAGCTGGAAGACAAATTCGAGAATATTGGCGCTTCCATCGTGAAGGAAGTGGCGACAAAGACCAACGACATCGCGGGCGACGGCACAACCAGCGCCACGGTTTTGGCGCAGGCCATAATCGGCGAAGGTTTTAAAAATGTGGCAGCGGGAGCGAGCCCTATGGCCATAAGAAGCGGCTTGCAAAAGGGTTCGGCCGCGGTGGTTGAGGCCTTAAAAAAGCTTTCAAAAACCATCAGCAATAAGGCGGAAATCGAACAAGTGGCGACCATTTCCGCGCAGGACGCGGAAATTGGCGGCATGCTGGCCGATATTATGCATGAGCTCGGCAAGGACTCCGTTATCACGGTTGAGGAATCCCAGACCTTCGGTTTGTCCAAGGAAGTTGTTGAAGGTATGCAATTTGATAAGGGCTATGTTTCCCCATATATGATCACCAACACCGAACGCATGGAAGCGGAATACGAAGACCCGTATATTTTGATAACCGACAAAAAAATCTCTTCTTTGCAGGAACTGGTGCCAGTAATCGAAAAGATTGCCAAGGCGGGTAAAAAAGAAATGGTGATTATCGCCGAGGATATCGATGGCGAAGCGTTAACGACCTTGATAGTGAATAAAATCGGCGGCCGGTTCAATTCTTTGGCCGTCAAAGCCCCGGGATTTGGTGACCGCAGAAAGGAAATGCTGCAAGATATCGCCATTTTGACGGGCGGACAGGTTATTTCCGAGGAAGTCGGCCTGAAACTGGAGAATATCGAGCTTAAGATGCTGGGCCGGGCCAGGAAAGTGGTCGCGACCAAAGAAAACACGACTATCATCGAGGGCAAGGGAAATAAAAAGGAGATCGACGCGAGAATTGCGCTGATTAAAAAACAGATTGAAAAATCCGATTCGGATTTTGATAAAGAAAAATTCCAGGAACGACTGGCCAAGATGGCCGGCGGAGTCGCCGTTATCAAAGTGGGCGCGGCCACGGAAGTGGAAATGAAAGCCAAAAAAGACAAGATTGAAGACGCGCTGAACGCCACCAAGGCCGCGGTTGAAGAAGGAATCGTTCCGGGCGGCGGAGTGGCGCTGGTTCGGGTTTTGAACGCGCTGGATAATCTTAAGGTTAATGATGAAGAAGCCATCGGCGTTAAGATCTTAAGGCGCGCCTTGGAAGAGCCGTTGCGCCAGATCGCCCAAAACGCGGGCAAGGACGGCGCGGTGGTGGCGGCGGAAGTGAAAAAGGGCAGCGGGGGATTTGGCTATAATGCCGCGACGGACGGGTATGTTGATTTGATAAAAGCAGGCATAATCGACCCGACAAAAGTCGTGCGTTCGGCCTTGCAGCATGCAGTTTCCGCGGCTTCGATGCTTTTGACGACCGAAGCCGTCGTTACCGACTTGCCGGAAAAGAAATCCTGCGACCACGGCGCAAATCCCGGAATGCCGGGCGGTATGCCGGGAATGGGCGGAATGGATTACTAATACCGCTGAACTACGCGGAACTGATACGCAAAACAACGCGGATGAAGATATTTAAAAAGCGCCCGGGTCTCCTTGGGCGCTTTTTGGTTTGCCAAATAAGGGATTTATAGTATGATAAAAAGGTAAAAAATAAGCTTAAGTTAATGGAAATAATTATAGAAAGCATTGCGGTTGAAAGATTAAAAGAAATGTCCGAAAAGATGTTCGGCAACATCGTTAAGGCGGTGGTTGATATTGAGCGTGGCATTATGGCGATAGACGGCGAGTTGCATGCCGATTTGGAGGTGCTTTTATCGGATAATGGATCGGAAAGAAAAAATGTATGGGGGATAAATTTTCATCCCGATGCAACGGGAGGCGATTTTGTAGAGTTTGATTCCATGATCAATTTAAAGCCGCAATTTGGCAACCGGACGCGCGGGGTGGACAACGAAGAAATAAGAAAAAAAATAATGGAAGTGGTAAATAAATCAGTAAAAAAATAATGGCATATCAGCATCAAGAATTAGCCCAAGGCCGCTGGCAGAAATTCTCTTTTTTTGAACAGATGGCGAATGTGGGCAGCGAAGTGGGCCGAGCGATAAATTGGCGGAGTAAGAATGAGGTAAATTCTCGCTTAGCTTTTGAGCGGGCGCTGGAATTGCTGGATTTGACGATAGATGATAAAAGGAATAAGGCGCGGCGGGGAGAATTAACGCGGGCACGCGAGGTTTTGGTTGATTATTTTGCGGGAAATAACGATTATCGGTCTTCGGACGCAAGCTGGCAGAATTATTTTTACGCGTTCAACTATGCCGCCAGATTACAAGCGGGTGTGTAGTTGGCAGTTTTTTAAGGGAAGAGAGATTTTTAAAAACAGGGCAGGGTAGAGAAAGAATAAAATGTATACACGGAGAGGTCGTCCGCTCAGGCATAATGAGCGGATCCGCTCGCTTCGCCGAGCGGACATACAATATGTTTTATGTCTATGTGTTAAAAAGTGAAAAAGACGGGAACTGTTATACCGGTTTTAGCATTGACTTAAAGAAAAGAGTAGAAGAACATAATAAGGGGAGAGTAGAAATAACAAAAAATCGCAGGCCCTTGTTGTTGGTTTATTATGAAGCATTTTTGGACGAGAAGGCTGCGAGGCGGCAAGAATTATTTTATAAGACCGGTCAAGGAAGAAGAATTTTAAAAAAGAGATTAAGCTTTATACACGGAGAGGTCGCATAGAGGCCGAGTGCGCTCGCTTGGAAAGCGAGTGGTCCGCAAGGACTCGAGGGTTCGAATCCCTCCCTCTCCGCAATCCTTCGCTAAAGCTACGGAATTGCATGCACTATACTTATATTTTATTAAGCTCAAAATCCCATATTTTTTATTTCGGATCAACGAACGATTTGAAGAAAAGATTAATTTTACATAATTCTGGCAAGGTACCATCCACTAAACCGCATATTCCTTGGATTCTGGTATGGTACGGTGCTTTTCAGGCAGAAAAACAAGCAAGGGATTTTGAGCTTTACTTGAAAAATGGATCGGGGAAGGCCTTTGCTTATAAAAGATTAGTTTCGGTAGCTTTGGCGAAGGATTTTGAATCCGGGAGAAAAGGTAGTCCGAAGCTAAAAGCGTAGGATACCCTCCCTCTCCGCCAGATGTCCAAGTTATAACCGAGGTAAAATAAGGGATTTTGACGATTGAAAAGCTGGTATCCGTAAAGATGTCGGTTTTTCAATAATACTTATCAATAGCAAAGAAAATTGGTATAATAGAGTCATATGAATGGAAGTCAAAAACATCTAAATCATATAGACGCCATTAATCTTGGGTCATATTATACCCCAGGTATTATTGTTGATTTGGCTTATTCTATTTTGCAAAAAAATATCAAAGATATTAAAGATTTTTCAATATTAGATTCTTCTTGTGGTTACGGTTCTTTTTTGATAAGAAACAACATTGTGAAAAGATTGATTGGAGCCGATATCGATCAAAAAGCCATTTCTGAAGCAAAAAAAATAATTAGCGGAGTTGATTTTATCTGTCAAAATTCTCTTTTGAATGTTAGTCGTTCAAGTTTAATGATTAAGAATGATGAAAAAATTATAACCATAGGAAATCCTCCATATAACGATACAACATCTATAATTCGTAATTCCATTAAAGATACTTCCATTCAGGATAAAATCGATGCCGACATAAAAACTAGGGATTTAGGCATGTCATTTTTATTGTCTTACGACAAACTAAAAGCGGATTATGTTTGTGTTTTGCATCCTTTATCATATTTAATCAAAAAAGCCAATTTTGCCCTGCTTTCAAAATTCGCTAAAAATTATAAATTAATTGACGGAATAATCATAAGCAGTCACGAATTTTCTGATACTTCTCGCGGAATGGCTTTTCCGATCTTGATCGCCCTTTATGAGAGGGATGAAAAAGGAATGGACTATAATTATATTCAAAATTATCAGTTCAAGGTGAAGGACGATGGTATTTTCCGTCTAAAGGATTTTGATACTATAGTCAACTATGTTCAAAAATATCCAAATAAAAAATTTTTAAATAAAAATGACAAGCCAGTAGCAAGGTTTTGGACTTTGAGAGATATAAATGCACTTAAACGAAACAGGACTTTTATTGATGAAGATACTTATAATACCGTTTATGTGTTAATGGAAAAATTGCCCTATTATTGCTACATCGATATTTTCAAACAATATACAGATAGAATGCCTTATTTCATTGGCAATTGTGATGTGATAATTGATAATGAAAAATTCGGAAAAATAAAGGAGTGCTTTATTGCCCAAAGCGTTCACACAAATCCGGTATTAAGAAATAAGTTTAGGTTTAGAGAAATTCCGGATGCAAAATTTAAAATAGATAACTATTTTAAAGAGTTGTTAGAAAATAAATTTGGAAAAAAACATGCCGCAAATTTTAATTAAAAAAGACGAACATAAAATAAAAATACCAATTTTATTAACTGCTGTTAGTGGAAAAATTCGCATTAAAAACCGATCAATTTTGAATGAATACGGAACGCCAGTTGCAGTTAAAAGAGATGGTTTCTTATTAAGCAATTATGTCGAGTGGCAAATTGGCTACGATGTGGTTAAAAAGGAAACAGAAAAGCTCGCAGAGTCATCACTACCCGAAACTGAATTTATTGGGGCAAATGGAAAGGTCAAGGCGCTTTATGAATTGTCAGAGTATATCTGGTATTTTTATAAATGGAACATTATCACCAGAGAAGAATTAGAGAGCGTTATCGCTTATCTTGATTCGATACAAGACCAGAATTTAATTGATAATAATTCCGAGTTGCAAATTGACCGCAGTCATCCAATTGAGAAAAATATAAATGGATTTGATTTTGAATATACTCAAGTTAAATACCCTCTATTGATTTACAAATTTAATGGATACGAAATTATTACCGAAATAAAAATTACCGAAAAGCAATATGCGGTTGGCACACAGCCAATGTTGTATTTATGTTTTCCAATCACAGAGTTAAAATCAGAAGTTAATTTAATTGGACGATGCGCCGAAATAAAAGAAATTGCCTATTTTGAAATTTCGGAAAGTAATATTAAAGTATTTTTGGAAATGCTAAAAATGTTTGGCATTTTATCTAAAAACCACAAACACGATATTCTACAGATTATTAATACGATTTTAGAATAATCCCAACAAGGAGTTTAATCGCTCTTTTTTGTTTACACAATAATATTTTATTTACCCCGTATAAATAAGGCCTTTGGCGAGGATAGAAAATAATTACTAAGTCGCAGTAGGTAATTTAACGCAACCGGCAGGCGATACTATTTAACGGGGTTTACTTTTTATATTCCAAAATATCTCCGGGCTGGCATTCAAGCGCCTTGCAAATCGCTTCCAGCGTTGATAACCGGATCGCTTTTGCTTTGCTGTTTTTCAAGACGGAAATGTTGGCCAGCGTGATGCCGACTTTATCGGCGAGCTCGGTGACGCTCATTTTGCGCTTGGCCAGCATCACATCGATGTTGATGATAATTGCCATATGTTTAAACAGTTAAGTCGTTCTCTGATTTGATATCCACGGCGCCTTGCAGGGTTTTTTCAAACACAGCCGTCGCGGTGGCAATGACGATAGAAATAAAAGTTGCCACAATGCACATGGCAATAAAACCCGCCGGGTCGTCATTTTCAGTAGGAGATATCCCATAGGATATCCTTATGTATAGCCCCGCCATTACAATTGAGGCGCTTAATACGATCGCGCAATATTTTATGGTCCGTAAAGCGTTCACGGCCGCCTGCGAGAACACTTTATTTTGCCCGATGTATCGGAGCAATTTAAACGCCTGATATAGCGCGATAAAAAACGGGATAGATGCCGCGTACCCGTACATAATGAACGGATCAGAGTAAATACTGAACAGGTCTAAGTTTACGGCTCTCCCCTCGGTCAAGGGAAATCGGATCATAATGGCTATTGCCACGATGCCGATGAGCACGATGACTGCCTGAAGAAATATTGTGGTTCGACTACGCTCATCATAAATTGAGCTTTTTTTCATAGTTGATTTCGGTTAGTAATAAATACAGCATAGCCCGTCGCTTATCGTTTGTCAATATATATTTATCGTTATCTGTGGATAACCGCAATGCCAAAATAGACCGATTTTTCTTGTAAATACTTTATAGTTCGTGTATAATTTTATATATACAATTAAAATCAAACTTCGAGACATCGCAGGCACCCGCGTTAAAAGTCATTAAATAATCAATAATTCATACTATGAAAAAATTTCTGCAGTATTTTGTTATAGAATTCATAATTATTTTCGCAGTCGGTTCAACAGGATATTGGATATTGGGGGCGCCTTTTGATGTCAATCAAATCCTTTTTGTATCTTTGGTTTCCGGCGCAATCATAGCTTATGCCATGCTTGCGTTGCAGAAGCATAATTGACGGGGAATTAGTAAGGAGTATGAGAATATTGCTCAAAAAACCTGGCGCCTGGCTGCCGATAGCAATGTCGCTGGCCATGCTGGCGTATATTCTAATTTACATCGCGATGTTTGGCGTTTCCGCGCCCGATCCGAACGCTGATGAAGGCGCACCCGCGCGTGTTTTTCAGATATGGATGGCCTTGGAGGCGCTGGCGGTGATATTTTTTGCGATAAAATGGCTGCCGCAAAAACCAAAACAAGCGTTGGCGGTGCTGGCGCTGCAGATAGCAGCTGCGCTTGCGCCTATAGCCATTATTTTCTTTTTGGAGTTATAATAAAGATATGAAATATCCTAAATTCACCAACCTGGCGGTATTTGTAATATTTTTCGGCATCGCTTTGATAGAAGCCGTGCAGAAAAATAATTGGCTGGAAGCCGCACTGTTTTTGGCGCTGGGAGCATTGTCGCTTTGGGCCGATTTTAAGAAAAATTAATATTATGGCTGTAATCTTATTCGGCAAACCTTTGGCTTTTTGGCTGGGGTTTATAACTCTGGCGGTTTTTTGCTTGCAGCTTTATTCGGGCATCCGGATGGCCAAGGGGCGTATTGAGCTCTTAAAATATCATAAAATAAACGCAGTCATACTTTCTTTGCTGGTTTTGACGCATATGTTTTTTGCCATAAGTTTGCATCTATAATAATTAAATTCACCCGGTTAGATAATCGCTTTGCGATTCCTGCGTAGCAGGATTTAACGGGGTAAAAAATATGACTGATGAAACAAGTTCGTCTTCGTGCAAGTGCGGCAGCCACAAAAAGGTGAAATGCGGCGCCGGAGGCGGTGTTTACGGCCTGGCCTTTATCGGCGCGGCGGTCTATTATATCCAGCACGCGGACACATTTTGGATGGGAGCGCTGGGGATTCTGAAAGCCATTATTTGGCCGGCAATGGTTATTTATAAGGTTTTGGAATTTTTCGGGATGTAGTTTCAAGGCAATTTAAGGCCATTTTAGGGCTCTGGCGCCGGTTTTTCCTTGTAAAACTGGCGCTGTTAGAGTATAATCGCAATGTCTGACATGCGTAATAATCTCATAAAGACATGAATAAATCATTGCATCGTTCCCAAACCGACAAAATTCTGGCCGGTGTTTGCGGGGGGTCGCCGAGTATTTCGGTGTGGACTCAACCGTTGTGCGCCTGCTTTTTATTTTAGTCGTGGCGATAGGCGGTTCGGGCGTGCTTTTATATGCCCTGATGTGGCTTTTGATGCCAGCCGGTCCGAAAGAAGAGGCCTTGATAACAGAAGAAAAGATAAAAGAGTTCGCCGGCGAGCTAAAAGACAAAGCGCAGGAATTCAAAGAGGAAATAGCCAAGCGCCATAACGACGCCGACGGTCATCGCCACAACGGTCACGGGGCTTGCCGCCATAATTTTTTCGGCTGGTTTTTGCTGATCCTGGGCATTGCTTTTTTGCTAAATAATTTTGTGCCCTCTTGGATGCGTTTGCAGATGTTGAAATTCTGGCCCCTGATACTGATAGCGGCCGCGGTCGTGCTTATCGCGAGGCCGGGAAAAGAAAAATAATATTTTGTGCCTGTCATTCTAAGGCCGTAGGGCGAAGATTCTAAGATCCTTCGCTTCGCTCAGGATGACAATTGATAAATTATGAAAAAACTCATTGTTCTGATAATCATTGTTCTGGCCGGTGGCTGGGCTTTGCAAAATTACACCAGCTTCAGGGCGATGGACTACGCCAAAGATTATTGGCAGAAAGTTGACTGGTCAAAAATAAATGTTTTTTCCAGAGACAAGGCGGTTCCCGATGCCAGCAAACAGCTCAATATTTTTATCAAAGAAAGCAAATTTACTCCTAATTTCAGCGCTGCCGAATCGGGCATAAAAGCAACCTGGTTCAACGAGGATGATGAAAAACATACCGTAACGGGCGACAGCTGGGGCAGCGGCGAAATCGCGCCGGGCAAGGCATATAGCAAAATATTCAATGAAGCGGGAACCTATAAATACCATTGTTCTATACACCCAAGCATGACGGGGGAAATTATAGTTAAATAAAAAGATAATTGTCATTCCGAGCCCCGCATCCAAAATCATAGATTTTTGGTGCGGGATAAACTCCGCGAGGAATCTCGCGGGAGCGTAGCGACCCGCGCAACGGTCTCGCATACGCGAGAGATCCTTCACGGAGTTTATACTGAACGAAGTGAATGTGTTCAGGATGACCAAAGCATTGGACGGAGTGATTGATCAAATAAAACAAAAACTCGATATTTTAGAAGTGTTGGGGGAATATATCAAACTCACCAAGGCCGGCCGGAACCATAAGGCGAAGTGCCCCTTTCATGCCGAGCGCTCGGCTTCCTTTATGGTTTCGCCAGAGCGCCAGATTTGGCATTGTTTTGGGTGCGGCCTGGGCGGGGATATTTTCGGATTCGTGATGAAAATAGAGGGCGTGGAATTTGGCGACGCGCTGCGTCTTTTGGCGCGGCGAGCCGGCGTGACATTGAAAAAACAGGATCCGCAGGTCCAATCGCAAAAAAAGCGGCTATACGATATTTGCGAGCTGGCCGCCAAATTTTTTGAAACGCAATTGCATAAAACCGCAGCGGGTAAAAAAGCGTATGAATATCTTGCCGAACGGGGAATGAAGGCACAAACAATAAAGGACTGGCGGCTGGGTTGGGCACACGATGATTGGCGCGCGTTGGGAGATTTTTTGAAAAGCAGGGGATACAAGGAGGATGAGATAGAAACAGTCGGGTTGATAATCAAAAAAGATTATAACTCCCCCCAACCCCCCATTAATTTAAGAGGGGGTGAGCGGAGCGGGGGGGCGTTAGGCCATTATTATGATAGATTCAGGAGTAGAATAATTTTTCCGATTGCAGACAGCCAGGGCCAGGTGATAGCGTTCGGCGGCAGGATATTCGGCGAGGCGGCCAAAAAAGAAGATGTGGCCAAATATCTCAATTCGCCCCAGACCCCGCTTTATGATAAAAGCAGCGTTCTTTACGGATTGAACAAGGCCAAAAACGATATCCGCGTCAAAGACCAATGTGTTATAGTCGAAGGGTATATGGATTTGATAATGTCGCACCAGGCCGGCATTGCCAACGCGGTGGCGTCTTCCGGCACGGCCTTGACCGAAAACCATCTGGCAATTATTGGTCGCTATGCTAAAACCCTGGCTATGGCGTTCGATTCGGACGAGGCCGGCGGTATGGCCACGCGCCGCAGCATCGATCTGGCGCTGAGGCGGGATTTCAATGTCAAAGTCATATTGATGGATGAAAAAGATCCGGCCGATATCGTCAAAAAGGATCCGGCGGAATGGCCGAAATTGATAGAAAACGCCCAGAGCATAATGGATTTTTATTTCACTTACGCTTTTGCCAAGCGCGACGCCAAATCGGTTGAAGGCAAGCGCGAGATAAGAAAAATCTTATTGACAGCCATAAAATCCATCGCCAGCAAGACCGAGCAGGGCGAATGGATAAACGAATTGGCGCGCCGTTTGCGCGCGGACGAGCGGGACCTTTTGGCCGATATGAAGAAAATAAAATTGGAAACGCCGGAGGATTATGGCGGCGCGCCAAACAGCGAACCCGCGCAGATTATCGCCAAATCCCGGCTTGAGGGGCTCGAAGAAAGATTTCTGGGGTTGTGTCTGAGCCATCCGAAACATTTTTCCGAGATCACCGCTGACGAAAGCGACTTTCATAATGACGATTTGGCGCAAATTTTTAAAGGGTTAAAGAAGCTGTCGGGTAAAAAAGAAGGCAATGAGCTGCTGGTGTCGCTCCGTAAAGAATTAAAGCCGGAATTGCAGATAAAGATCGACTACCTCATATTCCAGATTGAGCAGCACGAGAGGGACGAAAAAGACATCATCGCGGAAATCGCTTCTTGCATCCTGGAACTTAAGCTTTTGCGGTTAAGGAATAAATTGACGGCCTTGAGCTTTGACATCAAAGACGCCCAGCAAGGCAAAGATAAAAATAAACTGGGAAAACTTTTAAAACAATTCGATCAGACATCTTCCGATTTAAACAGCATAACAAACACAGATGCCAGGTAGTGAAAATTCGACTGTTTATGCAAGAACTGAGAATTTTAATTACTTGGTAAAAAATAGAAAATTGAGATAGTAATTAATCATAAGAATGATTAATTACTTGTTGAATTTCTACTACCTGGATGTCAAAAAATAAAAAACGGCTCGGAAAAAAGAAAAAAATTAAAAAAGTGGCCAAAAAGAGTGCGAGAAAAACTAAGAAAAAAAAGGCCGCCAAAAAAGGCAAAATAAAAAGAACCAAACGGGCTCAAAAAGCGCTGTTTTCCGATGAGCGGGTGAATCTTTTCATCAACCGAGGCCGTCAAAGAAGTTTTGTCACTGAAACCGAGCTCATTCATTTTTTCCCCCATATTGAATTTGACATCGAGGGGCTGGAAGAATTATACCGCAAGTTGGAGTCCGCTAATATCAAGGTTGTTGAAGCGGGTCAATTAATAGAAAAACCGTCTTCGCCGGATGATAAGCCGGTAAAAACGGCGAAAGACAGGGACTCGCTGCGCGGCTCGGAGCATACAGTTTTGGATTCGGTGCAGATGTATCTGCGCGAGATAGGGCGGGTGCCGCTGTTGAAATCCGAAGAAGAAATAGAATTGGCCAAGCAAAATGAAAAGGGCAATGAGGCGGCCAAGCAGCGCTTGACCAGCGCCAATTTGCGCCTGGTGGTTTCTATCGCTAAAAGATATGTGGGCCGCAGCCCGAATCTGACTTTATTGGATCTGATACAAGAGGGGAATATCGGGCTTTTTAAGGCCGTGGAAAAATATGATTGGCGCCGGGGATATAAATTCTCAACTTATGCCACCTGGTGGATTCGTCAAGCCATAACGCGCGCGCTGGCGGACCAGTCGCGCACCATCCGCATTCCCGTGCATATGGTGGAGACAATTTCCAAATACACGCAGGTCAAGCGCCGTCTCTTGCAAGATCTGGGACGCGAGCCCTTGCCGGAAGAGGTGGCGATGGAAATGGGCATCGAAGTTGAAAAAGTCCGCCAGATAATGAAAATTTCGCAAGAGACGGTTTCTCTGGAAGCGCCGGTGGGCGGAGACGAAGAGGATTCAACGCTGGGAGAATTCATTGAAGATGAAAAAACCATTTTACCGCATCACTCGGCCGCGCGCCGCTTGCTGAAAGAGCAACTGGATAATATTTTAGTTGACCTGGCGCCGCGCGAGCAAAAAATTCTAAAAATGCGCTTCGGCCTGGAAGACGGAGTAACGCACACCCTGGAAGAAGTGGGCAAAGAATTTGGTGTTACTCGCGAGCGCATCCGACAGATCGAAGCCAAAGCGCTCGATAAGATTCGCATGCACGGCAGCTCTAAAAAATTAAAGGGATATTAACAGTTTTTAGTTTGTAGTTTTTAGAAATTATGATAGTTAATATCTTATTAATTTGCATAATCGTGATTTTGTTGACGGCGGCTTTTTTGTTTACAATTTTGCCATTGGTCGTTCCGGGAATTATTTTTACGATCGCAGCCGCCCTGATACTGGTTTTCTGGAAAGGAATGGCGGCGCTCGGCATTTGGAATTTAGCCGTGATCTTATTGATGGGCGTCCTTTATTTTTCTTTTGACTGGCTCGGTGGAGCGCTGGGCGCCAAGAAATTCGGCGGTTCAAAATATGGGGTCTGGGGCGCGATTATTGGTGGAATTCTGGGAATTCCCCTGGGCGGATTACCGGGAGTTATCTTGGGCACAGTGATTGGCGCGGCGGTTTTCGAACTTCTGTTCAATAAAGAAAAATTCGGCCAGTCGTTGAAGATCGGTTTTGGAGCGGGCCTTGGTTTTGTTTTAGGCACCTTTGGCAAAGTAATTTTGGTGATAATAGCGACAATCTCATTCGTTTCAGGCGTTTGGAAATAAATAACAGTTTTTAGTTTGTAGTTTTTAGTTTTTAGACGATGCAATTGAATTCTTATAAAGATCTAAAAGTTTGGCAAAAAGGGTTGGATTTGGTGATTGGGGTTTATGCGTTGACTGAAAAGTTTCCCCAATCGGAAATTTATGGTTTGACCTCACAAATGAGAAGGGCGTCTGTTGCCATCCCGTCAAACATTGCTGAAGGTCAGAAAAGAGGCCACTATAAAGAATTTCTGCAGTTTTTATTCATAGCTTATGGGTCGGGAGCCGAGCTTAAAACGCAGATAGAAATATGTAAAAAGCTTCCCAAAATAAAAAATTTGGATTATAATAATTTGGAGTTAGTTTTAGCGGAAGTGATGAAAATGTTAAACGGCCTGATTACTATATTAAAAAAGCGTTTATAGCTTTACTAAAAACTACTTACTACAAACTAAAAACTATATATATTCCGCGGTAGCTCAGTGGTAGAGCGAGCGACTGTTAATCGCTTGGTCGCAGGTTCGAATCCTGCCCGCGGAGCACGAACAAAGTGAGTGCGTAGCGGCTTGCGCCCATCCGTAGTTTTAACGAAGGAGGGCCCGCGGAGCTATTAATAAAGGTCGATGAAAATTTAATCAGTTTTTTTAAATTATCATTTTTATGAAGAGAGAAAATTGGGCATTAGGATTTCTCGGATTAATGGGGCTCCAGGGTGTATTAGGTCTTTTAAAAGGAGATTATGTAGAAGCTATTTCGATGGTTTGGTTTGTCTGGTTTATTTTTTTTATACCCAAGAAGTCATAAAGCGGAGTGGACTCCAATAATCGAAAGTCGGCCAGTTAAAAAGTGTCAGGTACTTTGAGTTTAGAGTACCTGACACTTTTTTATTTTTGTTGTATAATTAACGCAGAGTAAAAAATTATGATATGAAAAAATATTATAAAATAATATTATATTTTCTTTTAGTGTTGTTTGGCGCTTTTATGTTTGTTTATGGCGGATATGACGACAGCCCCGGCGCGCAGTTGCTGGGAGTTCTTGCGGTTGTTGGCGGCATTATCGGCGTTATAAAGAGCAGAAGAAAATCGAATGATATATGAACAATTTTAATTCCTTGCGGATATTCTAAACAATATGTTCGGGAAATAAGCGGCGCCTAATCTTTAATAATTAATTCAAAAATCTTATGCTAAAAGAATTCAAGCAGTTTTTACTTCGGGGAAATGTCGTTGACCTGGCGGTTGGCGTGATTATCGGCGCGGCTTTCGGTTCCGTCGTTACCGCTTTGGTTTCGGATCTATTGACTCCGTTTATCGCCGCCATTGCTAAAGTTCCGGATTTTTCCGGTTTTGCTTTCACGGTTAATGGCAGCAAATTCATGATAGGGCATTTTATAAACGCTCTAATATCGTTCATATTGGTCGCGGCCGCCATTTTCTTTTTTGTGGTGAAGCCCATGAATATGCTGATTGCCCGCTCTAAAAAAGGAGCGCCGGTGGATCCGACCACCAAAAAATGCAAAGAATGCTTGAGTGAAATTCCCATTGACGCCAGACGCTGCTCGCATTGCACTCAGCTTGCGGATTAATTATTTTGTATGAAGGACAACGCTGTCAAAAAAATTGTAAAGGATAAATATGCCCAGATAGCCAAAAGCGGCTCCGGTTGCGGTTGCAGTTGCAACAGCGCCGGCGCTATTTCCAGGGATATCGGTTATTCCGACGAAGAATTAGCGATTGTCGGCGCGGCTAATCTTGGTTTGGGTTGCGGCAATCCTTTGGCATTCGGGAAAATAAAAGAAGGCGATATTGTGCTGGACTTGGGGTCGGGAGCGGGGATAGACGCTATTTTGGCGGCAAAAAAAGTCGGCAGCAGAGGAAAAGTTATCGGCGTCGATATGACCGAAGAGATGGTGGCTAAAGCGAAGACCAATGCAGCAAAACAAAATATAACCAACGCGGAATTCTATTTGGGCGAAATCGAAAATTTGCCGCTTAATGATAATTCCGTTGATACGATAATCACCAATTGCGTGATAAATTTGACTCCCGACAAAGCCAAAACATTCAAGGAGGCCTACAGGGTTTTAAAGCCGGGAGGAAAAATATATCTTTCCGATATTGTTTTATTGGAAGAGCTTATAAAAGAGCAGAGAAGCGATAAGGACTTGATAGCCGGCTGCGTGGCGGGCGCGTTATTGAGGGATGACTATCTGGATAAGATAAAGAGCGCCGGTTTTAAGGTTAAAATTTTGCACGAAAATAAAGAAATAAGCAAAACCCAATATAATGGCATTCCCTTGGAAAGCATTATGGTGGAGTTGGAAAAATAAAATTTCTATAAGATTTCTTTTATATATATTCCGATGTAGCACATCGGAATATATATAAATGCATATAGAGTCCTTTCAATGCGGAGAGCTTGACAGGATTTTTATTTATGATAACATTCAAATATATATTTGAATGTTATTTTATGTCCGGAAAAATGAAAGCAAAAAAAGAATTTGTCCGTTTTGCGGATTTTTTGAAAACCATCGGCCATCCCAACCGCCTGAAGATAATCTGCCTGCTTTTGGGGCATAAAAAAATATGCGTTTCCGAAGTCGCTTTGCGTTCTGGTCTTTCCGTGGCCGACGCTTCCCATCATTTGAGGGTTATGGCACGCCGCGGCATCTTGAGGCCTCAAAGGCGCGGAAAAGAGATATGTTATGCGATAGGAAGCGGAGAATTTGTTTCGGATATCAAGCGGCTTATATGTAAATATAAATAAACATTAATCATAAAAAAATGAGCAAAAACACGATCACGGTTTACTCAACCCCGACTTGCCATTACTGCGTTATGGCTAAAGAGTATTTTAAGAAAAATAATCTGGAATTCAAGGATGTGGATGTCAGCGTCAGTGAGGCCGCCGCGCGCGAGATGATAGATAAAAGCGGCCAGATGGGTGTGCCGGTTATAGAGGTGAATGGAAAGTTAGTTGTCGGTTTCCGGCCGGATGTCATCGAAAAGCTTCTCATAAAAGATTGATCTCGTTTTAACCGCATTTTTATCTTTTTGGAGTAAATTGGCGGTAAACGGATAAGTTGGTCGGCTTTTCGTTTATAATCTTTAAGAATAAAAAATTAAAAATATGTATGGATATTTGAACAATTGCATGACAGGTTTTGGTTATGGCGGATTCGGTATGGTTCTGGCCGTTATTTGGTGGGTGATCATCATCGCGCTAATAATTTTGTTGGCGCGTTGGCTTTTGGGGGACTCGCGCCATCGGAAGATATGGCGGCCGGGAGAAAAAAATGCCATAGAAATTTTAGAAGAACGCTACGCCAAAGGAGAAATAGACAAAGAGGAATTTGAGACAAAGAAAAAAAACCTGGATAAACAATAGCCGTCATTGAGGGATGCATCGCCAGCGGCTGTTTAAAATAACCCGTGTTTAACGGGTTATTTTTTTAGTCGGCGCAACCGATTTTTACCTTGCGCGTTATATGTATATTCAGGGGCGAGGTCGAGCCCCGGTCAAATTAAAAAACAATAATCATTAAATCATAATTTATGAAAAATTTAACTAAAATAGCGATTGCGGGTTTTTTAATTTCCGTAATAGCGCCGTTGGCATCGTTGTTTGTGGCAACCGCCGACGCGGCCACTGCCGCGGATGTGGCGACGCACAACTCGCAAACCAACTGCTGGGTGATAGCGAACAACAGGGTTTATAATATAACAGCTTATCTGCCAAATCATCCGGGCGGCATCAACGCCATTCTGCCTTATTGCGGCCACGACATCACAAGCGCATTTTCGGGGCATTCGCAAAACGCCAATACGATATTGGCCAATTATTATGTGAGTGATTTGATTATACCGGATACCACCAGGCCGGTCATCACCCGCTTGGGCGTTTCTCCGGTTAATGTGATCGTCGGCAATGTTTATACTGATGCCGGCGCCACCGCTCTGGATAATGTGGACGGCAACATCACAAGTAGGATTGTCACCGTAAACCCCGTTAGCACGACGACCCTCGGAACCTATACGGTTACATATAATGTTTCCGATACGGCCGGCAACGCGGCTTTACAGGTGATAAGGACTGTCAATGTTGTGGCTACGACGACTCCTTCGCCTACGCCGAGTCCGACGGCTCCGCCATCGCCAAGCCGGCAGATCAATATTTCAGGAAGAGTCACAGCCATCTCTAGTAGCAGCTTGACGATTTTAACCGAAGAGCGCGGCAGCTGGATAGCCGATTTGGCCACATCGACTGCTATAGTGAAAAGAGGAAAGCCGTCGTTGTTCTCCGGCATAATTGTCGGCACAAAGGTTAAGATCAAAGGCATCCTGGATTCCGCCGGTAACCGCATCATAGCCGTAAAAATAATAATTACCGGAAAGAAGGACCATCTGGAGGACAACCACTCGCTGAATGGAGAGGATAAAGGCAAAAAAAACGGATGGCATCAGCTTGGTAGGGACGATGACGACGAGAACGAGTCCGAGCAAGATGACTAAAAAAATATTCGGATAGCTCTTTCCAGCCAGGTCATGGTATCGCAAAAACCTCTTGATATTTTTCGGGGGTTTTTGCTTTTTTGGGAGAAAATGATAAGGTAGGATTATGGAAAAAGAACAAGAAATCTACGATGTGGCCGTTATCGGCGGAGGTCCCGCCGGAATGATGGCGGCTTGTCGCTCGGCGGAACTCGGCGCCAAGGTTGTTTTGCTTGAGAGAAACAAGGCCTTAGGCAGGAAGCTGTTGTTGACCGGCAACGAAAGGTGCAATATCACCCAGGCCAATTTCAACGACAAGGAATTCATAAAAAAACTGGGCAAGAACGGCTCTTGGCTTTTTTCGGTTTTGGCGGCGTTCGGACCCAGGGATATGATGGAGTTTCTGGCCAAGCGCGGCCTCAAAACCAAAACAGAGAAAGACGGCCGGGTCTTTCCGGTTTCCGACCGCGCCCAGGATGTATTGACTATATTTTTAAAGTACTTGGAAGAGAAAAGTGTTAAGGTCATGTGCCAAGAAAAGATATCGGGTTTAAATATCAAAAATAAATCGGTTGAAAGCGCGCAACTGGCAAATGACAGGAAAATTTATGCCAAGGCGTTTATTTTATGCTCGGGCGGAGCAACTTATCCTTTAACCGGCTCCAGCGGCGACGGATATGAGTTTGCAAAAAAAATGGGGCACAACATAGTCGCTCCGCGGCCGGCGCTCGCTCCCGTCGAGATAGCGGAGGACTGGGCCAAGGCAATGCCGGGACTGGGTTTAAAAAATGTCGGAATGAGAATATTTTTGGACGGCAAAAAGCAGGAATCTAAAACAGGGGATATGATATTCACGCATTATGGCATCAGCGGGCCGATGGTGCTTGATATGAGTAAAAA
This sequence comes from Candidatus Portnoyibacteriota bacterium, assembly GCA_028688325.1. GTDB lineage: Bacteria > Patescibacteriota > Minisyncoccia > Portnoybacterales > GWB1-42-6 > UBA8475. The sequence goes on from JAQTYI010000004.1 coordinate 43,382, forward strand.
AATAGCGGAGCTGGCGCTTGCCGGCAAAGTTGCCGTTGAAGTAGATTTGAAACCCGAGATGGATCTACAGGAAGCGGATAAATGGCTACAGACGGAATTTGCCGCCAACGCCAACCGCGACCTGAAAAATTATTTGCCCGGGATAATGCCACAGCGCTTGGCCGATCTTTTTATGGAGTTATCCAAGATCAGTCCCAAAAAGAAAATAAACCTGATAACGCGCGAGGAACGGAAAAAACTGCTGGTGCTTCTCAAGGGGCTGAAAATGACGGCGCGCGGCTCGATGGGTTTTGAGCAGGCCAATATAACCAGCGGCGGAGTGGACTTGGCGGAAATTGACTCAAGAACAATGATGTCCAAAAAAATAAAAAATCTCTTTTTTGCGGGCGAGATAATAGATCTGGACGGCCCGACCGGCGGCTATAATTTGCAGATTTGCTGGTCTACAGGTTTTGCCGCGGGCAGCAATACGGGGCTGGGAAAATAATGCCGAACGCGGAAAATATTATTTTGAATACGCTATTTTATATTTATGCTAATAGACGATGTAACAATAAAAGTTAAAGCGGGCAACGGCGGGAACGGCTCGGTGGCTTTTAATAAGACCAAAATGAGCTTGGGCCCGACGGGCGCGGATGGCGGCCACGGCGGAAGCGTCTACCTTGAAGTTGTGTCGGACCTTGCCGCGCTTGTCCAGTTCCGTTATAAAAAAGAAATAATCGCCAAAAACGGCGAGCGCGGAAAGACGCAATTAAATGACGGCTCGAACGGGCCGGATATCGTTTTAAGAGTGCCTGTGGGTACCGTGATCCATAATCTGACAACCGGCGAAGACCTGGAAATCGTGGCCATCGGCCAGAAAGTTTTGATTGCCAAAGGCGGCCGGGGCGGCCGGGGAAACTATAAATTCCGTTCCGCCATAAATACCAGCCCCGAAGAATTCGAAGAAGGAACGCCGGGCCAGGAACGCGAACTGCGCTTGGAATTGAAGATGATAGCAGATGTGGGATTTGTGGGGCTTCCCAATGTGGGCAAATCGAGCTTGCTTAACGAAGTAACCCGCGCCAAAAGCAAAGTAGCCAATTATCATTTCACGACCCTGGATCCGAATCTCGGCGCATATTACGAATTAATCCTGGCGGACTTGCCCGGCCTCATAGAGGGCGCGGCGGAAGGCAAAGGGCTAGGCATAAAATTTTTGCGCCATACAGAGCGCACCAAGGCCCTTTTTCATTTTGTTTCCGCGGAATCAGCCGATCCCGTTAAGGATTACAATATCATCCGCCGGGAACTTGGCGCGCATAATAAAGCATTACTGGATAAGCCGGAATATGTTTTTTTAAGCAAAGAGGATATGCTTTCAAAAGAAGAGGTTGCAAAAAAGTTAGACGCGTTGAAGACCGTCAATAAAGATGCTTTGCCGATATCCATTCACGATATGGATTCCATTAAGCGCGTTAAAAAAATTTTACGGGAAATAATTAAATTAAAATACTGATTTTTATGGTCGTATTCCTGGGTCTGCTGGACATTCACGCCACAATTTTATTGTTAGCCCTGGCCTTAAGCGTTAAAATTCCGGTTGTTGTTCTGGCCGCAACCATACTTTTGCTTTTCGCCAAGGCCTGCATTTCCATTACGGATATCGGCGCCCTGCAGGACATTGCAGTGATAATAATTCTGCTGGTGAGCATTTTTACGGCCGTTCCGGCCGCGTTTTTATGCATTGCGGCGGTAATTATCGGGATTAAGGGGTTGAGCAGCTTAGCGGCCTGAAGCCAAAAGCGCAAACCCACCTGTTTTTTACAAGGCCCAACGGTTAAAATCAAATAATGATAAAAGTGGATAAGTATTTTTGAGAATATGCTATAATATAAAAAATGTCCTTTTGGGTTCTTGATAAAAATTAAGATAAGAAAGGAGGGGGGAGATGCCTGACGCTGTTTTTATCGTTTGTGACGGCCCGAGGTGCGTAAATAAAGAAAATGTCATCGGATGCATCAAAAGAAGATGCGAGACAGATTGCACCATTTGCGAAATTAAATATAGGAAACAATTTGAATCCTGCCCGTTTACCGGTTACGGCGGCAAAAAGAGACAAGAGTTAGACGGCAACAAATGTATAAACAGGCATTGTTATTACTGTAAAACATTTGGCGGAATTCCAGCCAAGGCGGTTCATTGAAGGGGGGGGCGAAAATAAAAATTCGCCCTCTTTTGTTTTTTAAGATAATTTGCTATAATGACACCTGTCGTTCAGCAGATAAATAAAAAATAAAATCTATGTCCAAACAAAATCCCATCGCGAAGAAGGCCATTGCCGTGCACAAAAAATTAAACGGCAAGATATCCGTTGTCAGCAAGGTGCCGGTAAAAAACGCCAAGGAGCTGGCTATCTATTACACGCCGGGCGTCGGCGCGGTTTCTTCTTATTTGGCGCAAAATAAGGATCAAGTGCGCAATTTTACGATAAAAAGAAACACTGTAGCCGTGGTCTCTGACGGTTCGGCTGTTTTGGGGCTGGGCAATATCGGGCCGGAGGGAGCGATGCCCGTCATGGAAGGCAAATGCCAGCTGTTTAAATCATTCGCCGATGTGGACGCTTTTCCCATAATTTTAGACACGCAAAATACCGACGAGATAGTGGAGACGGTGAAACACATTGCGCTTATTTTCGGCGGCATAAACCTGGAGGATATCTCCGCGCCCCGCTGTTTTGAGATAGAAAGACGGCTTATCAACGAACTTGATATTCCGGTTATGCATGATGACCAGCATGGCACGGCCGTGGTGGCTGTGGCGGCGCTGATGAACGCCCTTAAGGTGGTTAAAAAATCTTTGCAAAAAAGCAAAGTGGTGATAGTCGGAGCCGGCGCGGCCGGAACCGCGGTAACAAAATTACTGCTGGCCGAAGGCGCGGGAGACATTATCATGGTTGATAGCAAAGCTATAATTTCAAAAGACCGCAAAGATACGAACGGCTTCAAAAAGGAAATGGCCGAAATCACCAACAAAAACAATATTTCCGGCCCGATGGAAGAAGCAATAAAGGGCGCGGATATTCTGATGGGCCTTTCCGTGGCCGGGCTTTTCAAACCGGAGCACATCAAAAGCATGGCGGAACGCCCCATCGTTTTTGCCATGGCCAATCCCGTGCCGGAAATTATGCCGGATGTTGCCAAAAAAGCCGGTGCGATGGTGGTGGCCACCGGACGATCGGATTTTCCCAATCAGATAAATAATGTTTTGGGTTTTCCCGGAATCTTCCGCGGCGCGCTGGACAATAATGTCAAAAAGATAACCCAAGAAATGAAATTGCGCGTGGCCAGGAATCTGGCCGGCTTGATAAAAAAGCCGACGCCGACTTTAATCATTCCTTCTCCTTTTGACAAGCGAGTCGTCAAAGCCGTGGCCAAAGCCATCAAGGACTAATAAAATCAATGGATTTTTCATATGCAATCATTTTGGGCGTCGTTGAGGGAATAACGGAGTTTTTGCCGATCTCTTCAACAGGGCACCTGATGCTGACGGCGCGTCTTTTGGATCTGGGCCAAAGCGAATTCTTGAAAAGTTTTGAGATCATCATCCAGCTGGGCGCGATCTTATCGGTGGTAGCTTTATACTGGCGGGAGCTTTTGGTCAAATGGGAGACAATGAAGCGCGTAGTCGTTGCTTTTGTTCCAACGGGGATTATCGGCTTGGTGCTGTATAAAATCGTTAAAGCTTATTTGCTGGGCAGTGAAACGGTGGTTTTGTGGAGTATGTTTTTGGGCGGATTATTTTTATTAGCGTTTGAATATTGGTACGGAAAAAAATCCCCCCTAACCCCCCTTTTACAAAGTGGGGAAAATAATAAATTGGAAAATATCTCCTACGGCCAGGCCGCGGCGCTGGGTTTGTTTCAATCAATTGCGATAATTCCCGGCGTTTCGCGCTCGGCCGCCACAATTCTGGGGGGCTTATTCATGGGAATTTCTCGCAAAACAATCGTTGAATTTTCTTTTTTGCTGGCTGTGCCGACAATGCTGGCGGCCACCCTCCTCGATCTTTTTAAAAGCGCCGGTCAGTTTTCTTTGTCTCAGTGGGATTTTTTGGCTGTAGGTTTTTTTGTTTCTTTCGTTACGGCTTTGACTTCCATCAAGTTTCTGCTCAATTTTATCAAGAAGCATTCCTTTATCGCCTTTGGCGCTTATCGCATGGCGATTGCCTTGATTTTTTGGTTTTTTATTGTAAGATGAAAAGAAGGGAGATGCTAATTTAAGATAAGGCAGCCGTCAAAAAATGATAAACAAAATATTAGATTTCATAAAAGCCCGTCTTTATACCGTTTTAATCCTGGCGGCGATTTTTGCGGCAGCCGGTTTTTGGTATTATTCCAGCGTTTCCAAAAAATCATCTTATGAATTTGTTCGGGTGACGCGCGGCGATGTTTTGCAAATAGTGAGCGTGACCGGCAAAGTCAAACCGGCCGACAGCGTAGATTTGGCTTTTGAAAAAAGCGGGAAGGTGGCGTCAATCGCCGTGAGAGTGGGAGACAAAGTGGCAGCCGGACAGCGTCTGGCGACTTTGAGCAATTCCGATCTGGTCGCGCAACTGGCCCAAGCGCAGGCGTCCCTGGAGAAGGAAATTGTTAAACTGGCGGAATTAAAATCCGGCACCAGGCCGGAAGAGCTGCAGATCGCCCAAACCACAGTAGCCAACGCCACTAAAACCTTGGCTGATGTCAAAAACAAAGCGGAGGTGGACCTGAACAACTATTATGACGATGTCAAGGACATTTTGAGCGATGCATATGTAAAAGCCGATGATGCGGTGAACAAACAAACCGACGAGCTGTTCATCAACGATAACTCCAGCAATCCGAAATTGTCGTTTTATTCCAGCGAAGAAGCCACCTCAAACGCCGTATGGAAACGGCGCCAGGCCGGAACAGAGCTGGAGCAATTCAAGCAGGAGCTGGACGCCCTGGGGAGCGACCGCGCTGTCCTGGATTTGGCTTTGATCAAAAGCAAAGCGCATTTGGATAAAATTATGGATTTTCTAAACAGCGCCGCCACGGCGGTCAACGAATCATCGGGGCTCACGGCAACCAATCTGACCAACTACAAATATTATGTGAACACCGGCCGCACGAATGTGAACACGGCGCTAACCGCCATTAGCACTCAAGGCCAATATATCGCGACGCAAAAAGCCGCCAACCAAAGCGATATCTCCGCCGCGCAAAATACGCTGGCCGCGGCCCAAGACCAATTGGCCTTGAAACAAGCCGGTTCAACAGCCGATGAAATTGCCGCTCAGGAAGCACAAATAAAATACGCCCGGGCCAATATGCAAAATTATGAAGCCGCTTTGTCAAAAACCGTCATTTTTTCTCCGCTTAACGGCATTGTCACGAAGCAAGAAATTGAGATAGGAGAAATTGTGGCGGCCAATGCTACGGTGATTTCGGTGTTGAGCGCGACTAAATTCGAGATTGAAGCCAATGTTTCGGAAAACGAAATAGCCAAAATCGTTTTAGGCGATACGGCGGCTATGACCCTGGACGCGCTGGGCCCGGCGGAAAAATTTACCGGCACCATCAGCGCCATTGATCCGGCTGAAACCGTGGTGTCGGGCGTCATTTATTATAAAGTCACATCGGTTTTTGACGCAGATGACGCCAGAATAAAATCCGGCATGACGGTAAATATGGATATTCGGACGGATAAAAAGGAAAATGTTTTGACTTTGCCATACTACGCGGTTATGAGCCGGAACAGCGAAAAATTCGTTCAGGTTTTGACCGACGGCCGGTCTTCCGAAAAAACCGTGCAAACCGGGCTGGAAGGGGAAACAATGATTGAAATTACCGGCGGCTTGCAAGAAGGGGAAAACATCATCGTTTCAAAACAATAATTCTTTCCGGTATGCTCATCAAACTGGAAAACATAGCCAAAGATTACACCGACGAAGGCGTGCGCACGACCGCCTTGCGCGGCATAACGCTAACGGTTGAAGAAAGTGAATTTGTCGCCATTATGGGAGCTTCGGGGTCCGGCAAATCAACGCTGATGCACATTATCGGCTTTTTGGATAAAAAAACATCCGGCCGATATTTTTTTGACGGAGAAAACGAAAATGATTTTGACGACGCCAAGCTCGCCCAAATACGCAATCAAAAAATCGGCTTCGTGTTCCAGGCCTACAATCTTTTGACCAGAACTTCGGTGTTGGACAATGTTTTGTTGCCAACCATCTATACGCCCCATTTAGACGCCAAAGCCGCAGACAAAAAAGCGCGCCAGATTCTGGAAAAATTGCGCCTGTCCCATCGCGTTGACCATCAGCCCAACCAGCTTTCCGGCGGCGAGCAGCAGCGAGCCGCCATTGCGCGGGCGCTGATAAACGACCCTCGCCTGATTCTGGCGGACGAACCTACCGGCAACCTGGACAGCCGCTCCGGCCAGGAAGTGATGGAAACGCTGCAGGACTTGAACGAAGAGGGCCATACTATCGTTATGGTCACGCATGAAAAATATGTGGCTGAGTGCGCTCGCCGCATCATCACTTTAAAAGACGGGGAAATGATTTCCGATCAAAAAGTGCTGGTTCGCCATGTCGCCAAAGACGGGCTCATAAAATAATTTATGCGTTTTTTTCAGATTATAAAAAATACTAAAAATAACCTGTCGCTGAACAAAACCCGGACATTTTTGACGATGCTGGGCATTATTATCGGCGTAGCGGCGGTTATTGCCATTGTTTCGGTGGGCGCCGGCGCCCAAGAATTATTGTTGGCGCAAGTTAAGGCCATGGGGTCCAATCTTATAGGCATTTTGCCGGGGGCGTCGGACGATAAGGGTCCGCCAGCGGCTGTTTTCGGGATAGAAGTGACCACTTTAAAATACGACGATGCTTTGGAAATCAGAAAGTTGCCCGATATCGTGGCAATTTGCGCCTATGTCACCGGCCGGGGAACGGTCGGTTATTTTAATCAAAACAAAGAGCTGAATTACACCGGCGTGCTGCCGGAATATCTGACCGTGGAAGACACGGCCGTCGCCAAAGGCCGCTTTATCAAACAAGAAGACAACGACAACATGGCGCGAAACGCGGTGTTGGGCAGCAAAGCGGCCAGCGATATTTTTGGCCAAGAAAACCCACTGGAAAAACAAATTAAAATAAATCAGATAACCTTCAAGGTTGTGGGAGTAATGACCGAACGCGGGGCCTCGGGGCTGCAAAATCAAGACGAACAAGTTTTTATTCCTCTAAAAATCGCTCAAAAAATAATGCTGGGGATAGACCATGTCGCTTTTATCCGCGCCAAGGTGGACAAGGAAGCAAATATAGAACCGTCTATCGGCCGAGTGAAAGATCTTCTTCGCTTCCGCCACCGCATCAAAGATGCAAGTAAAGATGATTTTTCCGTCCGCTCGACCGCCCAGGCCTTGGATATTTTGGGCTCCATCACCCAAGCGTTAAAAATGTTTCTGGCGGCAGTGGCGGCAATCTCTCTCGTCGTAGGCGGCATAGGCATTATGAATATAATGTTTGTGACCGTTTCGGAGCGCACAGGGGAAATCGGCTTGCGCAAGGCCGTCGGCGCCAAAAGAAAAGATATCCTTTTGCAATTTCTGGTTGAAAGCGCGGTGATGACTTCTTTCGGCGGGCTGATCGGCGTGGCGCTGGGGTTGCTGATCTCAGCGGCTATCGCTTTGGGAGTGAATTATTTCGGCTACGACTGGAAGCTGATAGTTGCCCCGCTTTCCATTTTTTGGGCGGTTTTTATGGCGGCCGGAGTGGGCTTGGTTTTCGGCCTTTGGCCGGCCAACCGCGCTTCCTTGATGAGCCCTATGGAAGCGCTGCGGAAACAATAAAAATTCTCCCTCTTAATATCTTAATATAAGAGGGAGAGAAAAGGTATGAAATTTTTAACCATCGCCAAGCAATCAATTATCGCTTTGAGAGCCAATAAACTGCGCTCGTTTTTTTCCATTCTGGGAATTGTTATCGGCGTGGCGGCGGTGGTGATAATTTTGTCCATGGGACAGGGGTTAAAGGGGCTGGTGACCAACGAAATGAACGCTTTTGGGCCAAATCTTTTGGATGTGGCCGTAAAAATTCCGGGGGTCAGCCAAACTCAATCGGTCGCGTCCATGGTGCAGGGAATAAAAATCACGACTCTCAAAACCAAGGATATCAAAGACCTTAAAGACCCGAAGGCGTTTCCTTATATCGCGGCGGTTAATGGCCAGGCCATAGGTCAGGACTGGGTGGTCTACGGGAATAAAGAAAGAAGGGTTCTGGTCTATGGCTGCAGCCCGGATTATCCGAAGATTGTTAAAACCGCCAAATTGGCTTCCGGCCGGTTTTTTAACGATGAAGAAAACGACAGCTTGGCCAAGGTCGTCGTGTTGGGCAGTAATTTGGCAAACAAACTTTTTGACCAAGAAAATCCGCTGGGAAAAAATGTCCGGCTGAAAGGAATAAATTTTAAAGTAGTCGGTGTTTTAAAGCCCCAGGGCGGCATGATGAGCTCGGCCGTAATGGATATGAACGAGTTCGTTTATGTGCCCCTGGAAGCCACCCTGAAAGAGCTTTTGGGCATTGATTATTTGATGGAGATGCACATAGATGTAAATGATGAAAAATATATCGGCCGCGCTTTGTCCGATGTCAGCCGTTTATTGCGGCGCAATCATAACATCACCGATCCGGATAAGGACGATTTTGAAATATTCACCATGGCGGAGATTTTAAAACGCGTTGACCAGGTGAGCGCTATTTTGAATTTATTGCTGGGCTTTTTGGCGGCGATTTCCTTGCTGGTGGGCGGCATAGGCATTATGAACATTATGCTTGTTTCGGTGAGCGAGCGCACGCGCGAGATCGGCTTGCGAAAATCATTAGGCGCGACCGCCAACAATATTCTTTGGCAATTTTTAATAGAAAGCGTGGTTATCACGGGCACGGGAGGAATTGTCGGCATAATTTTCGGCATTGCCGTTTCCACGCTCGTCGGCCTTGTTGTGCGCACACAGGGTCTGCCTGATTGGCCGCTGACCGTTTCTTGGCTGGCGGTCTTTGGCGCGTTTTTCCTGTCCGCCGTTATCGGGCTGGCATTTGGCGTTTATCCGGCTAAAAAGGCCGCTCAAAAATCTCCCATGGAAGCGCTGAGATACGAATAATTTTATCCCCCGCGCACTTCTTGACGGCGTTAACCTAAAGCAACATAATAAAGATAAAGGAGCGATTCTTTCCAAACGCGCCAAGCTTAAATATAAATATCGTAAAATTATGAAAAAAATGAAAATCAGCGTATTGTCAATGGCCTTTTTAGCGGTTGTTTTTACCCTTTCTTTTTCTCCGGTTTTTGCCAAATCGGAAAATGCCGGCGGAAAGGTATTGTCGGCCAATGAAAGAGTCGGGGCCAACGCTTCTTCAACACCGGATCTGGAAAATGATAATAACGGCCAAGAAAACGAAGATAGCAAAACAGACGCGGAGGATAAAGACGAGCTCACCTCCGAGACCCATCGTAGCGCCGTGGCCGATTTTGTGCAAACTCTTTTAAAGGCCGCCGACAGAGAAAAGGGGATAGGCGAAAAAGTGAGAGAGATTGCCAGGCAGCAGGAGGGGGATGAAGCGACGACAACCGACGCCATTAAAAAAGTTGCGAACAGAAGCAAGATAAAAACATTTCTGATTGGATCCGACTATAAGAATCTCGGCGCGTTAAGAAGCGAGATAGTTAAAACCCGCAACAGGATAAAACAATTAGAGAGCGTGCTGGGCAAGGCAAAAAACATCGCCAACGCGGAGGAGATAAAAAGCCAAATCGAGACGCTGAACCAAGAGCAGACGAAAATCGAAGCTTTCATCAAAACTCAGGAAGGTAAATTTAGTTTATTCGGCTGGCTGGTAAGAATTTTCAACAAATAAAAATCAAAATGCCAATTAAAAAACGCCCCGCTCATCGGGTGTTTTTTAATTTATCGACTCGCTTCTCTTTGCCAATTTGACACGACTTTACTTTGCTGGTATAATTGTATATATGGTAAAAATCGCTCAAATAAAGCAAAAAATCGTTGAATATTCGGCCAAAACCAAGATAATTTTCTTGGAGGTTTTCGTGCCGCAAAAAGGGAATAATTTTTTGCCCAAGGCGCTCAAATCAAAATATCTATTTTTATACAGCGCGTCTCTTTTAGCCGTTAAAATCGCGCTGATATCTTTGGTGCTGATATTGCCTGCAACCGATTTTTTTTCCAGCATCACGGCCAGCCGTTTGGTGTCTTTGATAAACCAAGAACGCCAAAGCAGGAACCTGCCGGCGCTGGCTTTAAATGACAGCTTAAATTCCGCGGCGGGCCTGAAGGTCAACGATATGGCAACGCAGGGTTATTTTGAGCACACCAGCCCCGCGGGCATCACGCCCTGGTTTTGGTTCAAGCAGATAGGGTATAATTATGTTTTTGCCGGTGAAAATCTGGCCATGGGCTTTACCGAAACCGATGAGGTTTTTGCCGCCTGGATGAATTCGCCTACTCATCGCGCCAATATTTTAAATCCTAATTTTCGGGAGATGGGTTTGGCCGTGGGAACGGGCAATATCCAGAACCGGCAGGAAACATTGGCGGTGCTGGAATTTGGCAAGCAGGCGGCCCAGCAGCCGGCAAAAACACGGATTGCGCAACCTGTTCCGGCAAAAAATACGCCTGCGCCATCTGCTCCAAAATCCTCTCCGGCCGCTTCCCCAAAGCCGGCAATTTCTTCGCCGTCCGTTTCTGTTGCGCCCGCCGCTTCGCCGGCGACTGTTGCGGCGGTTGAAAAAACTTCGACCGAGCAGATTGATCTTAAAACTATCTTGGGCGCGGAGCCGCAAGCTCCCAAAGGCATCGCCAGGGCTGTCAGCCCGTCGGTTAACGCGGCCTACGCTCCGCGGGTTCTTGGCGCGTTCGTTTCCCGCTCCGACGAGATATTCAAAAGTTTATATCTGTATTTCACTTTGTTTTTAGCCATTGCTTTGTTGGTCAATATTTTCGTGAAAATGGAGATACAATATTGGACAACCATCGGCGCCACGACATTTGTTATTTTGCTATCCGCGGTTTTGATATTTATATAAATATTATTAGGATAAGCTCAGAGAAAAATCCGCATTTATAATGTCAAATGACCAATGTCTAATGACAAATCCATGACAAAGTTCCAAATCCAAATTTTTGACATTTGATATTGGGATTTTATTTGTCATTGGAAATTTGTCATTTTAAGCAGCTTCTTTTATCCGCATCTTTAGAATAACAACAAAAATGGCTAATCAACCACTAAAAAATTTATTGGGCTGCCTTCCAAGGGCCGCCTTCCGCAATCTGCTCATCGGCGCGGCGGCTTTAATATTGGGCATATTACTGGGCGGGCCCAAGATTTATATCTCGCTGGCTTCGGCGATAATCGTCTTCTGCTTGATGCTCATCCCTTATATCGCCATCACCTGGTGGAGCGTCTGGGCTCTGGCAAAAGACAAGGCCAAAGGAACATTGGTAACCGACGGGCCCTACGCTTATTCGCGCAACCCGATGTACGCGGCGATAATTTTTTTACTGAATCCCTCTCTGGGAATACTGTTCCGCTCCTGGATTTTACTGCTGGCCTGCGCGCCGATATATTTTTCCTGGCGCAGCTATGTGCGCGGCGAGGAAAGGGGCGCGCTGGCGGCCAAGTTCGGCGCGGCTCATAATGAATATATGAAAAATACGGCGCGCTTTTTCCCGAACCTGCGCAAGATAAGTCCGGTATTATTTTACAGCGCAACGGGCTTTTTAATATTTTTGATAAGTTTTATTTTTTTGAATTTCAGCGCGCTTTATTTGCGCTGGGTGGTTTTTGAAACAAAGGGCGAGATAGTTTATGATACGCCTTCTCCGCAAGCATCAGCTCCGAGCCAAAGCTTCCCGGAAAGTCCCGGACAAATTTTTCCGCCTTCCGCCAATCAAGCCGATTATAACGCCGCGGACAATTCGATTTTTATAGAGAAGTTGGGCATCCGCGCTCCTTTGATACAGGTCTCCGGCACGACTCAGAAAGAACTTAACGACGGCCTGAACCAAGGCGTAATCCTGTATCCGGGCAGCGCTCTGCCGGAGCAAAGCGGCGAAGTAGTGCTTTCGGGCCACAGTTCGGTGTTTCCCTGGGTTAAGACCCGATACGGCCAAGTTTTTACTTTACTGGACAACCTGAAAGCGGGGGATATCGTTTCTTTGGTGTATAACCACCGGCAATACGATTATAAAATAACGGACCAAGAAATTTTAACTCCCGATAAAGTAAAAATTTCCGATACGAACCGGCAAACTCTGAAATTGGTAACCTGCTGGCCCATCGGCGCGGCCTTGAAGCGCCTCGTGGTTTATGGCGAGTTGATAAAATAGGCCGCAAATCCAGACGAGATGCCGGTTGTCTTCGGCGCCGCTTTCAATAAAACTGAAAATCTTCCGGCGGGACGCCTCCTTGTTTTTTATGAATCAACGGGAAAATTATGATTTAAAACGAGAATATTCATAATCGGGCTAAGGTCTTGACAAGATTAAGGCAAATCCATTATAATACAAAATCCTCTCAAGGATGGTCAGCTGTTCTTTTATATCAAAATATACAGAAAGAAAGGGGGCGCACTATGAAAAAGACCGCTATTTTGGTGTTTTTGGCAATTTTATTGTTGGGTGGCTGTCCGGCTCTGGCTTGCCAGAGATGCGAACGCATACTTGCCAAAGGATATGCCGCCGGCTTCACGCGCGAAGAAATCGTGCGAATAATCAGCGACGGCAACCCCAAGGCCCAAGTTTATCTTGGCCAAATGGAAACGCGGTTGGAGCAGGCGATTGCGAATAAAGGCGTTCGCTTTCGCGGCGAGTCGCGGGTACAGAACAATCCGTATTTCGTTGTCGGCAACGACAAAAACTTTAGATACAGCAACGAGGTGATAAAAGTTCCGCCAGACATTGAAGATGAAAGGAGGTGAGGGTCGTGGAAAAAACAAGAAGAGAATTTTTATCTTTTATTTTTGCCTGCGCCCTTACTTCGTCTTACGGGTGCGGAAAGAACTTTCTGGTGAAAAAGGATGAAAAACCGACGATAACCAGAGAGAAAACAAAGGATGCAAAGGTTTTATTTTTACATCGCTTTCCTCCGACTCAAGAATATAAAGAATTGGGTTTGAGCAAGGGCTACACTTTCTACTCCGCCCAGAAAAGAATCAAAAAAGAAGTCGGGGAATGGAAAGCGTTCGTTAACACTGAAAATGTGGTGCTCCGGAACTACGGAGCCAAGAACGGCAAGCGCAAGCTTTACGGTCCCGGCCATCTGAAACCCGGGCATATCTTCTTTGCCAAATTTGTCAACGAAGACGCGGATGGCAACAGAATATATCGAGCCAGGTTCATCGGCCAGTGCGGCAACGAAATCCCCGATGACGACTTGATGATTTTGGAGACGCCGGTGGTCATCACAGAAAAGATCGTCCACTTGGACACGGATTACAAACCGGCTTTGTGGGCCGGGCTGGGCGGGCTCTTGCTGGGGCTTGGCCTGGGGTATCTGTTCTGGTTCGGCACGACAAAAACAGTGATCGCTTCCGCCGGAAGCGCTTGCTCAACTGGCGGACCAGTCCCTCGCTGATTTGTTTGTCCTCCCGCCTGTTTACCGCCCTTTCTGTATTAATTCAACTTTGGGGGAAGAAGATTTTTCTTCCCTCCTATCTTGAAAATTTCAATTCTTTGGAGTTCTCAAGATAGGAAGAATATAAAAATGCTTTCGGAGGGAAGCAATGAATATGAAGCCGACTAATATAAAAACATATTTTAATATCATTCAAAACAAACCGGCGTTGGTTGTTTTGGCCGTTATTGCCGTTTTGATCGGGCAATTGGCCTTGCCGCTCGGCGCGATGGCCGCGGATCCGGCCTTCAACGCCTACACGCCCTACACCCACACGGAGCAAGCGGGCCGGGATTATTTTTTGCTGGATGTCAAAAACAACACCAAGGGCACTTCCTGGGGCTTCCCGGTCAACGCGGACGCAGGCGATGTTTTGACCTTTTATTTTTACTATCATAATTCAACGCCGGATACCGTCGCCTATAACACCGTATTGCAGATTGCGGCGCCCGGCAGCCAGAATTCTTATCAGACGGTTTCCGCCAATCTTTGGGCCGACAACACCACCAACGCTTCCCGGGTGAGCCCGATGAGCCAAAGCGTGGGAATAAACCTGAGCACCGCGCAAACCTTGCAATATGTACCCGGCACGGCCCGATGGTATCCAAACCAGGCCGATTGGCGTATCGCCGCCTCAACGCCGTTTCCCAACGGGCAAACAGAGTCCCAGCTTTTTGGCGGGGGAATAAATATCGGCTCTATCCAGGGTTGCTGGCCTTATTCGGGCGCAATCGTTTTTCAAATGGCTGTCGGCTCCACCGCCGGCTCGCCGAATTTGGCGCTTTCCAAAATGGTCCGTAATCAAACTCAAAGCCAAAGCGGTTATTCAAACAGCGCCAACGCTTATTCGGGCGACCGTTTGACCTTTCAAATTCAAGTTTCAAATTCGGGCAATGTCGCCGCCAACAATGTCATCGTTCGGGACGCGCTGCCCTCCCAATTGAATTATGTTTTCGGTTCAACCTACAATAACAATTTTTCTGCGGCCGACGGCATTGTCGGCGGGGGAATAAATATCGGCTCTGTCGGTCCCGGCGCCACCGCTACCGTTTCGTTTGACGCCACGGTTAATTCTTCGTATTCCGCACAGACCATAACCAACACGGCCTATGTTAGCGCCGATCAAATGAGCGAACGCAACTCTTCCGCTTCGGTTTATTTGCAACCAACTTCCGCTTCCTCCGGTTCCTTAACCATCAACAAGACCGTGCGCAATTACACATACGGCTACGGCAATTTCGCCGAAAGCGTCAATGCCACCAACAACGACCGGGTAACTTTCCAGATACAGATAAGCAACAATAGCAATTTTAACGCTTACAATGTTATCGTTTCGGATTCGCTGCCTTCGGGACTGTCTTTTGTGCCCGGCACGGCGCGTTTGGATAACGGCTATATTTCCGACAGCATTATAACTTCCGGCGGAGTGAACATCGGTTCAATGTATCCCGGCGCCACTCGCACCATTTCGTTTGACGCGACAGTCGGTTATTTGGGCACGGGCTATAACAATCAAACCTATACCAATTATGCCTATGTTCGCGCCGACCAGATCAACGAACGCAACGATTCAGCCACGGTCTATGCTTCCCAGTCGGCTCCTTACACTCCTTATTATTCTTCCCCGACTTATTATTCCAATATGGTGTTAACCAAAACGGTGCGCAATTTAAGCGCCGATCAAACCGGTTTGGCGAGTGTTGCCAATGCACAGATCGGCGACCGGCTGCTGTTCGCCATCCAGCTGGTTACTTCGCCAAGCGGCGCCAACCAATACAACCAAGTCAATAATGTCCGCGTTTGGGATATTTTGCCGTCGGGCCTGACCTACACGCCCAGCACAGCGCGCATGGACGGCGGCCTGGTCAGCGATTCTTTGGTTTCGGGAAACGGCATAAGCGTCGGCACGCTTTTTTCCAATCAAACCAAAACCATCACCTTTGAGGCCACGGTCAATTCCTACGGCGGAAACCAAACGATAACCAACTATGGCTACGCTTCGGGCGACGGCATCGCCCAGCAATCCGCATTCGCGCAGGTGCTGACGGGGAATACTGTTTATGTCGCGCCGGCAGCAGTTTATCCAACCCAGGTTGTTAAGGGCGCTTCGGTTCAAGCCGTCACCGGCGGCAACGACCTGGCACGCAATATTGCCTTGTCGCTTATCATATCCATATGGGGAATCTTCGCGTTATACCTCTATATGGAGCACGAAAACTTCTGGAAGGACTTGCGCTTTAAATTCATTCTCTGGAAGATTCGACTCAAAGAAAAAGCGATGTAATTCGGCTCGCCGCCCTGCGTTTTGCGGGGCGGTTTTTTGTTTGCCGGAATATGAATAAAGCTTGACACGGTATGTTATAATGAATGCATAGAAAACCTATGACTATTAGCCGATTCTCACAAAAAAATGCCTTGTTTTTGACAGCCATCGTAACGGTTAGTTTGCTGTCCGGCTATTTTTGTTTTCCTCCGCAAACGGCGCGAGCCGTAAATGCGCCCGGCTGCCAAGACGCAAATCAAGACGGACGCGCTATTATTTCCGGCGCCGCTGATTCCGGCGCTGTTGCACCTTGCTGCCTGCAAAAAAAAGACAATAACCACTCCGGCGCGCCAACTTTCAATAATCTCTCTTCAAAATTAGCCATCCAACAAAATGTTTGCGCCGGATCGATCGATACCAACGCTTTCAGCGGCCAATCAACCTTTCAAGAGGTTTACACCCCTCCTCCGCAAGCCGACTTGCTTGCTTCAGTCATAAAAATAGAATAGCCCGCTTGCCCCGTAGAGGCATCGCCTTTTACGGGGCGCGCAAAAAACTGCTTTTTAGCTGCTGATTTTATCTTGTATAAATTTTGGCTGCGCTACTTGGCGGTTTTTTGATTGATTGATATCTGTCATAACAAAATCAACTCTTATTGCGTCATCCTGAGCACATTCGCTTCGCTCAGCATAAACTCTGCGAAGGATCTAAAAATAGATTCTTCGCTGCGCCCCGCAGCCGCGGGCTTCGCTCAGAATGACCGAAATCATTATGTCTCTGCAAAAATTAACGATTCAGATCAAAGGAATGCATTGCCGCTCCTGCGAAATACTGCTGGAGCAAAGCATCTCCAAAATACCGCGCGTGGAAAAATGCGAGGCGGACTGGCAAGCGGGAACGCTGCTCGTTTATTTTTCCGCCGGACAAAAACCGTCCGAAAATGAAATCGCCGAAATAATACGCGAAGCCGGATACGAAATCGGCATAACTGAAAAGCCGTCTCTTTTCAGTAAAAACCCCAAAGATTATAAAGATCTGCTGATAGCGTTCCTTTTCCTGATAGGCGCCTACTTTATTTTCAGGGGCCTCAACTTGCCGGGCATAAATCTGCCCGCTCTTTCCGATGGGATAAGCTTTCCGATAGTTTTGCTCGTCGGCTTGGCCGCGGGATTTTCAACTTGCCTGGCGCTTGTTGGCGGGCTGGTTTTGGGCGCGGCGGCCAAATATGCCAAAGACAACCCCGATGCCGCGCCGGGCGAAAAATTCCGCGTGCATATCTTGTTCAACCTGGGCCGTATCGCCGGTTATATGTTTTTTGGCGCCTTGCTGGGAGCATTGGGCTCCGTTTTCCAATTATCTTCCTTTGTAACCGGATTCATAACGGTTCTGGTCGGCGCGGTAATGCTGATAATGGGCCTACAGCTTACCAATATCATTCCCCGCATCAGCCATTGGAAGCTGACGCTGCCCAAGGGCATCAGCCGGGCGTTGAGAATCCATAATGATCCCGGCAAATACAGCGATAACAATGCTATGGCGCTTGGCGCGATGACTTTTTTCCTGCCTTGCGGATTCACTCAGGCAATGCAGCTTTACGCCATAAGTTCCGGAAATTTTGCGGCTGGCGCACTCATTATGGGGCTTTTCGCCCTGGGCACAGCCCCGGGACTTTTAAGCATCGGGGGTCTCGTGTCATCGTTCAAAAAAAACGCGGCAGGCAAATTTTTCAAGTTTGCCGGCGTGGTGGTTGTGGCCTTGGCTTTGTTTAATATCGGCAACGGTTTTAATCTGACGGGGTGGTCCGGGAGTTTATCGGCCTTAACCAATCCTCCAAGCACGACTGCGGCGGTAAATACGGACTTTGCGCCGATCGAGAACGGCAAACAGGTCGTCAGAATGGTTGAGAGCAATTCCGGCTACAGCCCTAATCAATTCACCATCAAAAAAGGCGTGCCGGTGCGTTGGATAATAGACGCTCAGGCGCCATATTCGTGCGCTTCCAGTATCGCAATGTCCAAGTTTAACATACGCAAAACTTTGGCGGCAGGGGAGAATATCATTGAATTCACTCCGGCTGCCACCGGCCGGATAGATTTTTCCTGCGCCATGGGAATGTATCGTGGAGCTTTTAATGTGAAATAAAACATAATTTACTAAGCTTCTAAAATGAAAAAAACAATAGAACTGAAAATTTCCGGCATGCATTGCGCCTCCTGCGTAACGCTTAACGAGCGCGCCTTGAAAGCCGTTGCGGGCGTGGAAAAAGCGAGCGTCAATCTGGCGGCCGAAAAGGCCTTCGTCGTCTTTGACGACGCCAAGACCGATGTCGGCGCGCTGATAGAAACAATAAACAAAACCGGCTACGACGCCCGGGTGGCGCCGGAAAACGATTCTGATGGCGAAACGGCGCGGCAAAGAAAAGCGATCGATTCACTGCGCAATAAATTCATCTTGAGCTCGGCCTTGAGTGCACCGATGCTTTATTTTATGCTCTTTGATTTCATCAAGAGCTTGCCTGGAAGCAGCGTATTGGCGCCATATATCGGTATTATTTCTCTCGTTTTAACAACGCCCATGCAATTTATAATCGGCGCCAGATTCTATAAGGGCCTGTGGTCGTCGCTGAGGATGAGGACCTTCAATATGGATTCGCTTATTGCCATTGGCACAACCACGGCTTATGCCTACAGCGTAATAAATTATGCTATTTACGCTATAGGCAATAATTCTCTTATCGGCCTAACAGGAAAAATTCCCGATCTGTATTTTGAGACCGCGGCATTCCTTATAACTTTTGTGATTCTCGGTAAATGGCTGGAAATGAAAACTACGGGCAAGACATCGGACGCCATAAAAAAACTGATGGGCCTGCAAGTCAAAACCGCCAGAGTCGTGCGCAACGGCCAAACAATGGATATCGCCATTGAGGAAGTGAAGCGCGGCGATATCGTGGTGGTGCGCCCCGGAGAAAAGATCCCGGTTGACGGCATCATCACCAAAGGTTCTTCGGCGATAGACGAATCGCTGGTCACGGGCGAAAGTTTGCCCGTAGAAAAAAAGCTCGGCGACAGCGTTATCGGCTCAACGCTCAATAAAGTTGGCAGTTTTGAGTTTGAAGCCAAGCGCGTGGGCAGCGAAACCACGCTGGCGCAGATTATCCGCCTGATAGAGGAGGCACAGGGCTCAAAAGCGCCCATCCAGGGCTTTGCCGACCGCATCTCGGCCTATTTTGTGCCGACAGTCATCGGACTCGCCATTGTAACCTTCCTGGCTTGGTTTTTTGTCTTTGGCGCGCCGCTGAGCTTTGCCCTGATGGCCTTTACCGCCGTTATCGTCATTGCCTGCCCTTGCGCTCTGGGACTGGCCACGCCGACTTCTTTGATGGTCGGCACAGGCAAAGGAGCTGAATACGGCATCCTGATAAAAGGCGGCGAACCCCTGGAGGCGGCCTGCAATATTAACACCATAATCTTTGACAAGACAGGCACGCTGACCAAAGGCAAACCAACCGTTACCGATATTATATCGGTAACGGAATTTTCAATTTCCAATTTCCAATTTCCAAAAAATTACGGAAACGAAGAAAAAATATTGCAAGTGGCCGCATCCATTGAAAAAAACTCGGAGCACCCTTTAGCCGAGGCCATAGTCAAGCATGCGCAAGACAAAAAGCTGGAGCTGTCTTCAATAGAAAAATTTATGGCCATACCGGGCAAGGGAATCCAAGCGACGATCAATAATGAAAAATTCATTTTGGGCACCAGAAAATTAATTATTGAGAATCGATTGAATATCTCAAAAATCGAAACCAAGCTTAACGAATTGGAACGGCAGGGAAAAACCGCGATGATACTGACAACCAAAGAAAATATCCTTGGCGCCATCGCCGTGGCCGACACGGTCAAAGAAACATCCAAAGAAGCCGTGGCCAAGCTCAAGGAGATGCATATAGCAGTTTATATGATAACCGGCGACAACGAACGCACGGCCCGCGCCATCGCCGAGCAAGTGGGTATTGCCAATGTTTTAGCCGAAGTTCTGCCGCAAGATAAAGCCAATGAAGTCAAAAAATTGCAAAATTCAGGCAAGAAAGTGGCAATGGCGGGAGACGGCATCAATGACGCGCCGGCATTGGCGCAAGCCGACCTGGGTATCGCCATGGGTTCGGGCACGGATGTGGCCATGGAAACGGGCGGCATCGTTTTAATGAAAAGCGACTTGAATGATGTGGTGGCGGCCTTTGAGCTGGCGCGCCAGACAATGAGCAAGATAAAGCAGAATATGTTTTTCGCGCTGTTTTACAATGTTATCGGCATTCCCATCGCCGCACGCGTTTTCGCTTTTGCCGGACTCATCTTAAAACCGGAATTGGCGGGGCTCGCCATGGCCCTAAGCTCCATTTCGGTCGTTAGCAATTCTCTTTTGCTGCGCTATTTCCGCCCCGGCAAAAAAAACTACGCCTCGATGTTTGCGCCGGTAGTTATGGTTTTGATTTTCACCTTCCTATTTGTGGAATTTGCGCGCCTGAGCTCGCAAATGGGAAATTAAACAGCTTATCCACTTTTTCATTCCGCTTTTTTTTGATATACTTCCATTGTGAACCGATCACAACTAAACAAATTTATAACCTACCTGCAAAAAAGCGACTGGTCGGTATTTGGACCGGTTTTTACGACCGAGAAAGTCGAGGAGCTTTCACCGTTTTTGTCGGCACATATGCCTTCGGCTGTAAAAAAGACCGGCCAGATATTGATAAAGGGGATATCAAATCCCGACGAACTGAACCTGGACGGGCAATTGCCTTTTTATTCCTTCAAACGGTTTTTTGTGCCGGAAAAAGAGGGGCTTTTTGATTACCAAAACAATAAATTAAGAGATAAAAAATCAGTTTACCCTGAGCGCAGTCAAAGGGCGCTGGTCGGCATGAATATTTTGGACATGAAAGCCGTGAATCTTTACGACCAGGTTTTTGAGAAAGACCCGTATTACCAGGCCAGGCGGCGCAATATCCTCATCGTCGGCTATTCGTTGACGCCAGAAATAGAAAATAATATTTTTGAACACAAGTATGAAGAGGATATTCTGGAACATTTGCCTTTTGACATTTTTTTGGCAGATTATAACGCCCCCTCGTCCCGCGAACTGCGGAACTCGCCCCCTCTTAAATTAAGAGGGGGGTCGGGGGGGTTATATAAAGTTTTTACTGGAAGCATAAAAGGCCAACGGATTCTGGAGCACTTTGGCTATAAGGACTATGAGCACATCCAGTTCAGCGGACCGATCAAGGAGGGGGAGGCGGACAAAAGGATGGAGCGCTTGCGCGACCGGTTAAAAAATCACCATAATTTAAAAATCTGGGAGGAATTGGGCCAGCGCTGCATCGAATGCGGCAAGTGCACCCTGGCCTGCCCAACCTGCTTTTGCTTTCGCATAGACGATGCTCCCGCGATCAAAGAAAACTTGGGCGAGCGTTCGCGCTGCTGGGATTCCTGCTATTATCAGGAATTTTCGGAAGTCGTCGGCGGGCATAAATTTCTGGACAACACCGCCAAACGCATCCATTTTTGGTATTTCCATAAATTCGCCAGGATTCCCGATGAATTTAATTTCATGGGCTGCGTGGGCTGCCATCGCTGCGCCGCGGTCTGCCCGGTGGGAATAGATATAAATAAAGTGTTGGAGGACATAGAAAATTCTTAGAATCATGCATAATCCCTACCAGCCGGAACCGGCAAAAATAGTTTCTATCAGCCGCCAGACAAGCAGCGTCAAGCTGTTCCGTTTTGAATTCGCGCAAAATATCCCCGGCTGGAAATTTTCGTATCAACCCGGCCAATTCGTAGAATTATCCTTGCCCGGCTTTGGCGAAGCGCCTTTTGCGCCCTGCGGCGGCATTAAAGAGAAATATATAGAGCTTTGCGTCCGAAATGTCGGTAAGTTGACCGCCCGGCTTCACGCCATGAAGGTGGGAGATAGGGTTGCCGTTCGCGGACCCTACGGCAACGGCGCTTGGCCGGCCGGCAAATATGATTTTAAGGTGCAAAAAAATCTTTTTATCGCGGTTGGCGGGCTGGGCTTGGCGCCGTTGCGCTCGCTCCTACTTGGCAAAAACTATTTTTTGGGTAAAGATACAAAGGTGCAGATATTCTACGGCGCCAGAAATCCGCAGGAAATGCTTTTCCGCCACGAATATGAAAATTGGAAAAAACTTAAAATAAAAATGGAGCTGACAATAGACAAAGAGCATGCCGGCTGGAAGGGCCATACCGGGCTGGTCACAACCCTATTTGATAAATGCGATGTTTTGCAGAATTCAGTGGCGTTTTTAGTCGGCCCGCCTGTGATGTATAAGCCGGTATTGGAAAGATTGAAAAAACTCGGATTTGCGGATGAAGATATTTATTTGTCGCTGGAAAGGAGAATGCATTGCGCCGTCGGCGCTTGCCAGCATTGCGCGGTCGGGTCATATTACACCTGCAAAGACGGGCCGGTTTTTTCTTGGGCGCAAATAAAGAATATTCCCGACGCCATATAATCATTAAAAAATAATTATTAAAAATAACGGATGCGCCGATAACGAAACTATCCGTTCACAATCGGCGGCCCTTCGTAATTTACAGGAAATATGCGAAAATTCAAATTGATGCTGGGCGACGATCTTATGGATCTATTGCCGCCAATGCTAACCTCTCTTTTTCTTATCGGCGGAGTTATCTCGTTAATCATTAAGAATTTTTAGCGCTCATTCCTATGATTTTTGAATTTGAGCGCAGCGAATTATGTGCCTGACGATTCCCAAACAAGTCGTTTCCGCCGGAAATAATTCCGTCCGCATCCGGGCCGGCAAAAAAACCGAATCAGTCGGCACCATTTTGGCGGTCAAAAAAGGGGATTGGGTGCTCACGCAAAACAGCATCATCATCAAAAAGATCACCGCCAAGCAGGCAAAAGAGATAAATAATTTCCTTAAATAAAATTACTATGCAAAACAAAGGATTATTATTGGTTTTTTCCACCGCCATCATTTCCGGCGTTTCGGTTTTCATCAATAAATTCGGCGTGGGAATGAATAACCCGGATATTTTCACTTTCGCCAAAAATACGGCGGTAGCTGTTTTGTTTACGGCTGTTATCTTCTTTTTAAAAGACAGGAAGGCCTTATTTCAATTAAACAAAAACCAGTGGTTGCAATTGCTGGCGCTGGGTTTGATCGGCGGCTCGATTCCGTTCCTGCTTTTTTTCAAGGGCTTGGCCTTAACAAGCGCGGCTCAGGGCGCTTTTATCCATAAGACAATGTTCATTTTTGTGGTAATTCTGGCGGCCTTCATCTTAAAAGAGAAGATCAACAAAAATTTTATTATCGGCGGCTTGCTTTTGCTTCTCGGCAATCTAATATTGCTTAAGGGCCTTCATTTTTCGTTCGGCTTGGGCGACGCGCTGGTTCTTGTCGCGGTCTTGTTCTGGGCGATGGAAAATGTCTTGGCTAAATATGTCCTGCGAGAAATGCCGGGCAATATCGCGGCCTGGGGGCGGATGTTTTTCGGCTCGATATTCATCCTGGCTTATTTATCCTTTACGGGACAGGCATCGCAAGTTTTGAATCTCAACTCGGCGCAAATCGGATGGATTGCCATAACTTCCGCCTTGCTTTTCGGCTACACGATAACCTGGTATAACGGATTAAAGACCGTTTCCGTTTCGATCGCCACCACGATCTTGCTCTTTGGCCTACCCATAACAACGGCGCTGTCGGCGATCTATGCTGGAAAAATAACCCCGCAAGACGCCTGGTCTATGATATTATTACTACTTGGCGTATTTATTATTGTGTCATTCCCGCCCCGCATCAAGCGCGGGGTAAACTGGAAGCGGGAATCCAGGATCCTGGATTCCCCCGCAACTGCGGGGCGGAAATAACAAAAAAATGGCTTCGGGACCAAAAATAGCGGCCTTATACGGCCTGATTCCCAACCGTCTCGGTTTTTGCGGGCCGCAGCAGGAACTGCTTAAAAAATTCATCGTCGGCAAGTTGTCCATTCCGGAAATAATCCCGACATTGGAAAAGTTCGAAGCCGCCTACGAATATTACCAGCTTATCGCGCGTAAAAATAAAATGCCAAGTCCCTTCAATAAAAAAGTGATTGAGGCCTACTGGCTGGGGAACAATCTTTTGGATAAAATTACCGCCAATGACCTGCGGGCGCTAATAATGGAAAGATTTTGCAAACCAGGTCTTTTATCGAAAAAAGAAGCAAAAAAGCGGGCCGATATGATACCTGCTGATTCAAAACCGCACCATAGTTTCCATGTATTGGTTCTGGGTTCAATAACGGGCAGCGTGGATTTTACCGGCAACACCAAACTAAAAGACACTTGCCGCGTGGGTTGGGGAAGGGCAATCAAACTAAAAACTAAAAACGAAAAACTAAAAACAGAAACCATTGTTGTCAAATACGACCCGTTGATTGGCAAAAATAATATAAAGTTTGGGCGACCAATTGAAAAAGAGCTCACTTGGGACAGAGAAATATTGCCATCGGTAGAAATCGGGGACCGGGTCTCATTCCACTGGAACCACGCAATGCAAAAGCTGAATGAAGAAAATATCATAAATTTGCACAAATATACGCAAAATACATTAGACACGCTTTATGCCAAAAACTAAACCCACTATTGCCATAACTTCTTTAACCTGCTGCGAGGGTTGCCAGGTGGCCATTTTGGATCTGGGCGCCCGCTTCCTGGAGGTTGCCGAGCATGTTAAAGTTGGCGATTTTGCGCTGCTGGAAGACGCGCCGGACGCGCCAAATTACGATATTGTTTTTGTTGAAGGCGCGCCGATAACTGAAGAGAATATAGAGTGGCTGAAAAGATTGCGAGAGAAATCAAAAGTTCTGATAGCGCTTGGCGCCTGCGCGGCGCTGGGCGGCATCGCGGAAATAAAAAACTACCAGGATAAATTCGAGCGCATGCGCTATGTGTATAAGAATTTTGAAGGCATCAATAATCCCGATATTAAGCCCATAAGCTATTATGTTAAAGTTGATTTTGAAATACCGGGCTGCCCCATAAATAAGGAAGAATTTCTGGCGGTTGTTAAACAGGTGCTGGCCGGGGTTCCGCCAAAAATTGCGCTCCGGCCGGTGTGTTATGAATGCCAGATGAAACAGAACAAGTGCCTTCTGCAGGAAGGCGAGCCATGCCTTGGTCCGTTAATGCTGGGAGGTTGCGGCGCGACATGTCCTTCAAGCGCTTACCCTTGCGACGGCTGCCGCGGGCCGATTCCCGGCGCCAATCCCGATAAACTAGAAAAACAATTATTGGCGCAGAATTACAGCCAGGAAGAAGTGGACCTGATATTGCAAAGATTCGGACTGGTGGATAGAGTGTATCCGGAGACACCGGCATCAACTAATTAAAATTAAAATTGCAAGTCAAAATTTAAAGGTCTTAATTCACTTCCCCGAAGCGGGAATACCGAACTTTTGACTTTTGCATTTTGAGTTTTGACTTTGAGCGAAGCGAAATATGCATATTAAAATTGACCATGTTGCCAAAATAGAAGGTCATGCCAGTTTTACCGCCGATATCGTGGACGGCAATGTCCAGAAAGCGCGATTTGATGTTATGGAAGGCGCGCGCTTGCTGGAAGGAATTTTGTGTTCCCGCAGCATTTTTGAGGTTTCGCAAATTTCCGCCCGGATTTGCGGCGTCTGCCCGGTGGTGCACACATTAACCAGTATCAAAGCGCTGGAAAAGGCGTTGGATATAGAAATTTCGGAGCAAACATTATTGCTGCGCAAACTTATGATGATGGGCCAGATCTTGAACAGCCACGCTTTGCATCTTTTCTTTTTTTCACTATCCGATTTTTTCGGCCTTGACAGCGATCTGACGCTCATTAAAAAATATCCCGCCCGAGCCAACGATGCCTTGGCATTGCGGGAATTTGGCAATAACCTTATTGAAGTTATCGGCGGCCGCTCCATCCACCCGCTAACGCCGACCATCGGCGGATTCCTGAAGGTTCCCGATAGGGCAAAATTGGGAAAACTGTTTGACCAATGCGATAATGCGCTGGAATCGGCAAAAAATCTGGCTAAATTATTTTCCGAGCTGAAATATCCCGATTTTATCCGCTCGGCGCCCTACGCCAGTTTGACCCATCCCAATGAATACGCTTTTTGCGAGGGCTTGGTCAAAACGCCCGTGGAAGAAAAAGCGGGCATAGATGAGTTTATGAATATCCTGAAAGAACACCAGCTGCAAAACAGCGCGGTCAAGGCATCATATTACCAAGGCAAGCCCTTTATGGTTGGAGCTGCTTCCCGACTCAATAATAATTCCGGCCAGTTGAATCCGGAGGCAAAAAAAGCGTTGAATAAAACGAAAATAATTTTGCCCTCGTTCAATCCGTTCCACAATATTTTAGCGCAAGCCGTAGAAATGGTTCATTGCGTTGAAGAAGCGCAAAAACTGCTGCGCCAGATCTTGCAAAAAGAATTAAAGAACGAAGATCGCTCTGAGCGAGATAAGCTCATCCAGACAAAATTGCAAGCCATCAAAGGCGCGGTCAAGGGCTATGGAGCCATTGAAGCGCCCCGCGGCACGCTTTATTATTTTTACGAGATAGACCGCAATGGCAAGGTGGTTAATTGCAACATTATCACGCCGACTTCCCAGAATCTGGCGCGCCTGGAAAAAGACCTGGAAGAATATCTGCCTAAACTTGCCGGTCAAGCGCCGCGCAATAAAAAAGACGCCAAAACGCCCATCCAAAAAGCCGTGGAAGACAAGATAAAAATGCTCATCAGAGCGTATGACCCGTGCTTAACTTGCGCCACTCATTAGCCAATCGCTGATCGCCGGTCGCTAATCACTTGTACTCGATTTGCGATAAGCGCTTTGCGATAAGCGATTATGCATGATTTCCACCTCGCCAATCAAATAGTCCAAACCGCCAAGGACTACGCGGCCGCAAACAACCTTTCACAAATCAAAAAAATCGTGGTAGAATTGGGCGATATCGCCGAACATCAGGAAAACATCACGCTGGACAATCTGGCGTATAATATAAATTTGTTGATGCCAATAGAAAAAGTGGAAGTTAAAAAAGTTAAAGGAGATGAATGGAAATTAATAAGCATAGAAGGAAATTAACATTATGCACGATCTGATAATCATCGGCGCCGGGCCGGCCGGGCTTTCAGCGGCTATCTACGCGGCGCGAAAAAAAATGAATCTTTTGGTATTGGCCGATGACGACAGAGGACAGACCGCGGAGGCGCACCAAGTCGAAAATTATCTCGGTATTCCGTCAATTTCCGGCAACGAACTTAACGATAAGTTCCGCGAGCACGCAAAAATCCTCGGCATTGAAATCGGCGATGGGAATGATGTTGAAAAAATAACCGGCAACGGCAACTCTTTTGAAATTACCGCTGGCGGCAAAAGCTATTCCGCCAAATGCCTAATCGTTGCCACGGGTAAAAAATACAGGGAGCTTGATGTACCGGGCGCCAAGGAGTTTAAAGGAAAGGGCATAACCTATTGCGCCACCTGCGACGCGCCGATGTTTAAAAATAAGGCCGTGGCGGTGGTGGGCGCGGGCGACGCGGGACAAGACGCGGCCTGGCAATTGATCAAGTATGCCAATAAAATATATCTGTTGAACAAATACCCGGAATTGCGGGGCGATAATCGGCAAATGCAGGAGCAGCTGAAAACACATCCGCAAGTGGAAATATTCAATAATTGCGAGCCGATGGAAATTAAGGGAGAGGGTTTTGTCGAATCGCTAACAATCAAATGCAACGGCAACGGTCGCGAGCAAGAAATACCGGTTAACGGCATTTTTGTGGAAATCGGCTCGGTTCCGGCTTCAAAATTTCTGGCTGGCATGGTAGAATTGAACGACAAAGAAGAGATAGTTGTCGACCCGAAAACCAATATGTCTTCCCGCCCCGGCATTTTCGCCGCCGGCGATGTCACAAATGTGCCGCACAAACAAATGATAATAGCAGCCGGGGAAGGAGCCAAAGCGGCATTGTCTGTATATGAATATCTTAAGCAATCTAAATAATTATAAGCCGTCATTTTTATGCTGCGTGCCGAGAAATTTATTTTTGGTCAATGACAAATTTCCAATGACCAATGACAAATAAAATCTCAAATTTCAATTTCGTATAATTTGGATTTGGGGCTTGGACATTTATTGGTCATTTGGATTTGGTAATTAACCATTAAAAGATTAAATTCCTTGCTCGACTTTGAATGACTAAAAACAAGTGGTAAAAGTTTACAGTACCCCCACCTGTGCCTATTGCGTCACCTTAAAAAAATTCCTGACCGAGAAGGGAATCCAATTTGAAGCCGTGGATGTTTCGCAAGACGAAGCGGCGCTGAAAGAAATGGTTGCCAAATCCGGCCAAATGGGCGTGCCGGTGATCAACATCGACGGGCAGATCGTCGTGGGCTTTAATCGCAATAAAATTGTGGAACTTTTAAATATCAAAGAGTAAATTAGCTACGAATACGGATTTTTTACGAATATACGGATATTTTTCCCCTCTTTCGTAAAGAGGGGTTAGGGGAGATTTAAAAGCGCTTTATTTATCAAATAAAGCATTCTTAAATCCCTCCCAACCTCCCTTTAAAAAGGGAGGGGTATAAATCCGTATATCTGCAAATAATCTATCATCCGTAGAGATAATATGAACAAAAGTTTAATTATCCTTTTAGTCGTTGTTCTGCTTGTCGGCGGGTATTTTTGGTCGTTTTATAACGGCCTGGTCCAGCAAAGCCAGGCGATAGACGGCCAATGGGCGCAAGTGGAAAACCAATTCCAGCGCCGTTTTGATTTAATACCCAATTTGGTCTCTTCCGTGCAGGGCGCAATGAAGCAGGAGCAAAAAGTTTTCGGCGATCTGGCCGACGCCCGCACCAAATACAGCGGCGCGCAGACAACCAGCGAGAAAGCGGCGGCAGCCGGACAAGTGGAAAGCGCGCTCTCGCGTCTTTTGGTCATAATGGAAAATTATCCGCAATTAAAATCGATCGAAGCGGTGCAAACCCTAATGGTTCAGCTGGAAGGCACGGAAAATCGCGTGGCGGTGGAACGCGGCCGGTTCAATGAATTAACCCTCGTTTACAATACCCGCGTGACCCAGCTTCCGGGCAAGTTCCTGGCACCAATGTTTGGCTTCTCGGCCAAACCGTATTTTGAAGCGGCTGCCGGCTCGGAAACCGCGCCCAAAGTAAATTTCTAAAAATAAAATTGTCATCCTGAGGGCGAAGCCCGAAGGATCTCTTGCGAATACGGGCTGATTACTTTTCAGATTCTTCGCTTCGCTCAGAATGACACCTACTTTTGTTTAAAAAATCCGCCCTACTGGCCTTAATTTTACTTTTTTTTGCTTATTCTGCCTTTGCCTACACCTCTCCCGGCTCTCCCTCCGGCTTCGTTAACGACTTTGCCAATATGATGAGTGTGCCGGCCAAACAGGCGCTCGAGCAAAAACTCGTCCAATTTGAAAAAGACACGACCAACGAAATTTCTGTCGTCACGATAAATAATCTTGGCGGAGACACAATAGATAATTTTGCCGTCAAATTGTTTACAGATTGGAAGATCGGCAAGAGCAAAAACGACAACGGCGTTCTGCTGCTTATTTCCAAAGAAGACCGCAAAACAAAAATAGAGGTCGGCTACGGCCTGGAAGGCGCTCTCACGGACGCTCAGTCATTTTGGATATTGGAAAACACCGTCAAACCGGCATTTCGGCAAAATGATTATGATGGCGGAATAACCAACGCCGCCGACAAGATCATCGCCGCGACGAAAGGCGAGTATGTCCCTTCCCAGAAACCCGGCACCGGCGGCTCCTGGAGCATGAAATACATTGAAAATATTCTTGGACTGGTATTTTTGGTTTTCATCTGGCTGGGCTCGGTCTTATCCCGCTCCAAATCCTGGTGGGCCGGCGGAGTTGTTGGCGCACTGGCCGGCATCGCTTTTATTTTTATCTTCTCAGCGCTCATCGGCGCCGTCGCCATCTTGATTTTAACGCCCTTGGGTTTGCTTTTTGATTATCTTGTTTCCAGAACATATCAAAAACATAAAGCCGCCGGAACGCATTTTCCCTGGTGGATAGGCGGTTTTGGCGGAGGACGCGGCGGAGGGGGATTTGGAGGCGGCGGTTTTGGAGGTTTTGGTGGCGGAAGTAGCGGAGGCGGGGGCTCAAGCGGAAGCTGGTGATTGACCGGCTTTTAACGCATGGTATACTTAGAGAAAAATATGCTTACCCGAGAAGATATTCAAAAATTAATAGATGTGTTTGCCACCAGAGACGAAGTGGCAACCAAAAAAGACCTGGAAGAATTAAGGGGTGATTTTAGAGAACTGCAAACGGCAGTTGATGGTTATATGGTTAAAGCCGATAAATATTTCCAGGAAATGTTGATGTTGGCGCATAAAGTTGATCGTCTGGAAAAATGGATTCTACAGTTAGCCGAAAAAATCGGTGTTCAATTATCGCCTTAATTTTATTACTTTCTCCTAAAAAGGGAGGAGTTTTTATATATGATAAAACTCGCTATTAACGGATTCGGCCGCATCGGCCGGCCGGTATTAAGAAGAATTCTGGACAAGCATCCAAATATTGAAGTTGTCGCCATTAATGACTTAACCGATGTGGCAACTTCGGCGCATCTGCTGAAATTTGATTCCACTTACGGCCGCTATGATAAGGAAGTGAAAGTCGACGGCCAGAATTTGGTCGTTAACGGCAAAAGCATAAAAATATTGACAGAAAAAGATCCGGCTAAGCTGCCCTGGAAAGATTTGGGCGTGGATGTGGTTTTAGAATGCACCGGACTTTTTACCAAGATCGATGACGCGAAAAAACACATCGAAGCCGGCGCCAAGAAAGTCGTGCTTTCGGCGCCGTCAGACAGCAAAGAAATTCCGACTTTTCTGTTAGGCGTCAATGCCGGCGACTATAAAGACGAAGAAATTATTTCTATGGGTTCCTGCACTACCAACTGCCTGGCGCCGATAGTTAAAATTCTGAACGACGCTTTTGGAATAGAGAACGGCTTTATGACAACAGTGCATTCCTACACCAACGACCAGCGCATTCTGGACTTGCCGCATAAAGACCCGCGCCGCAGCCGCGCCGCAGCCCAGAATATCATCCCGACGACAACCGGCGCCGCCAAAACCGTGGCCAAGTGCATTCCTGAGCTAAAAGGAAAACTGGACGGCATCTCCCTGCGCGTGCCCACGCCCGTGGTTTCCATAACTGATTTTATCTGCAACCTCTCCAAACCGGCGACCGCCGAAGAAATAAACAAATTATTCATTGACGCGGCTAAAAATAAATTAAAAGGAATTTTAAACACCACCGACGAAAGCTTGGTCTCTATGGATTTTAAAGGCGATAGCCATTCCAGTATCGTTGAATTGCCACTCACGATGGTTAACGACAAGCTGGTTAAAATCGTGGCCTGGTACGACAACGAATTCGGCTATGCTTGTCGCCTTGTCGAAATGTCGGAGCATGTAGTAAAGAAATAATCTAAGGACTGAGAAAATTATTTACTCATCAAAATAGGCGAGCCTCGCCTCGGGCGGGCAGATTAGCGGAGATGGGGGAGTATATTGCAAAATAAAAAATCCCGGTTCATCATTGACACGGCAACGGGCTTATCTTAATATCTATACACATCGTTTTTGAATTGTTCTTTTAATGCAAATTTAGAGGTTCGGAGGGCCGGTTAGGCAATAGTCCAAAAGGAACGGGAAGAAAAGCAGCCTGCCCCACCGCATAGGCGAATCGGTCGCAAAGCCATTAGCTGCGATTTCGCCGGAAAGTCCCGAGCTCTTCGCGCTCGTAATTTCGGGACAAAATAGGGCAAAGAAAAGCTGCACTTGCGAGGAGGTTAAGGCACCGGGCATAAATCCGGGCAACAGAAAAAACCACACTGGCAAGAAAGCGAGTTAAGTATTATACTCTCGCGCATTTGGGCAAAAGTCCTTCGGTCGCATTCACGCGTCTTTAAAACCGAAAGCCCGCGTCCCGCGATCCTTTCCGGAAAGCCAACCGGCCCCCCAACCTCTTTTCTCCACAGCCGGCACTCCCGTATATGCCGGCACTACCGGGAGCTACGCGCGCCTTATGGCCCGCTTAGCTCCTTTTTATTTTGCCGACAGACCCATAATTTATCTTGTAAATCGAGCATTTTTATATCTACCCCTAACGGGGCCTGTTGACATCCGATGTCCTGGATGCGTGATACCTAATATTTGGGACATCGGATGTCAGAACAGGACCTGGATTCCCGCTTTCGCTCGCCTCGCTGGAGCTTCGGCGAAGCGGGCGGGAATGACAAATTGGGGCTTAACCCCGTAAAAGGTCCCGGCAACAGTTAGCAATAAAACACTTATTTTGCGCGATTTTGCCTGCGGCTTTTACTTCAATAGCCATAGATTAGTAGTGGGCCCTAACGGGGCTTGACAGTATCTTTTAAACGAGTAAAATGGATTGTGTTAGCTATAACAGAAACTTATATGTAAAAAATACTTTTTACATCGTGAAGATTTAGTGGTTTTTTAAAAGCCCGCGTCTTTACGGGTTTTCTTTATTGCTTGCACAATATACCTCGCGAATTACGAATTGGAACCAATTACGAATAAAAAATAATTTTTCATTCAATTCGTAATTAGCGGTAATTCGTAATTGGCGAGGAGAACCTTAACAATTGACCTTTGAATTTCCAATAATTCCACCCCGTTAGAAATTATTATGTAATCAGTTAGCTTTATTTCTTGATTTTATATAATAACAAGATTTATGCGCTTTAAAGATTATTCAATAATTTCTGACGGGGTACATACAATAGTTTTAAATTCCACAACAGCAGACCCCGTTAGAAATTATCGCGTAATCAGTTAGCCCTACCACTTTGTCCTATAATGAATCTGGTAGGCATTTAAAAGATTATTCAATAATTTCTAACGGGGCAGAAAACAACTGACAAGAAAAAATTTAGTTTCTTTTAGTTGTCTCGTTAAAACCCCTTTATCGCGCAAGCGGTTTATGGGGGAAGAACGCAGATTAACGCGGGATTGAACACGGATTTATCCGTGGTCGAAGTTTCGCGTTATTCTGTGTTTAAATTAAGAGTTTGATCCTGGCTCAGGATGAACGCTGGCGGCGTGGTTAAGGCATGCAAGTCGAACGGTAAGCAGGTAATTTATTATTTGCTTATAGTGGCAAACGGGTTAGTAACGCGTAGGTAACTTACCTTGAAGCCCCGAATAATTCGCCGAAAGGCGAACTAATACGGGATGGTAATGAGGGGGCGAAAGCCATTCTCATTTAAAGATTCATCACTTCAAGAGAGGCCTGCGTCCTATCAGCTAGTTGGCGAGGTAATTGCTCACCAAGGCGATGACGGGTAGGGGGACTGAGAGGTTGGCCCCCAACATCGGAACTGAGACACTGTCCGGACTCCTACGGGAGGCTGCAGTCAAGAACCTTTCTCAATGGGCGAAAGCCTGAAGAAGCGACGCCGCGTGTATGAAGAAGTCCTTCGGGATGTAAAATACTTTTATTGCTGAACAATTTTTGAGCGTAGGCAATGAATAAGGGGCTCCTAAACTCGTGCCAGCAGGAGCGGTAATACGAGTGCCTCAAGCGTTATCCGGAATTACTGGGCGTAAAGGGTCCGTAGGGGGTCAGGTTAGTCTGGCGTTAAATTTTGGGGCTCAACCCTAAAGCTGCGTCGGAAACGGCTTGACTAGAGAACATAAGAGGCTGATAGAACTCACGGTGTAGGGGTGAAATCCGTTGATATCGTGGGGAATACCAAAGGCGAAGGCATTCAGCTGGTGTGTTTCTGACCCTGAGGGACGAAAGCGTGGGGATCAAAAAGGATTAGATACCCTTGTAGTCCACGCCCTAAACGATGATGACTGGCTATTTGAAGTATCGACCCTTCAAGTGGCGAAGCTAACGCGTTAAGTCATCCGCCTGGGAAGTACGATCGCAAGATTAAAACTCAAAGGAATAGACGGGAACTCGCACAAGCGGTGGAGCATGTGGTTCAATTCGACAATAAGCGAGGAACCTTACCAAGGTTAGAAACTCTAACGAAGCTAAGCAGAAATGTTTAGCGTCTCACAAGGACGGTAGAGTCAGGTACTGCACGGTTGTCGTCAGCTCGTGGCGTGAGCTGTACTCTTAAGTGAGCAAACGAGCGCAACCCCTATGCTGCGTTACAAGTGTCGCAGCAGACTGCCTCGGACAACGGGGAGGAAGGAAGGGATGACGTCAAATCAGCGTGGTCTTAGACACCTTGGGCTACACACGTGCTACAATGGCCGGTACAATGGGTCGCCAACCCGCAAGGGGGAGCTAATCCCATCAAAGCCGGCCCCAGTTCGGATTGAGGGCTGCAACCCGCCCTCATGAAGCCGGAATCGCTAGTAATCGCGCATCAGCCATGGCGCGGTGAATACGTTCTCGAGTTTTGTACTCACCGCCCGTCACTTCAAGGAAGCCGGTAATACCGGAAGCGCCATTTATTTGGTTCCAAGGTAGGATCGGTAACAGGGAAGAAGTCGTAACAAGGCATCCGTAGCGGAAGCTGTGGATGGATCACCTCCTTTCTAGATTTTTTT
>JAQTYI010000002.1 GCA_028688325.1 Candidatus Portnoyibacteriota bacterium
GACGGTTTGAACCCAGCTCACGTACCTCTTTAATTGGCGAACAGCCAAACCCTTGGGAGCTTCTCCACCCCCAGGATGAGATGAGCCGACATCGAGGTGCCGAACAGTGTCGTCGATATGGACTCTTGGACACTACCAGCCTGTTATCCCCGGAGTAGCTTTTAGCCGATGATCTTTCACCTTTCTATAAAGTATGATCGGTTCACTAAGTTCTGCTTTCGCAACTGCGCGACCTGTCAGTCTTGCAGTAAAGCTGACTTTTGGCTTTACCCTATCGCTCCGGTTTCCATCCGGAGCTAGTCAACCTTGATAAACGCCTCCGTTACTCTTTAGGAGGCAAGCGCCCCACTTAAACTGCCTACCTGGCACTTTCTTATATGCCTCGATCTTATTCGCCACAACAAAAAATCATGTCGAACAAAAGCGAGACATATAGTTAGAACAAAGCATCTTAAAGGTGGGTGTTTCATTGGCGGATCCACGGCATCCGAAAATGCCGCTTCAAATCCTCCCCACTACGCTACGCATCAAAACGCCAAGCCCAATACCAAGCTGCAGTAAAGCTTCCGGGGTCTTTTCGTCTTGCTGCAGGTATCCGGCATCTTTACCGGAATTGCATCTTCACCGGGCCCCTCGTTGAGACAGTCGCCAAGTCGTTACTCCTTTCATGCGCGTCGGAACTTACCCGACAAGGTATTTCGCTCAATATATTTCTACATCGCTTGTTAACCCCGCAGCTGCGGGGTTCCGAAACTTTTTCGGATCTGCATGTCGCCATGCAGTTCGGACTATATCTTCCCCGCGCCTTGCGGAGTTCGACATATAGTCTCTGAGGATTCTAAAAACTTTGATGGGATTTTTCTGTTCATCTGCTGAACTATTTTGGCTATTTTGACAATTCCCTTTAACTTAAAGTGTTCTTTTTTAACAAGCAATCCAACCGTTCTGGAAAAATGAATAAAATCGTTTTTCTTTGCGGTTTTTAGATGATTACTCATGAAGAAAGGAATTATCTTTTCGTTCAGATCTCGAATTGAGCGAACGCAATAACGATAAAGATTCTCTTTGTGGTTATCTCTGCGGCGATTAATGTAAACTTCGCCGCACCCGAAATGATTTTTCATCAGATAAAGAGATTCTTTGCTTTTTTCGTTCTGCGTTACGACAAATTCGGGAAATACTTGCCAGCCGAATTTAGTTCTCTGGTTTTTCACTATACTGACTTGGAAACATCCTTCTCCGTCAACATAGCCAACAATCCATCCGATTGTTTTTAGTCTTTCCTGCTGATTGTCTGGCGTCCCTACCTTACGGGACACGCCGGATGATTTTTCACTTGGCATAATTACCCCTATATTAGTTATAGTAGAATTATACCATAGTATCACCGGACTCTCCAGAGTTTCCAGCATATAGTCGAATTTTATTAAAGCAGCAATTTCTACTTTAACACGGTTATAGTTACCGCGGACGTTCACTGGCGCTTAGCACGGTTAGCCGTCCTCCGCTCCTTGCCTACAGGAGCTACGGAACGGCAAGCCCCTGAGGACTTGTCGCTCTGAAGCTCTTGCGAAGCAAAAAGCGAAAGACGACCGCCGTGTTTAACGTTCCAGCACTGGTCAGGAGTCACCCCCTATACATCCTCTTGCGAGTTAGCAGGGAGCTGTGTTTTTGTTAAACAGTCGCTCGGCGTCTTTAGTTGCACCCCCGCGTCCTTGCGGACCGGGGGAGATCTTATCGCGAACTTACGATCGTTGTATTGCCGAGTTCCTTAACGAGGATTCACCCGTTCACCTGAGGCTACTCGCCTCACCCACCTGTGTCGGTTTTCGGTACGGTCACTTTTAATTTGGCTCTAGGGAATTTTCTTGGCAGCGTGCTCGCTGAAGTTGTCCGGCGAACCGGACTTCTGGCTGATCTCGGATTTATGCGGCGCGGATTTGCCTGCGTCGCGTCCTCAACCCACCAATGTAAATCCAATAATACACTCCAACTACAACCCTGCGTCCTCCCATTGAAAATTAAAAGTGGTGACGGAATATTAACCGTCTGTCCATCAGAATCGCCTCTCGGCTTATCCTTAGGACCGACTAACCCTTGGATGATAAACATTGCCAAGGAAACCTTAGGTTTGCGGTGTGCCGGTCTTTCACCGGCATTGTGGTTACTAATTCCAACATTCTCTCTCCCTAACGCTCCACCGGACCTCGCGATCCGGCTTCACAGCGGTTAGAGATGCTCCCCTACCACGCCACCGCATCTCGCTACGCTCGATGGGTAGAATTTCCAAATCCTAATTTCCAATTTCCAAATCCCGCCTTCGGCGGGGTACGCCTCGCTACGCGAGGCGTTTATTGGTCATTGGTCATTGGTCATTGGTCATTCCGCATCGAATGCAATGAGATGCGGTGACATCCATATCTTCGGTATTAAGTTTGAGCCCCGTTAAATCTTGGGCGCGAAATCTCTAGACTAGTGAGCTGTTACGCACTCTTTAAAGGATGGCTGCTTCTAAGCCAACCTCCTAGCTGTTTGAGAAATCTCACCTCCTTTTCCACTTAACTTAATTTAGGGACCTTAGATGATGATCTAGGCTGTTTCCTTTTTGACCATGGAGCTTAGCCCCCACAGTCTGACTCCCAAGCTAATCTTGGCGGCATTCGGAGTTTGATTAGACGCAGTAGGCAAAGCCATCTGCATCCATTCAGTGCTCTACCTCCGCCAAGGAACACTTGGGGCTAGCCCTAAAGCTATTTCGGGGAGAACCAGCTATTACCAGGCTCGATTAGCTTTTCACTTCTTACCTCAGTTCATCGCCAAGTTTTGCACAGCTCGTGCGTTCGGACCTCCCCCTGATGTTACTCAAGGTTCATCCTGACCAAGGTAAGCTCGCTCTGGCTTCGGGTCTAATATGGACTGCTAAACCGCGGATAAACGCGGATCCAATCGGCTTGCCTCGCTTTCGCTCGGCTCGCCGCGCAGATTTTTCGCGGATCAAAAAATGATCAGCGTTAGATCTGCACAATAGATCAGCGTTTATCAGCGGTATTTCGCGCTATTAACACTCGGTTTCCCTGTGCCTCCGTCCCGAAGGACTTAGACAAAGCAATACATATTAACTCGTTGGATCGTTCTGCAAAAAGCACGCCGTCACCAATCCGCGCAATAAATTGCGCGCTAGGCTTCGACTCTTTGTAAGCATATGGTTTCAGGTCTATTTCACCGCCCTCAACGGGCTGCTTTTCACCTTTCCCTCACGGTACTTGTTCACTATCGGTGATGTTGAATATTTAGCCTTGGCAGTCTAGTCCTGCCGGATTCCAACGGGGCTTTCGTTCCCCGTTGTACTTAAGAATAGCAACAAAAAGTATGAAATTATTTTCGCTTACGGGGCTATTACCCTCTTTGGCTCCCGCTTTCCATCGGGATTCTGCTAACAATTCCATAATTTACTTTCTTCAATAAATTGAACGCTGCTACCTTGCAACACCGCTTTTTAAACGCAAGCGCTTAAAAAGCGGTTTAGGCTTCTCCCTTTTCGCTCGCCGCTACTAAGGGAATGATTCGCTAATATATACGAATGCACCACGAACCTCGTGAATAAATTCATAAGGCAAGTGCATATATTCGTATAAATTAGCGAAATTTTTTTCTGTTCCTCCGCTTACTGAAATGTTTTACTTCAGCGGGTTTGCTCCGCGCCTTGCGGCACGGTTTTATGAGTTTACCATAAAGAGTTTCCTCATTCGGAAATCTCCGGATCAAAGCTCGCTAGACAGCTCCCCGAAGCTTATCGCAGTCACGCTACGTCCTTCGTCGCTTCAACATCCCAAGGCATCCACCATACGCCCTTAGGTCTTGCTCCGCCTTTTGCCAAAAAATGGCGCGGGCGGACAATAAACTAATTCTTATTGTAACCACTAAACGTATCTTACTTACCCCGTAAAATCGCTACGCGACCACGGGGTTTTATTTTCTTGCAATCAATTATCGCCGCTTTGCATTTCTGCAAAACAGCAGATAACGGATACCTACGATATTCAATTGTCAAAATGCTAACCGATTCAACCTTTGTATTCGTTGCGTCCCAATAACTATCGGCCTAACCAACAATTATTGAGAAACAATTTTCAGTCATTCCGACCCCGCATTTGCGGGGGAGGAATCTCTCGCTCGCGCGAGACCCTTCGCTTTACCAAGAATGATTTTACCGTTTTAAGAAACAAAAAACCGCTCTTTTCAGAAGCGGCGCCGCAACAACAAAAACCAGAGGCCTTATCCGCTTCCCTTTGTTGAATATAGTTGCATTTTATACATCTATAAGCTCTATTACTTTTTACAATGTTCAGTTTATCAGAAAATAGGATACTGTCAAGCCCCGTATTAAGGCCTGGCGCTGATATTGAAATATCACTATAAAAGCCGCGGGCGAAATCGCCCAAAATACGCCTTTTATCACTAATCCCGGCCGGACCTTTTTACGGGGTCAAGCCCTGCATTATTCCTCCCTTTCGTAAAGAGTTTACCCTAAGCTTGTCGAAGGGGAGGACAGGAGGGATTTAGGCCTTAAAATGACAATAAAAAAAGGCGCGGACACCATTTGGCGCCACGCCGTGAACTTATTGAATCTTTCTTTTAGAATGGATCCCTGATCCTGTAAACCTCGGTTTTTTCCAGAGGCCCGTCCTCCTTGCCGCCGACACATTTGCCGCAAACCGGTACGAGTATCGTGATGCCTTTCTGACGGACATCAGGCAGCGACCATATTTCCGGGTCAATGCCTTTGAAAAAATTCTGCAGGAAAAATTTTTCCTTTCTTGTGTCCAGCCGCGCGACATCCGCGCGGCGGCCGCATTGGCAAACCAACATTGATTTCTCCGGATCGCCACAGTCCATGCAGATAAAATCGTCTGTCCTATTGCCTTCTCTTTTACAGGCAACGCATCTGCCTTTTTTTGGTTCTATTGCCCTCCCGTCCGCATTGTCCATTGTCGCACCCATAGTTGACCTCTCTTTTCACTCCAAATTTATTTTGTATTTTAAAAGAATTTTTAGCTTTAATGCTCCGCGCCGCCGAATTCCACATTCTGCTGGCGCATTTTTTCCGCCAGCAATATCGAAATCTTTTCCGCATAACCGCCGATAATGTCCAAATATTCATCCTCCTTGAAATCCGAATCGCTGGTATCGGGAATATCTCCGCCAATCAGCAAGTCGGCCGCTTTTTGCGCCTCTTCCTTATCCGGATTTCTTGTCACATCGAAAGAAACCATAAATTCCCTTTCTCCGCCGTTTTTTACCGGAACCGCCAAAGTAACAAAGCCATCCACGCCATGCGCGTCCAACGGGCCGCCGGCGCTGATGAAAAATTTCAAGCTGTCCAATTGTTTGTCGCTTTCCAAACCCAATTTTTCCGCCAGAGCCAATCTTAACTCTTTGGCGAATTCCTTGTCGGGATTTGTCGGGTCGCCCGGCTGAAATTTTTTCGTCAACGCCACCGCCTCCCTGAAAGGAAGCGAGTTCTTTTGCCTGGGATGATAGCCATGTTCAACAGCCAAGGTCTGCAATCTGGCCAGCTCTTTTTGGTAATTGGGATTTTGCGTATCCAATTTGCCGAGCAAATCGAACTCATACTCCTTGCCGGTATAGCGATTCTGGATATTCTCAAAATGCATTTCTCTCATATATATACATTATTGATATTACTATCTTAACAAAAAAACAGATTCTTGTCAATGATGCGTTAAGCAAAGCGCCCTGGACAAGCCGGGGCGCAGAAAATACAAATGCCGCGAAAATTATGCCTTTATTTTCCGGTATTCCATATATGAATACGCGACCAAAACCGCCAGCAATAAAAATATTCCGGCTATCAAAATTCCGAACGCCCAAGCGCTGGGCAAAAAACTGGCCACAGCCGCCACAACGGCAAAAACAATAAACAGCCGGCCACCGAATTTATGGGTTTTGGTCCAAACGGCTTCAGAATGCAAAGTCCAGGGCAAGCGAATGCCGATGGTATAGTTCTTTTTTATCTGCGGCATTATGTATCCTATCATCGCGAACAGAACCGCTATGCCTATCATCACGAACAGCTGAACATTAACATCGTATCCCAAACCTGTGTAAAGCGTTATCAGATAAAGCAAGGAAAGAAACAGAACCAGGACAACCTTGAACCAGAAATACGAATGCGAAAACATTTCGATATTGGCTTTGAGCGGATCCATCAGCGGCACAAAGCTCAGCAGTAAATAAAGGAAAAGTATCAGGCCCGGAAAAAAATACACGGCGAACGCGCTGCTCATCCAGCCATTTATCTCGCCGTTGATTCCCCAGTGGCTGGGCACCAAATCCGGCAATTGCGGATACAGATAAAATCCGATTGCCGCGACTATCAATATGAGCACTATCGGCAGGATCTCTTTTTTGTCGTAAAGTTTCATAATTTTAAATTAAAAAGGTTTTCTTCTCTATTCGCCAAAAACCGAGGCGAAAAAATTCGCTATGGCGCCAATCAATCCTCCGCCTTTTGAGGCCTGCGGAGAAGGCGCCGGAGCGGATGGTGGCGGAGCAACCGGCGCGGGTGCCTGAAATTCAGTCGGCGGAGCTTGCGGCATTGGAGCCGATTGTCCCGCCGGGGGCGCAGACACACTTCCGCTTGATTGTTGCCCGGGCTCCCCGACTGGCGGTTGCATGGGCTGTGGCGGCCGAATCGGCAATTCACCATTCAAAGTATTCCCGCTATTTATCTGATTATATTCTTCGGCAGATTGACCGCCGGGCTGCTGATTCTGTTCAACCTCTATCCTTGGAACCTGATATGTTCCCGGTGCCATTCCTTCTCTTTCTTCGCCCGGCAGGCCCATCCCTTGTCCCGACCCATTCTCGCCTGGCGGAGGAGGTTGTTGTTGTCCCTCCTCTCTTCTGGGAACTTGAAAACTCCCCGGCGCCATAGATTGATTAGGGTCACCTTGGCCCGGTGGAGGCGGTGCGGTAAATCTGGCGCAGGTATCCTGATTGGCCAAATCGGAACAGAATTTCATGCAAGCGGTCGGCGAATCACAGCCGCCCGGCCCGGCTTGTTGGGAACCACCTTCTCTCCCTGTCTCCGTCCCCGGCATTATCGGCCGATCGCCGCCTTGGCCCGGTGGCCGGCCCGCGCCAAACATCGCGCAAACATTGGCGTTAGTTTTGTCGAAACAAAAAGCCGTGCATTCTTCCTGGCTCTTGCATCCGCCCGGTCCCATAAACTCGCCATTGGCGCCCAGCGCGTCTTTGGGCGGCGCCATAAAACCGCGTTCTTTCATTTTTGACGCTTCTTCTTCACTCATCATGCCGTTGGCTATCGCGAATTTCAAACACCCTTCTCCGTTGGCAGGATTTTCGCAAAATGCTTCGCACTCATCCTTACCCTTGCATCCGCCCGGCCCTCCCTGGCTCATCATCTTTGGCCCCATTTTTTTGGCCTGTGCGTATTCTTCTTCGCTCATCATTCCGTTCTGTTTGCCAAATTCCAGACAAGTGTCAAAATTTTTCTCGTCGCCGCAAAACACATCGCACGATGCTTTATCTTTGCATCCGCCCGGACCGCCTTGATTCATCATTCGCGGACCTACTTTTTTTGCCATAGCATATTCTTCATCGTTCATCATGCCGTTTTGGTGGCCAAATTCCAGACAAGTATCAAAATTCTCCTTTTGTTGGCAATAAGCATCGCATGTTTCTTTGCTTTTGCATCCGCCCGGCCCCTTGCCGCCGGTTTTTTTAATCATCTCTTTTTCCTGTGCGCTCATCATTCCGTTTTGCTCTGCAAACGAAATGCATTCATTCAAATTTGCATCATTTTCGCAATATGCATCGCAGGCCTTTTTTCCTTGGCATCCGCCCGGCCCCTTGCCGCCGGTTTTTTTAATCATCCGCGCCTCTTCTTTCGTCATTATCCCCGCGGCCTCGCCGAAAGCCACGCACTCGTCCAAATGGGCCGCGTCGTTGCAATAAACATCGCATTGTTCTTCGCCCTTGCAATTGCCGGGCGTGTTTGTTCCTTGTTCGGCCAGCTGCAAGACCTTTTTGGCCTTGTCTATATCTTGTTTCGACATCATATTGTGGCTTTGAGCAAAATTCAAACATGCTGTTTGATTCCCCTTGATATCGCAATATTTTTTGCAATCGTTCTTGTCGGCGCAGCCGCCCAGCTCTTTTACGGGATAGGAAATGCCGCTGTCGTTTAGATCTTGCGCCAGGACCAGGTTTAATTCATTTACCCCAAGGATAGATACTCCCAGGGCACCCGCAAAAACTATGGTATAAAAAACAAATTTTGAAATTATTTTGCACATAAAGTTATATTAAAGGGCGCGATCCCGCTTGAGCGGGATCGCGCCTAATAAATTATTCAAAAGGATTGGTCTTAACTTTATTGAATGGGTTGGTTTCCGGGAGGTTTTCCATGGGATTGGTAATCACGCCGGCATCGGTCTTTTTCTGCTCCAGCCCAAAGTCCTGTATGCAAGTCACGGCTGTGTGAAGTTTGACCCCCGCCTGGTCTTTGCCCTTTTTTAATCCAAAGTAATATGCACCGGCGCTCAAACCGGCCAACGCTAAAACCACCACTATCAAAATAACGGCAAGCTTTTTATTATCCATAAAAATTGTCTGCCTTCAATCGACCGAAAGTTTGAGCCGGGCTCAAAATTTTGCCGTTTGACGGCTGGTTATCGTCTATGTCTTTATTATACTCTTTCTGTGGTTTCTTTTATCCACAGCCAAAAAAACAACCCCGCAGCTGCGGGGTTGTTTTGAGCTTGCAATCGTAAAAACGAGATTATTTCTTCGCTCCCAAGATTCTGAACATCTTGGTGCCGCAGGACGGGCAGATGCCCGTCATAGCGCGGCGCTCAACGCCACCTTTGCCGTTCATGGCAACCTCCTTGGCGTCTTTCATCTCTTTTTTGGCCTTGCACTTGACGCAATAAGCTTCCATATATTTATGTTATTAAGCTTACTTATTGACCTTAGTTTAGCACAAATCCCGAATAAAGGCAAGTTTTGCCGCCTAATTCTAAGAAAGCTCATTTTTTGCTGATATATTTCCAAAGCGCCGTTATGGCCATAACCAAAAGCACCGTAACCAAAAACCCGTTCAACCAGAATAATATCGGGAATCCTCCGCCGTCATAATTGCCCATCATATAGTTCCACATCATATAAAGCACCTCCTCTCGCCCTCCGACTTGTCCGCCAAAGCTTTAGCATCGGTGGAGGCCTTGGCGAAGGAGGGTCACCCGTCCCGCCGAAGCCCTAAGCTTATCGAAGGACAAAGGCAGACATACTTATTATATATTATACAACGGAATCAGACGCGTCTTTCGCAAAACGGAACCTGAATACGCGTAAAGAATTGAGCAGGGGCAAAAAATCCGTTATAAAATTATAAGCGGCGGCGGCTCCGGGATCAAGGTAGCCCATAAAGACCAGCGCCAAGCCCATAACATTCACCGTCCCCCAAACCCAAAGGTCCTGGCTGATTATTTTCATCGTGAAGCGGCCCAAATTCATAACTTCCGCCAAGCCCCTCAAATTGTCTTTGGCCAAAATAATATCCG
This sequence comes from Candidatus Portnoyibacteriota bacterium, assembly GCA_028688325.1. Classification (GTDB taxonomy): domain Bacteria; phylum Patescibacteriota; class Minisyncoccia; order Portnoybacterales; family GWB1-42-6; genus UBA8475. The sequence continues at coordinate 9,609 of JAQTYI010000002.1, forward strand.
CCGATCCGATGGCCGCGTCCGAACCGATGGATCCCATGGCGATGCCGATATCAGCCAACGCCAAACCGGCCGCGTCGTTGACTCCGTCGCCCACCATCGCCACTTTATATTTCGGACTTAAAACGCCTTTTATAAAATTTACTTTATCCTGAGGCAATAAATTCGCCTGTAATTCGTCTATTCCGACCATCTTAGCCACCTCGCCGGCTATCTTTTCATTGTCGCCGGTCAACATCACGGTGCGTTTGACGCCAAACTCCTTGATCTGCGCGATAGCCAGAGGAGCCACGGGACGGACGGCATCGGAAAAGGAGATGAAGCCCAGAAGCTCCTTGCCGATGCCAAGCGAGGTTAGCATGCGCCGCTTCTTTTTTTGCTCCTCTATCGCGTCCAGTTCGTCCGGCGAAAAATCGATGCCATTGTCTTTTAGGAATTTGACCTTGCCGGCCACGACCTCCTGGCCGTCCACCCGCCCCTTGATACCAAAACCCGGCTCCTCATGGACCAGGGTTATGGGCGGCACCGTGATATTTTTTTCAGCCACATATTTTTGTGCGGCTCTGGCGGCCGGATGCGCCGAATCCTGTTCGGCGGCGCCGAGCAGCGCCAAGAATTTTTCCTTTGAATAGCCGTGGAAGGTCGCGACTTCCACAACCTGCGGCTGGCCTTCGGTTATCGTGCCGGTTTTATCGAATATCATTATTTTCGTTTCGCTCAGCCCCTCGATGAAGTTGCCACCTTTAACGATAATGCCACGCTTGGCCAGTGTGGCGATGGCTGCGCTAAAAGCCAGAGGGATTGCCACGGCCAAATCGTCCGCGCAGGTAACCAGCAATATCGCCAGAGAAAGCCCTATGTTGCGGGTGAGGTAATATGAAACTCCTGCCAGAATGAAAGTTGCCAGAATATACCAACCGGTAAACTTTTCCGTCACGGAAACAATCTGCGCTTTGCTGTCTTGGGATTTTTCCACCAATTCCAAAATTTTGGCAAAGGCGGTATCCGCGCCAACTTTGGTGGCGCGGACGATGAGGGAGCCCCCGACATTCAGGGTGGAGCTCAAAACTTCGTCTCCCGTTTTTTTGCCAACCGGATTTGATTCGCCGGTCAAAGATGACTGATCTATGCTCGCTTCGCCCGATTGCACAATGCCGTCCACCGCAATTCGTTCTCCTGATTCAACCATTACTATATCGCCCACTTTTATCTCGTCTATATGCGTTTCCTTGGGCTTGCCGTCCGCTCCCACCAGATGGACCATAACCGGCCGTAATTTTAACAAGCCCCCTATGGACCGTTTGGCGCGGCCGGCGGTGTAGCGGGTGAAAAGGCGTGCCGAAGCCAGCATCAAGCTGATAAAAACCGCGCTGTGCCATTCGCCAGCCAGCAAAGAAAAGATCAAAGCCACGCTGGCCAAAAGATCTATAGTTAAGTGCTTCTGGATAAGAGATTTTATCGCGTTAAAAATGACCGGCAAAAGACCGGCAACGGAAACGGCGATTAAGACCGGCACATCTATGGCGGCAAGATAAGGGCTTGTAAAATTAATTATCAGAATCAATGCCGATACGGCAACCAAAAAAGAATCTATCCAAAAAAATATTTGGCTGTCGTTTAAAGCGAACGCCGAAATTTGATGGTGTTTTTTTCGCATTTAAATTTTCTTTTCCAATCCGTATCTGCCTATCAAAAAATCCGCGATAAAAAACAAAACGACTCCCAATGCCAAGGCGTATTCAGTAAATTTCAAATAATGTTTAACATATTGGAACGACGCGCCCGAAAGATATCCGAGCCCTCCGATAATGGCGACCCAGGCCAAATTGGCGAGAAAATCATCTTTAAAAAATTCCCGGAATTTCAATTTTATGACTCCCGCCCGCGCCATCATCAAATGATGGGCGCCATAAACGAATTTGGAAATAAATATCGTGCGCAAGGAGTTATTCAGCAGGTGCTCGTCGAACCGGCCCGTTTTGGCAACCAGCCAGCGGCTAATAAAGGTCTCTGAATGGTTTATCTTGTGGCCCAGCCAATACCACAGGGAATCGCCCGCCATAGCACCGCCAAAAATGGTCAAAAAGGTAAGTTCGGGACTTAAAAATCCCTGCGACGCCAAAAAAGCCGCCGCGAAAAGGAAAACTTCACCCTCAATTACCATGGCCGCAAAAATAAAAACATATATCGCCGGCCCCAAAAGAGGCAGATAATGGAAAACCAATGAATTCATAGATCCGTATTTTTACCTGATAATTGTCCGCACGCGCCAGCGATATCATCCCCAAACCTATACCTCTCCAATGCTTGAACGCCCGCTTTCATTAAAACATCCTTAAATTTTTTCACTTGGGACGGCTCCGACGGAGTAAAATCTCCCGTTTGATTATACACAATTAAATTGACAAAATACAGGCGGTTATCCAAAAGCGTTGCCAACTCTTTGGCCTGTTCAACGGAATCATTAATATCTTTTATCATAATATACTCAAACATCAGCTTGCGGTTGGTCTTGGCGGCATAATCGCCGGCCGCCGCCATCACTTGTTCCAGCGGATATTTTTTGGCTACGGGTATCAGTTTCAGCCGCAACTCATCATTTGGCGCGTGAAGCGAGATCGCCAGATTTATTTGCGGCATATCTTCGGCCATTCTTTCCATCCCGTCAATGATGCCGGCTGTGGAAATAGAAATATGCCGCGCGCCGATACCCAGCAAATTATCATCATTCAAGATTTTTATCGCGCCAAAAACATTATCGTAGTTCAAGAACGGCTCGCCCATGCCCATAAAGACGATGTTCGCCACGCGCTCATTTTCTTTTTTCAGATAACGCGCCCAGAATAAAACCTGTTCGGATATTTCTCCCGACGATAAATTTCTCTTTAGGCCCATCTTGCCCGTGGCGCAAAAAAGACAACCCAAAGGACAGCCGACTTGCGAAGAAACGCAGACGGTATTTCGGCCTTGGTGACGCATTAAAACCGTTTCCACGCTTAAGCCGTCTTCAAGCGTTAACAGCGCCTTAAATGATTGCATGTCCTTGCCCGTAAATATTTCCGCTTTTATTTCCAGCGATGCTTCCGCCTTCAATTTTTCGCGCAATTCGCTCGGCAAAGTCGTGGCCTGCGTCCAGTCGTCGATCAAGTCGCGCCAGATAAGCTGCCCTGCCTGTTTGGCGCGGAATTTTTTCTCGCCGGATAAAATTTTATCTATTTTTCCAAAATCCATTCCAATCCTTTCCAATTTTTAATTTTCTTATAAGGGTCTTCCTTTGTTTTTATGCCGCACACTAATATATCATACTCAAACCCTCCGAAATTATCAATCGGCCACTATGTTCCATCTATTTGACAAGCTATTATAAATATTGTATCATTATGTATTCGGCAAGTTCTTCAAAAACTGGGCCAGGCCCCAAAAATACAAGGGAGGAAAAAATGAAAGCGAAAAATTTGATTTTTTGGCTGATTGTTTTGTCTGTTTTTATTGCGACCGCATCTTGGGCCGCAGCACTCAATCCCCTGGGAGGATTCGGGCCGCGCAAGGCCATGCCTGCGGGCATTGCCGTGGCGGATGATCTGGCGGCATTTTATTACAATCCGGCGCTGCTGCTGAAAGCGGGAAATTTCGCGCAGGCGGGACTGGAAGGCATGAGAGCGAACTTTGTTTACAAGAACGCGGCCGGCCGCGAATATAACGCCAAAACAGGCAATTATCTCACGCCTTCAATCGGAGTCAATTATCGGATAAACGACAAGCTGGCAGCGGGTCTGGGCATTTACACGCCCTACGGCTTTGGCGCGGATTTCAAAGACGAGCTGGGTCTTTATTCAAAAATGTCTCTGACCAATCTGGCGCCGGCCGTTGCTTACAAGGTATCGGATAAATTGACGCTCGGCCTTTCAACAAAAGCAGGTCTCGGCCAGATAGAGCAAAGCCAGCCGACCGCTTCCGGCCGTCTAGATAGCAGATCGGACGGCTACGGCTACTCCGCGCAAGTCGGCTTGCTGTGGGAAGCAGCCGACTGGCTGCGATTCGGCCTGACCTATCAGACCAAAACTAAGGTTATGCTGGACGGCAATGCTAAATATGTGGATACCGGCGCCAGCGACACCTATACGGGAGAATTTTACTTTCCCGGCTATTACGGCTTTGGAGTGGGCATGGAATTCGGCAATCTGCTGATCGCAGCCGATGTTATGCGCTTTGATTATTCGTCCACCGACACGGCGCTCACCAACTACCGCCACTGGCCGCAAGGCGTCCAGGCGCTTCATTGGGAAAACAACACCTTCTGGGGTGTCGGCGCGGAATATAAATTCAGAAATGTCTGGCGTCTGCGCGGCGGGCTGGTCTACCAGGACGCGGTAATTCCCGACAGCACCATCAATGCTTCGGGGCCCGACATGAATGGTTATTCAGCCGGTCTGGGCCTGGGGTATCGCGGCCAAAACATCAATATGGATATAAATTATATCCATATTTGGGGCCCGGAAAGAACGGTCCAGGGTACCTATTTTGGCGCCGGCCGCTACTCGGCCGACATCAACATCATCTCAACGGCAATAAGCTGGCGATGGTGAGGCGACAAAGGGAGCGATTCGCACAAGCGAATCGCTCCCTATTTTTTTACTCCGCGCCCGCAAATCAGGCCTAAGAGTTTATTTCAAATATCTTGCTTCTCTCCTTGAATCCTTTTATTATTCTCACTTTCGAAACATCCACATTAAAATACCGCGCCAGGATATTGCGGATAGACAAGTTAGCGCGGCCGTTAACCGGCGGTTCGCGCGTTTCCACGACAAAATGCGCCTCGTCTATTTTTTCCATTTTGTCTTCATAGCCATCGGGCTTGGCTTTGATGTGAATTATCATATAAGGTTTAAATTAACGGCCCTAAAAAAGATTATGTCATTCCCGCCCCGCATCAAGTGCGGGGAGAATCCAGGTTTTTTGTCGCCCTGAACTTGCTTGCCTCGCCAAAGCTTTAGCGACGGTTGGGCTTCAGGGCCTGGATCCCGGGTCAGGCCCGGGATGACAATTCTATTAATCTTCTTTGCACCGCTTCGCTTCTAAGCTCCCGCAACGCATCTGCTGCTACCCAGCGCGCGGCGCGCGAATCAATTTTAGCAATTTCCCGTGCCAAAGATATCGCTTTTTTATTCAAATTCATATTCCTCTTACCGATCTGGCGCAGCGCCCAATTCACCGCCTTACGGACATAATTGCGCTCGTCCGCGGCGTATTTTTTTATCAGCGGAAAAAATTTTATAAAATCGCCGTCTTTCGCTTGTTTGTTTTTGAATGCCGCCGTGGCCATCAGCGCGAATCCCGCCCGGCGTTCGAATTCTGATTTTCTATCAGCCCAAGTCGCGCATTTTTTGAACACCAGCGGATGGCTAAAAAATAGATTCAAGCAAACCTGGTCGCAAACATCCCAAGAATCAAAACCTTTTATCCATTTGTCCATCTGCGCGCCGCTCACCATTTTTACATCGTCCACCATACTCGCCAATATTTTTGCCTCGTGAATTCCCGATCTCCAAAGTTTTTGCGCCAAGACATGATCGCGGCCGATTTTTTTGACTAAAGACCGCAAAAGAGGCATCGGCGCTCCCAGTACCTTGCTTTTGGGCCGGATGCCAAAACGCGCCATACCGGCGGCGTTTTTTGGATCAGACATTGATTTCAGTTTTTTTAGAATATCTTTATCCGTCATCTGATTTTGCTGCCAACCGGCGCTTCCTTGTCCGGCACAAGCAAGATCGGCTCTTCGTCTCCCGCCGCCAGCAGCATTCCTTGGCTTTCTTCGCCCATCAATTTGCGCGGCTCCAAATTTATCACCACGATTATCTGGCGGCCGAGTAATTTTTCCGGCTCATAAAATTTCGCGATGCCGGCTAAAATTTGCCGCTCCTCATCTCCTGTGGAAATTTTAAGCTTCAATAATTTTTCCGAACCGTCAACGCGTTGGGCATCTAAAATTTCTGCTACCCGCAAATCAAGCTTTTTAAAGTCATCGTGAGTTGTCATAAAAATGTCAATTTCCGTCAATTAATTCAATAATTCTTTCCATCAAGGTCTCCGGCTCCTTTTTGAGGTAGCCCGCTTTGACCCTGATCTCGTCCAGTCCACTCTCGGCCTCCTTGCGTCCCGCATCAATGATGTCTCCAGCGCGTTCAAAATCTATCCATTGAAAATTCGCTACCAGCGGCTTTAAAACGAAATCCGCCTGCCCGACCGCCCTGCGCGACAACTGATAATTCAACGCCATAAACGCATGCGAAACTATGCGGTTTAAATTTTGTTGTGTGATCAAATCGTCAGAAAAGTTAACCCAGCGGCTGGAAACATCCACCGCAATGACAAAATCCGCGCCCATATTTTTTACCACATCAACCGGCAAAGGGTTGACCATTCCGCCGTCCATCAGTAATTGCTCCTCGAATTTTACCGGCTGAAAAATCACCGGCAAGGAAACACTGGCCAAAATTCCCTGTGCCAAAGAGCCGTTGCCGATGTCAACTTCTTTACCGGTCTCCACATTCGTGGCCACCGCCTGGAACGGAATTTGGCACTGTCTAAAGGTTTTCACATCCATCAGTTTTTCCAGCAATGCCGTCATTTGCTCACCCTTAAACAATCCCTTGCTGAAGTCCATATTGATTTTCTGCGATTCCTTTTCGGAAAATGTCTCCACGCCATCGGCGAATAGATCCTTGGTGCTGGTTTTTAAAAAAATGTTGCGCAAAAATTTGATGTTTTTGGTCGCCGCGTACCAGCCGCCGACCAGCGCTCCCATGCTTGTGCCGGCGATAAAATCAATAGGGATGCCGGCTTCTTCCAGCGCCAAAATTACGCCGATATGCGCCAACCCCCTGGCTCCGCCGGCACCCAGCGCCAGGCCTATTTTTTTGCGCTTCTGGCCGAGATTTGTCTGAATTCTCGCCATATTATTTAGTCCAAAATTCTTTGGCTTCTTTTTCCATTCTCTCAAGACGGGTGTAATAATCGGCAAACTCATTCAAATGCGCCAAAGCGATTTTACCAGTCATTAACGGATCATCGTTTGTCACATTGGTAGCGGCATTCTCGGTGCCGTGTTCCAACTCCACATCCATACCCGTGCGGAATTGTTCAATATCGAATTTAAACCAATCAACGCCCAATTGTTCGCCGATCTGTTTGGCAACATCGGCTGTAAAATTTTGCTTTGTCATAGAATTTTAATTTAATGATTTATGCTCTTGTATTATATTTTATCCTTTCCCCGCCGGAAGCGCAACCCAAACGCGACGCCAGAAAAATAAAAAGGCCCCCCTTGAAGACGAGGCCTTTTCCTGTTAACTCCAGGGAAAATCCCTAAGCCAACCCCTGATTCTCATTAAGGTGGGCCTCGGATATTTTAACGGATTGGATATTATCACTTCTTTCAAGGCCTCTCTTAATTTAGCGTTATTGATTCTCTGAATCTCATAGCTGAAGTCATCGTTACCCATAGATAATTGAAGCTTATGGTGCCGCTCGCTCTCTTCGTCCAGAAGCCGCATTTGACAATCCCAGATCGTTGGCGGACCGGGTCTTTTTCTCGGTTTTTTTTTACCATTTCCGTTTTTTTTACCGTTTTTTCTTCCATGGATATGGTGTCCGACCAGCCGACCGCCGTTCTTGCCGGATAGCTCCGAGCAATATCCCAGAAAATCGCATCTTATCTTCTTTATTGTGTCCCACAACTCTCCGTTTTTGACGACCACCCCCTTTCAATAAAAAATAAAAAGAACTTCTGAAGTTCCCTCATGCAAATATTTTAACACCGACAGGGCCCTCGCGCAAAACCAACTTATCCACAACTAACCCCGGCAAACCAAATAAGAAGCCACCATCGCCGCGGTCTCGGCGCGCAAAGTCAGTTTTCCCAGCGAAATTAGCTTAACCCCCGCTCCTCTGGCCGCGCCGATTTCCTCTCCGCTCCATCCGCCTTCCGGGCCGATAAAAATTCCGACTTGCTCTTTTTCCTGTTGCACCAAATTATTGATGTCAGACATCAATAATTTGGTGCCGGACGCATCAAATAATATGTTTGCCGTGTTTTCTTTTGCGCCAGCCAGCGCATCGTTGAAACTTATTGCTTCCCGCAAAACCGGAATTATTCCCCGGCCGGATTGTTCCGCCGCTTCTTTGATGATTTTTTTCAGCCGGTCATATTTCAAACCTGTTTTAACCGTGCATCGCGATATCACGGGCACTATCTCGCTTACGCCGGCTTCCACGGCCTTCTGGACAACCAATTCAAAATTTTCCCGCTTTAAAACCGCGCAATACAAGATTACTTGCCTTTCCGGTTCATTCTCATTTTCTTTTACTTCCAAGATTTCCACCTCAACAAAATCTTTGCCGTATTGTGCAATTTTCGCTGACGCCTCTTTTCCTTGTCCGTTGACTAAAATAATTTCTTCACCTGCGCCCAGGCGCAAAACATTTTTCACCTGATGCAAAAAATCCCCGTCGGAAATTCGCAGGGTTTTTTGCGCAAGATCAAAATCGCCGAAGAATCTGTTCAATCTCATAGATACAATCTAATGAAAATGGTCGTCAATCCTGACCATTACAAGTATTTTTTATTTATTTCCTTCACAATATCATATCCGTTGCAATGCTTCAACATTCCCGAATATGACTGTAAACTCTGGCCAAACGACTCCTCCAATATTAATCCGTCCTGCCAATTATTATATTTGTTTTTAATATTTTTAAACATTCTCCTTCTGGTTTTAGTCCGCAAAATTCTATAATCAGGAAAATTGACCAAACCCAAAAAATCCACCCCCGAAGCCAATGTTTTAATAAAAATTTTATCCGGATGCAATTCTAATTTTAGCCCTCGTCGCAAAAATTGCCGTATCGGCTCAATTTGTTGCTCCAAGCGTTTTTTGTCATCAGAAAAAAACACGAAATCGTCCGCGTACCGTATATATCGTTTATCTTTCAATTTATGCTTGGCAAACTGATCAAATTTATTCATGTAAATATTCACAAATAATTGCGAGGTGAGATTGCCAAGCGGCAAACCAATGCTCATCCCCTTTTCTGATGGAAAACTATCTACCACTCCTTCCAGCAGCCAAATAATATTCTCATCCGGAATATACTCTTTTAATATTTTGACTAAAATTTTGTGGTCAATATTGGCAAAGAATTTTCTGATGTCACATTTCAAAACCCAGCATGTTTTTGTGTTATTTTTACTCACCTTCCAGACAAATTCCCGAAACCTGTTAACGACTTTATGTGTTCCTTTCTTCAGTCGGCACGAATATGAATCGACAATAAAGGTTTTATCAAAAAACGGATATAAAATTCTGTAAATCGCGTGGTGAAGCAATCGGTCACGGACGCCCGCCTTATGAATGTTCCTGGGCTTAGGATCATTGATTTTAAACGCTTGATACCCGCCGTGCTTATAGGTATGATTAATAAGGTCGTTGTGGAGCGAAAAAATATTGTCCATTAAACGCATAGAAAATTCTTGAACATCTTTTCGCTGTTTTTTACCCTTCAAAAATTCCTTCCATGCTTCCAGCAAATTTTCAATGTTAATTATATCTTCAAATTTATGGACCAATTGAATTTTCATAAAAATTCGGCTTTTAACGCCCCCCCCCCAGACCCTTCCTTCACTGCTTCAGAAAGTAAAAATTCTTTACCTTTTATGGTACGGTTATTATCTGGTGTTGCCAAAAACCCATCGCCACACTTTGGGACAAAAAATAGATAATTTATTGGTAGAAATTATTGAAGCAATTGCCATTGCTATTTTCTTGAAACCCGAGGAAAAAATATCGTATGTCAGAATAGCAATCAGAAAAACTGACACTTTAAAAATTTTTCTAATGATACTTTGGGAAACTAAATCTTTGGATAATAAAAAATACATTGCTCTTTCGGAAAAATTAAACGAGGTTGGCAGAATGCTCGGCGGTTGGAACGGACAACTTTCAAAACCCATAAAATAAAACTCTCCCGGCAAGCAGCCAGGAGAGAAATGAAAAGAGTTGCGCAACCCGCAGACGGATTGTCGGCGTTCCAATCGTTGTCAAGCCAGTTGTAGTTCCAGTTCCACTCGCCATCGTCGTTGCGATAGAGATAGAGCACATTGCGGTTGCCGTCCGGGTTGCGAAGAATTGTATAGAATGCCTTCTATTCCACCACCCATTGAATTCTCTTTGGGTTGAATTTTATTCGACATCTCATTCAGCAGAATGACCTACTGGGTTAATGCCATAGCATCTTACACCAAGTATCTTCATTTTTTGAAGTTTCTGCATACACCACTCTATCCGAAACCATAGTCGCGGATATTCTCAATGTATGGATACTGGTTTCGACTGCGAGAAACCTTAATCGCTCGCACATTCATCTACTTCCATTCATATTTTAGCATAAAAAAAGACCCCATGCATTTTGTTGCAGGAGGTCTGGAAATGTATTCGCACATTTCGAAAGCGTTGCGGAAAAATTTCCGCGCTCCAAGGACAAAGAACAAAGGATTCAAAAGATCCCAGATTCAAATGCCCTATGACTGACTTGCGCAACCCGCAGACGGACCGTCGGCGTTCCAAGCGATGCCAAGCCAGTAGTAGCGCCAGTGCCACTCGCCATCGTCGTAGCGATAGAGACAGAGCACATCGCGGTCGCCGCCCGGGTAGCGAAGAATTTGGCCGAAGAAATCCAGGTAGGAGATTTTGAAATTCCGATAAAACCACTCGAGAATACTGTTTTCCTTGTTGGCCTGGTAATCAAGCCATAAAGCGAGGAAAACATTGCCTCCGAAGCGGATGAAGTCGGGTTTTTCTTCTTTCAGGCGGCGGAGCTTTTCTTCGCCCTTGATTGACTTCTCGTCTGCCCGAAGGCAAGTTTCAAAAACAAACCTGGCAAGCTCAATTTCTGAGAGAGCCAATGAACGAGGATCAATGTCTTCCTCGCCAGTTAACCCGTCGCCGTCAATCGGACCTTTCCAGGTTGCCCAACCCTTGCCGAGAAATTCGGCGGGATTGAAGGATTGGGTCAGAACGGATTTCGGATCGCCGATGATGAAACGGCCGCCATTCTTAAGGAAAGCGGTGAAACGCTTGCCGAATTCCTCCGGTGAAAGATTGATAACATTTTTTTGAAGACGATCTCCATCAATTTCGTCCCAACTAACTTGCGTCCCGACACGGGCCGCGACCTCCAGAGCTTGACCGCGAGAAACTGTTTTCATGGCTATTCTCCTTTTCTGAATTTGCGCTTTAACCATATTTAATGGCTCTACGCATGTTTGGCTCACCCCTCATCCCGCCCCATGCGGAACTCCAAGATTGCCGTTATTTGCTTTAAATACGCTGTTTTTAATGTACTTTATTAATATACACCTTAATAAGATTCTTGTCAAGTCGAGGTGCGGATTATACACAAATAAAACACCCCGTAAAATGCAGGGTATTTTATTTGAGATTGAGCCTACAATAAGCGACTCTATCTCATTAAATTATCGTGGACGAAATTTACATACTAATAAATTTCGTAAGTGAGATTCACATCAATGATTATTTCGTTCTGGCCGGCTTGTATCTGCGGCACCACTCCGCCTCCGCCGCCCTGACCCCGCGCGTCGCTGGCGTACATCGGAATCGGCTGGCCCGCCGAGCTTTCATTGAAGCTGGTTATCTTGCCCAAGCTCACGCCCAAGCTCTTGGCCAGGTCGCCGGCTTTCTGTTTGGCTTGTTCAATGGCCTTAGCACGCGCTTCGTTTTGTTGCGCTTCGGGATTGTCGAAAGTGAAAGTCAGGGAGCCCACCTGGTTGGCGCCGGCCGTAGCGGCCTTGCTCAAAACATCGCCGACTTTCGTCAAATCCCTTATCTTAACATCCAAATTCTGCACAACTTCATAACCGATAATATCGCTTCTGCCGGAGATATATTGATAGCGAGGCATAACGCTGTAGCTGGTAGTCTTAAGATCTTCTTCTTTAACTCCCAAGTCCTTCATGGCCTGAGTGATCTTATTCATCTTGTCGGTATTGTCCTTTTGCGCCGCGGCCACCGTGGCGGCGTCGGAAATAACGGACAAAGAAACCTGGCTGATGTCGGGCTTGGCCACAACTTTCCCCTCGCCGGAAACGGAAATCGTATTTTTATACTGCGATGACTGGCCGACATAGCGGCCTTCGATTATCTTGGTATAAGCAGCCGCGGCCAAGAAAATTATCAAAAACGCCGCTACCGCCAAAACCGCCCCCGGCAGATACTTTGCCGGCGGAATGATCCTCAGATTGACATTTTTCTCTTCTATCATATTTTTAAATTAATTATTAATTTATTATTTATTATTTGCCGCTTTTTTTGCGCCGAATTCTCCGCTCCCGAAATGATGCGCTATCTCGTGGCGCACGGTATCTTGAACTAGTTTTTTGATGGCCTCGGGCGTATGGGCGACCAGTTCAATTGAATTTTTAAAAATAGAGATCTTATCAGGCAGCGCCATCGTGTAAGAATTTCTCTGAGTCAGGGGAACCCCTTCATACAGTCCCAATAGGGTCAAGTCGCTTCTCAATTTCAGCTTTCTCAATTGTTCATTATTGGGCTCATCTTCAACCACAATCGCCACATTTTTCAATCGCGCCAAAAATTCATCCGGAATCTCGTCTATTGCCTCCGCTACCAGTTTTTCAAATTCCCCTCTATCCATACCAGGTAGTAGAAATTCGGCTATATTCATAAATCCGAATGGACTTGATCAAGCTTGCCAAACTCCATGATTTTATCTATTTTTACCAGTTAGCGATGATTCGGTTAAACAGCCGAATTTTCACTACCTGGCATATATATTTCATTATACAATAAAACAGAGAAAGATTAAAATAAAATGAAAAGGCCCCGGTTTTAAGGGGCTTTTTCATTTGTTATTCGCTATATGCTATTTGCTAATAGCTAATTTTATCTGTTCGCCCGGGTCCTGTCGACCGCGGTCAGAAGCTGTTTTCGCAAACGGATGCTTTTTGGCGTGACTTCCAAATACTCATCCGCGTTCATTATTTCCAACCCCCGCTCCAAGGTCAAATCCAGCGGCGGAGTCAGATTGATGGCTTCATCCGTGCTTTTGGAGCGCATATTGGTCAACTGCTTTCCCTTAATGGGGTTCACGCTCAGATCCTCGCCCTTGGAGGTATTGCCGATGACCATTCCTTCATAAACTTCAACGCCGGCGTCGATATAAAGCACGCCGCGTTCTTGTAAATTATAAAGCGAAAAGCCCAGCGCCTTGCCGGTCATCATAGAGATCATGGAGCCGACGGAACGGCGCGAGATGTCGCCGGCATACGGCTTGAAACCGACAACCCTGCTGCTCAAAATTCCTTCGCCTCGCGTATCGATGACAAATTCGCTCCGGTAGCCCAAAAATCCGCGCGTTGGGATCTCAAACATCAAGCGCATATGGCTTTGCTCCGGTTTCATTTCAACCATTGAACCCTTCCGGCGCGACAGTTTGTCCATCACCGCGCCCACCATGTCGCTGGGCACATCAATGGTTAATTCCTCGAACGGCTCCAATTTTTGGCCGTCTTGTTCCTTGATAATAACTTGGGGTTGGGAAACCTGCAGCTCATAGCCCTCGCGGCGCATATTTTCCAGCAAAATGGCGATATGCAATTCGCCGCGACCGTAGACCTTAAAATATTCGCTGGCTGAAAAATCAACCTTGAGCCCCACATTGACTTCCAGCTCCCGTTCCAAGCGTTCGCGGATTTGGCGGGTCGTCACGAATTTACCCTCACGGCCGGCAAAAGGAGAATTGTTGACCAAAAAATTAAGAGAGATAGTCGGCTCGTCGATATTGATGGCCGGCAAGGCCTCCTGCGTTTCGTTCTGGCAGATTGTCTCACCGATAAAAATATCGGGCAAGCCCGCCACCATCACAATGTCGCCGGCCGAGGCCTCGTCTGCTTCAATGCGTTCCAAGCCCTTGAACGAAAAATTTTTGGTAATTTTTCCCGAGCGCGCCTCGCCCGTCGGCTTTTTAATGAAAACACTCATACCCGGCTTGATGGTTCCCTCATACAGGCGCCCAATGGCCAAACGGCCCAAAAAATTATCATAAGCCAGATTGAACGGCTGAAAACGCAATTCTTTGGCCGTTGCTTCCAGCGAAGAAGCCACTGGCACTTCTTTTAAAATTGTTTCGAGTAGCGGAGTCAGATCGTTTGATTCGTCGGTTAATTTCAACTTGGCAATCCCCTGTTTGGCGATAGCAAAAACCGTTGCAAAATTTAATTGCTCGTCATTGGCGCCCAGATCCATAAAAAGCTCCAGCACCGCGTTATGGGTCCACTCGGGCCTGGCCGCGGGTTTGTCTATCTTGTTTATGACGACTATGGGCTTGATTCCCAGTTCCAGAGATTTTTTCAGCACAAATTTCGTTTGCGGCATCGGGCCCTCCTGCGCGTCCACCACCAGCAAAACCGAATCGATGGAGCGCAAAATGCGCTCAACCTCGGAGCCGAAATCGGCGTGGCCGGGAGTATCCACGATATTTATTTTCGTATCTTTGTAAAAGATAGACGCGTTCTTTGAATAAATAGTGATGCCTCGCTCCTGTTCCAGATCGTTTGAGTCCATGCTCACGCCCGCGGCCGCCACGCCTGTTTGCTGCAACAGGGCGTCGGTCAGGCGCGTTTTTCCATGGTCCACATGAGCGATAATGGCAATATTGCGAATCTCCATAAAATTTAAATTTATGACTCGAGCAAATCAAGGACTTCCTTATTATACTATAATTTATCCCGAGCTCAGCGAGGGAAAACAAAAACTGCCCGAAAGCAGTATAAAAATATTATTCCTCGAGCGAAGCCCTGAGCGCAGTCGAGAGGTCTTACCACTTGCTTATTCCAAGTTTACCACGAAACTTTAAAAATGGCAAATATATTCCCGCGCCTATGCGCAAATGCGGAAACAAAAAGAAGTCGGAGTGAGTATGGCTCCGAAGTGGAAACTAATGAACACGCGGGTTAAGTCCCGCATTGAGCGCTGACGCCGGAGCTGACTCCGGTACCAAAACCCGGCGCCGGCTCAACGGACGATAATTTTTCATCGCACTCGCCCGGCTTATTCGTAAAAGCGGAGCAAACCGCATCCAGCAACGATTGAGGATTCCTATTCGGCTGGACCATCTTGCCGTTTATCACCAGAGCCGGAGAACCCTGAACACCATATCTGGCGTTGTCGGCCTGATTAATATCGAATGGCGGAAAAGACGAATTTCGCCACTGGCTTTTATCAGCCGCTTTGGCGTTGATCTTGAATTGCGCGTCTGTTTGCCCGACGCAACTTGCCACATCAACCTTGGCAGCGCTCAAACAGAAGTTTGAATCCCCTTGTTTAACAAAGCAACTCAGATAAGCATCCAGCTTGTCCAGTCCTTTTTTTTGAATGCAATATTGCCTGAGATTTTCATCTATTTCTTTCTGACCGTGCATAGCGTAATCCACGAACTTCAGCTGAAAATTAATCTTTGACTCCAGCAATTCCACCACCGGCAAGATTCCTTTTTCGATCTGCAAACCATAAGGGCAATAACTCATCACAAACAGCTCCACATCCGGCTTATCCGTTTTAGCGATGTCGCGGTTGGCATTTTGGGCCGGATTAGCCGATGCCGACGGGCTGGTCTGCTCCGTCTTCTGCTCATCTATATTATAAACTTGCGGATAAAAATTCTTGCCGTCCTTGCTGATATAAGCCGCGATCTCCTGCGCCCCCACGCCGACCAGAATTTTATACATTCCGTTTTCTTCAACAATACTTTTGACCGCCGCATTAGTTCCGGGCTGGACTAGCTGTTCATTGATGAATTTTTCCGCTTTTGTCTTTATCGCTTCCATCTGGCTGGCCGAAACTGAGCCGCCGTTTCCTTTGGCAGAATAAAAATACGCTCCCGTTCCCAGGGCTATCAATATCAAACTAACGGCGATGATTTTTTTGTCCTGCATTTTTTTAGTTTAAAATATTTAATACCCGCTAATTTTAACCGATTCGCTTTTTGGCGTCAATGAATAAACTAAATCAGTTCGGCGTGCAAACAGCGTCGAGTTCTTTTTGGTCCGCCGCGGTCGGCTTATCGTTCGCGCTGATATTTAATTTATACATTATGGCTTTAGGATCATCTGCGTGAGGAAGACCAAGCGCGTGGCCGAGCTCGTGCGCCAGAAGCCGCACCAGCTTTTCACGGCTGCTGAATTCGTAAATATTGATAGCTTGATTTCCGTTGTTGACCTCATAATCTCCTTCGGTGAATTCTTCGCCGCGAGAGGCACCGATTTCATTATATTTTTCCACATTCAAATTAAGGACCGACACCAGGCGGTTCAGCGCCAGCGCCAAGGAATTTATTTCGGACACATATTCGTTCAAGGCGGCTTCCATTTTCTGTATATCGGTTAACTCGGCTTTTATGGTCGTTTCTTCCGCTCGAAGACGGTCGTATTCGGCTTTCGACGCGCTCCTGCCCTTATTAAAAGATTGCACTTTCTGATTATAAGCGGCTTGTCTCTGGTTAAACAACGCCAAACGCGCGTCGTAAGCCGCTTTTGCCTGGCTATATTGCGCGTTAAGCGTGTTATATCTCGCTTTTAAACTGTCATACGAGGCCCTGTCTTCATTCACCGTAATACCCAAGTCATTGAGCTTATCGGTTGCCCGCTGGCGGTAATCATAAATAAGATTTATTTTCAGCTCTCCGCTATCGGTGTAACCAAAAAGCTGCTTGCCGGCCGTTTTCTCCCATATTGTACCCGCCTCTTTAACAGCTGACAAAAGATCATTTTTGGACAAGCCGAATTTATCATCGAATAAGCCGAGCGAATAAGTTATGGGCTTTTCACACGGAGCGTAGATGGAAGAAAATCTCACCAAATTTTCTATCTGATGCCGGAAAATAAATCCCGCGATAATCAGCAATACTGCTGCGATAATGTCGACTAACTTTATTTTCATAAAAAACTTAAAAAATAAATATTCCACGCGATACAACATTCTCACATTCTTGAGAATGTGAGAATGTTATTATTTAAAGCGCACAGGCAAGGAAATTGAATCTTCAAATTCCGGCAAGCCGGACGGATTGTCTTTTTCCAAAACCAGCATTCCGGTGGCGGTTTGCGGCAAAGTAAATTCCAGCACGACTTCAAAGGGCACAAATTCCGTAGTCATCCAGTCGCTTTGCGCCTGCGCCGGTTTGATTGCCAGCTGCCTGCCTTGGCCATCAAATAATTTAACGGGGAAAGACGCTTCAAAATACCATGCGCCCCTGGCCCGGCCGGCCACTTTTAGCGGGCTTTGCACGATGGCGTTAAGTAGTGGCGCGCTGACTTCGATTTTTTCGTTGCCGACCGGAACAATTTCAGTAAAATTTTTATCGCCCGCTCGGCACCGGCGCGGATAGCTTTCCATAACGGGATTGCCCATTGCTGCGCATTTTTCAAAGCTGTCTATCACTCTGTTTTTTTGCCAATCAAACACCAAGCACCAATCGCTCTGGCACCAAAAAAGAAAAACTGACACCATCGCTCCGGCGCCAACCAAAATTATCGTTAAAATAATATAAATTGATTTCATTTCTGCTTCGTGCAATGTCTTAGCCCTGTGGAGGTCTGACTTCCACAGAATTTAATCAGATCTATCTTCTTTTTTCTCGGCCAAGTTTTAATTTCCGCTTCGCGGCGGCGGGCCTTTAAGAGAGCTTTGAATTTTTCCGAGTGTTTTAGGATAACGGGCCGGCGGATTTTAGTGTAGTGCGCGCCTTGCTTGGAATTGTTGTGCTGATGCAATCTTTTTTCCAGGTCGTTGGTGCAGCCGACATACAGGGACTTGTCGACGCATTCGAGGATGTAGGTATAGTAATATGGCATCGGACTTTGTCGTTCATTATAAAACTTCTTCTTTTCTCTCTGGCTTTCTACTAAATTCTTCCGTTAATTTTCTAAATGACTCCTTCCCCAAGAAACCTTCTGTGGTCCGAGCGAGTGGAAAAAATTACCGTATTGGGAAGGAGGGATTCGGTTTCGGTTCTCGGCTCGCCGTCGCTCGCCTCGGCCTAACCACCGCCTCGCGGCGCCAGAGAAGAGGCAAACACAGTAAGATGTACTTGAGTTTTACCCTCGCAGTTTCACTGCTCGGGGTCTTTTTCTTTTTTATTTAATTTTGCTCTAATTCTGCTGAATTTTCGCAAAATACTAAGGAAACGGAAAAGAGTTGACTGACTCGTTGTGAACCTATACCTATCAAGCATTATAGAGCTTTCTTGGACATTTTTCCAGAGCCAAACCGACGCAGCCCGGTAGAGGTCAAAAATACTAAGAGACCAGATAAAGCCGTGTCTCGTTTTACTAATCCGCTACTTCATCCTCGCCTTAATACTTTTAGCAAATTCTACCGGCGTGGTTTGGATCTTTAAGATAAATTCTATAGCTCCGAACTTGGCGCACTCCTCCCGCAATCCTTTTTTCTCATAATTTGTAAAAACAATCACGGGAATATTTTGGGTTTTTGGATTGGCCTTTAGGTCTTTTAGAACATCCAGGCCGCTTTCATTGCCCAATAACAAATCAAGCAAAATGAGCTCGGGCTTTTCCGTCTGAGCCATTCTTAACGCTTCCTGGTGATAAGTAGCCGCCATTAGACACATTCCTTCCAACTCAAAGACGCTCTGATACATAAATATCTGAGCCGGATCGTCTTCAACGAATAAAACCTTGCGTAGATTTTTTAGTGTCTCAAGCATTTGTTTTTTGGGCAGATTCTCCCGCCCGTTCAATAATTGTCGCTTTAATGTTTATGTCTTTAGGCGGATTGGTCGGCAAACTCGCAAAAAAGCTGGAACCCTTGCCAAGTTCGCTCTCGGCCCAGACCCGGCCGCCATGGCCTTCAATGATTTCTTTAACAATGAATAGGCCCAGGCCAGAACCGTCGGTATACATATCTCTGGCGTTTGAACCGCGCTGGAATTTTTTAAAAATGTTGGCGATTTCTTCTTTGGGCACGCCGATGCCGTTATCCTGAATCTTAAAAACAACCTCATTATCTTTTTGATAGATAAAAACGATAATTTCGGCTTTGCCTTCCCTGATATTCCTAGTATACGAATCGGCCTTGGCCGAAGGCGTATATTTGATGGCGTTTTCAATTAAATTGCCAATGGCATCTTTTAGAAAATTCTCCTGACAGAGAATTTTGGGCAACAGGATTTTTTCAATATTAATCTTTAAATCTATCTGCCGCTCGGCCAGCTTGGGCTCAAAACCGCTGGCTAGTTCCTTAATGAATGATTCCGGGTCAATCCACTGAGCATGGTCAGGGGTTACCTTAAATTTAGTGCTCGTCATTTCCGAGGCGTTTAAAATATCATTGATAATATCTTCCAACTTTAGGGCTTTATCATACAGGCCCTCTATGAAAGTAGCTTGCTTCTCTTTGGGAAACTTCTCAAAACTCCCCTCTTTAATCATCGAGGCAATGCCTTTAATAACTGAAATCGGGGTTCTTAGCTGATGCGAAGCTAAATTAAGAAATTCGGTTTTAGCTTGATTGAGTTTTTGCAGCTCCTCGCGGGCCTGCTTTTCAACTTCCAGAGCCGACTCTACTTTGACCTTGCCGGCCTGAAGCTCGGCTGTGGCCTTAACAACTTCTTGCTGAAGATTATTGCTTAGCTCTTTAAATGCATTTTTGGCTTTTTTCTCTTCAAAATTTGATACAATTATTTTTTCTGTGCTTTTATTAAAAAAATATCCGTAAGTAATAATTAAAACGAAGATGGAAACAATCAACGATTTTGAAATATTTTTTTCAACTAAATATGATCCGAGCAAAAGACAAGAAGCTAAAATTAAGCTTATTAAAAGATAGCGCTCAAATAAGCAATCACTGAATTTTAGTTCGCAATATTGGCATCGTTTAGCGGGAGGATAATTAAGGTTTCTTGCGAGCCAACAATTTTTATTAACGCACCCGGATCCTCCCGACATCTTTTCCGTTTGTATTTTTTGTTCTTTCTCCATTTATTTATTGAAAATTTTCTTAAAAAGAACATACATTAAAGCGGCTATGCAAATATTGGCGAAGCTCGCCAAAAGAGTTAAGAAAGACACCAGCAAATCCAACCCCCAAGCAAAAATGATAAATTTCCCAAGATAGAGAAGCGCGAAAGAAATAAAAAATAGTACAGCCGTAAATCCGTAAACGAATTTCAGCTCTCCGGGGTCTTTTTCAATCGGCACGATACCCTGTTTTAAAACATTCCTTGAGAATAATCCATAAAACTGATAAAGAAAATTAAGCTTCATTGAAAAAACTCCAAAAAAAAATAAAAGAGCCGTTGCCAAAACTAACCAGTGATTTTGGATTAAAAAAGCGATCAGCGCCAAAAAACCACTGGTGGCCCTAAAAAAATTAAGAGATCGGTTATCGTAAATTGAACATTGTTGCATATAAATGTTTTTAAAAATTATTTTATTTTTATTTACTTATAAACTTTTTTGCGGCGCTAATAAAATGCCATTTAGAAGTCCCGGCATTTTTAAGTTGAGCGCGATCTTTAACTGCGGAGCACGCTTTTACCACATCTTCAATATTGTTATATATATAAAAACTCAATCTGCAGCTAGCCGGCGGATTCAATTCATATTGATGGTGCGCTAAAGTCGCGCAATGACACCCGGCCCGAGATTCTATCCCTTGGCTGCTTAATTCTTTGGAAATTTCAAATGGATCCCTTCCTTCGCAAGTAAACGAAACTAAAGAAGTCCTATTTTTAGAATCTTTGGGACCGTAAATTTTTAACGACGGCACCTCTTCCAATATCTCCAACGCTTTTTTTATTAAATCATTTTCGTGTGATTCTATACTGCTCATCGCCTTTTCAACATCCGACGCTTCTATCTTTTTGTCGGCCATAAAATAATTGGGCACACCGGGGTTTAAAGAAAAATCCATTAACAATCTTATCGCCTGAGCGGAAAGGATTGTCCCTAAGATATTGGGAGTCCCTGCGGTAAATTTCCAGGGAAGCAAATTATATTCCACTTTTTCCGGACTAACCTTTCCCTCAGCTATCATGTCTCCCCCATAAAGAAACGGCCTCATTTTTGTAAGCAATTCCTCTTTCGCGTACAAAGCTCCGACTCCAAAAGGTGCAAGCATTTTATGAAAAGACCAAACCAGAAAATCCACATCTAAATCTTTAACATCAACAAAAATATTTGGAACAACCTGGGCGCCGTCAATTAAAAGATATGATTTTTTTTCTCCGCTTGGTTGAATATATCCGCTGGAATCGGCAATCTCCCTTATTTTTTTAATCGGATTTTTTGTTCCTAAAAAATTGGATGCTCCGGTGCAACAAACTATTTTAGTTCTTTTGTCCACCAGGGATCTTAAATGATCTAAATCAAGTTCTCCCGTTTCTTTGTCAAATCTTGCCAGTCTGCATTCAACTTTTACTCCAAATTTTGGCAAAATTTCACTGCATAGCCCGTACCAGGGAACATAATTTGAATTATGCTCCATAAATGTCGTGACTACATTATCTCCGTCTTTGAATTCGGTCATCAAAGAGTACATAACCGAATTGATCGCTTCGGTGGCGTTTCTGTATAAAATAATACTTCTCTTGGACGGAGCGCCGACGAACTGAGCGATAGTGTCATAGGAAGATTCAAACTTTTCGGTAGTTAATAGTGAAGACCGAGACTGGCCCCTGTGCACATTATCGTATTGCACGATAAGTTCATCCATCAAATCTAACAATTGGATCGGCGCTTGGGTGCTGGCCGCGTTATTAGAAACAACCCTTCCGGTCTTTATTGCCGGAAAGAATTTTCTTATTTTTTGAGTATCGATCATGCCCTATTATTATAGTATTCCTCTAATTCAATTTTAACATATTTCAACTAAAAGCGAACCTGCCCTTATCAACATTCCTATCCTTTGCTTCCCTTACTTTAAATCCTGCCTCTGCATATTTGAATACCCCGTGGGCGGCAATACCTGGTACCAAGGCAAACACGAGCCGATTGTTAGCAAAGATTTATTTGACCTGGTGCAGGATAGAATAACCAGCCAGACATCAAGAGTTAATAATCAAGAATTCGCCTTTACCAAACTGATGAAGTGCGGACTTTGCGGCTCGGGCATTACGGCAGATGAAAAAATTAAGAAACAGCTAAACGGCAATATCCACCGCTATGTTTATTACGGCTGCACCCGATTCAACGATAAAGAATGCAAATGCGGCTATATCCGGGAAGACGACTTAATCAAGCAGCTTGAAAATCTGATAGACCAGATGTCCTTGGACGAGATTGGCATTAAGCAAAAAATTAAAGCTGAAGTTGAGCGGCATAAAAAATTCCAAGCCGGGATGCTCGGAATAAAATCGATAATAAAAGTGGCTGATATAGATATACGCAACTACGCCAAATACATTCTTAGAGACGGCACAAATCTTGAAAAAAGAGAGCTGATATCTTGTTTCAAAAGCAAGGTTGTAATAAAAAACAAACTAGTTTCTTTAGAATAAACTAAAATCACCCGAATTCGGGTGATTTTAGTTTATGACATCCAACACCTTTTATCTACTCAGTCTCTAATAATATTTGAACTAATGGATTTAAGGTTTTATATCCATGCTCCACAAAAAGACGATCTCTTCTGTCCTCTGGATTCTTTGCTCCATGAAAAAGATTATTACGAATTGAATACCAAAACTCGACCATATTTTCCCAGTCTTCTAAATTATAAATATATCCTTTTACTTTATTCTTATCGTCTATAGCATGACCTCCAAGATCCGAATGAGAACAATTCCACCATTTTATCTCTTCCACATTACCACTGTTACCGCTTACATTACCAAGTCGTGCAATTTTTAGTTCCTTTTTTATTTCTTCCCAAGAAAGATGCAAATCTACATTATTTAGAACTTTATTTAAATATTTTATCTTGATACTTTCGTCCTGCTTTAAAAATTGGATAGCGGCTCTATCGTTTTGAGAATTGGTGAATTTTTTCTTTTTCAAAAAAGCTATGAACGCCAAATATTCAAAAACAAACTTAGAAAAGAAATCGTCATCTGAGGCCTTTACGTGCCAATTTATAATTAATTGATTATAGTTCATATTAAGTTTTTAATTTCCAACGATAGGTTCCTGAGTTTTTTATCAGCCCTCTTTTACAGGGTTTTCCATAAAAGAAGTACTGTCCAAAAGCATTGCCAAATGGCCAATTTTTAATCTCTATTTTCTCCACTACAGCGTAGTGTTTAGCTTCGTTCCAAGAATCCAATATAACAATAAATGAAATTTTTTCTCCGTTTTCGCGCCATAATTCAAAGATATTCTTTTTATCCATTATTTTTTAACATTTACTTCGGTTGTTATAAACATATAAATACTAAAAATCTATTTAAGGCCCTAAAATCTAAACCCTAACAGACCACCATTTTCTTTAGCGTCTGTAAAGATAATCCTTATAGCCTTTTTAAATTCAACCCCAAATTCTTCGCTAAATTCTGAATAAGGAACATCGTCAGAGTTTAATGTGCAAATATACTGGGTCTTCGTTTCGCTGGCTATCTTTGCTGCAGACTCCAAGGCTTTTGCTGTTTGCCTTTCGTCAACACCATCAAAAATAGTGCTATCATGGATTAAGAATCTGGGACTCGGCTTCTTCTGTCTAAATTCTAAAACAGTAATATCATAAGTAAAAACTTTCATATAACTAATCCCTTGACTTCCCGCCCTCAATATCTCTACATTAAATTTATAGCCGGCATTAGTTATCGAGATCAAGAAATTACCTGGCTGAGAATATAAAAACTCTGAATTTTTATTAAATAATTTTATAATTTTTTCAATCTGGTCCTCTCTTTCTTCTTTATCTTGTCTAGCTTTTTTAATTAAGTCTTCTTTTTTAATTTTAATATTGCTAACGCCTTCTTCAATTTTTTTTATATCTCTGACTCTGTTATTTTTTTCCTCCAAAGACTGTCTTATCACTGAGAGGTGATTTTGTAATTTTGTATATTCTTCTAAGGCGCCATGGGTCTGCAAAATCATTAATAACTCAGCTCGCTTTGCGGATAATTCCTCTGTCTTCACTTTTTGCTCAGCCATTTCTCGTTGTATTCTTTGAACCTCTGATAATAGATAATCTTTCCTATTCTTTATAACTTTAATATGGAAATTTAGAACATCTTCTACTCGCTTCTTTATTGCATCCGAAAATACAAACCTAGCTTCCGCATAAAGTTGTTCGACCTTTTGCAAGGAAATGTCTTTTTCTTCAATAAAACTCTCTTGGTATTTATCTAAAATATTTTTATTAATCGCAGAAGCATTAATGACATTATGGATTTGCTCTGTTAAAAGATCGGCTTCTTGCTGAATTTTATAATACTGTGGATGAACATTAAATGAATTGAGCTCTTCCTCATTCGCTTCAACCTCACTCAATAAACGAACTTTTTCTGCTTCTAGCTCGCTCAAAGAGCCCACCAAGCTATCAAGCAATCCCAGCCCTAATGCTTTTTTTAAATTTTCTATTATACCCAATTCATCCTTCAATACCTGGAACTGACTAGCATACTCATCATTCATACCCAACAAAAAAGAATTATTTACTTGAACATCCCATTCTTTTTGCTGCGGATAATGTCTAAAGGGATCCTGAAAGCCGCCTAAACCTCTTCTGACTGCATAGGATATCAGACTTCTAAATGTTGGCGAATATTTCCGCTCTTCAATTACCGGAAGACCATACATAAAAAAACCTAAGACTATTGTCCAGTCCTTAATAGGCAAAGTGCGTTTTCCGTCTCTTATCCCTACCTCTGGTTCTATGGGCCAACCAGAAAAATTACCCTCCAGCGTTACCCTCGAAAATTCTTTCGTATTTCTAGAAACCGTTATAATTTTCCCATCAAGCTCAAGATCCAAAATAAAAGTCCATCCTTCAAGTTCTTTTCTACGAACACCAACATTTGGACTCGTACTTGAGCCAAGACAAAAATGTATGATTTCAATTAGAAAGCTTTTACCTAAACCATTTCTAGAATCTTTATCAGAGGAGTCGTTAGTACGCTCAGCGAGCACGACATTAAAACCAGGGGAAAAATCAACTCGTTTGAATAAAGGATTTGTACTCCTAACCGATTTGATCATGCTTTAATTTTATTAGATTGTTTTCAATTGTTATCAAGTCCAAAAGATGAAGTAAATCAAGAGTTAAAACAAATTTCTCAAAATTATTTACTTCTGGAATTTTATTATTTTTTTCCCACAAGGAAGAAACGGAACACGGTCTTCTAATTTCACCAAGCAAAACAGAGCCGACCCCAATAAGAGAATTAGATAATTTTATATTTTTATCAGGTAAAATCATTTTTCAAATATATCACACTGCTCAAAAAAATAAATTAAAACAGATAAGCCAGCTGCTTGCTTTAAAATGTCTGCTGAATTAGATGAAGCGAAATCGGAAAGAATGTAAAATAGGCCGTCACTCGAATTTCCTTTTTCTCTAAGCTCGCGATATTTTTCTATAAAACCGCGCTTCAGCCTTTCGGCAAAATCAGTGTCGGGGTGAGAATTTAAATATCTTTTAACTAAAGTTACCTTACTTAGTCCCATTTTTATTCGTTCCACAACATCCAGAGACAGGTCATTCTTTTTTATCTTTTCTTGCGGGGTTATTAAATCTAGTGTGCTTACTTCAAAATCATATTGCTTAACCAAATATTTTATCGTATCCTCTAACTCGCTAAAAGTAATCTGGGGCAAATTCATAATCAATTTCTTCTTTACCCAGTCTTCGTGGTCTAGCTTTATCTTTTTTAATATATCTACCGTGTAAGCAATAGGATCTTTATCAATTTCTGTATGACAAGAAGAACACAACAAAATATGATTGGCATAACAAGCCCTCTCTTTTTCTGTCATAGATTTATTGTATCTTGCAGAACCAGGCTCCTTGCCCTCAATGTGTGCGTCCTCTCCTTTGTGCTGGACATGACTTTTTACGCTCGTATGTGTAACTTGCCCTTTACACTTATTGCATATGCCAGCACTTCTCCCCCAAAGAATAATTTTTTCTGCCGGAGAAATTTTCATAATCTTAATTATTTATAATATTAACACTTTCTAAAAAAACAGAACAGATAGAAACTGTTAATATTCCATCAAAAATGGCCTTTGAAAATACAAATAATGAAAAGAGTCGAATAACTTTTCTATTAATTAAGTTGCACTCAAAAACGGCGCAATCTAAATTGCGCCGTTTAAAAGCGATCTTTGACCCAAGCTAAATTTTTGGACATTTATTGTCATTTAATTTAACCCCCCTTCTGAATCGCCTCTGACGATACAGAATCTAAGAATCAAATTCTTGACATAACCCAGAAATAAATCTGTTAAACCGTCTCGGTCGGTCTCACATGAGTGTTGGGGAGGAGGGATTCGAACCCCCGATGACGGATTCAGAGTCCGTTGCCTTACCGCTTGGCTACTCCCCAGAAATAGCTTATAGCTGATAGCTTTTAGCTAATGGAAAAACTCAATTCTTGCGCGGATCGCTGCACTCGGAATGACAAAGTTTTTTTATTTACTTTCCGTCCCCGCCCATTCCACCACCGCCAATTCCAGCGGCAACTGAGGCAAGGAGGCGGATTTGATTTCGTTTTCCGCGCGGATCAAAAACCGGATAAGATTGATAAAGTCCGCACCGGTGAATTTACGCCCTTGCTCCAAAATAACCGTAAATTGCTCGTCCGTCAATTCCGGCGCGATGAGCTGGCGCATTTTTTCCGTTTCACCGCTTTGCTTCCAAGCGGCCAGGATCATCATTTTGCGGGCGTAATTTATCAATGATTTGGCAAATTGCCCGAGCTCATAGCCATCTTCCGCCAGCTTATTCACATAGCCCAGCGCTTCTTTGGCATTTTTAGTGACCAAAAAGTTCATCATATCCGCCACCGCCGCCATATCTGTGATGCCTAAAATCGTTTGCGCTTCGACCAGAGTAATGTTTTTATCTTCCATTGCCATCACTTGGCCCAGAAGCGACTCGGCGTCGCGCGCCGCGCCATCCGCGTTCAGCGCTATCAGTTCCAAAGCACCTTTATCGATCTTCAATCCTTCCTCCTTAGCGATGATTTTTAATCGCTCGATTATTTTATCCAGCGTCAATTTATGGAAATCAAACCTTTGGCAGCGCGAAATTATTGTCTGCGGAACCTTATGCGTTTCGGTGGTAGCTAAAACGAAAATGGCGTGACTTGGTGGCTCTTCCAGTGTCTTGAGCAGCGCATTGAAAGCTTCACGCGTCAACATATGCACTTCATCGATGATGAAAACCTTATATTTTAATTTGGCCGGCGAAAATTTTATGCCTTCGCGCAATTCCCGGATCTCGTCTATGCCGCGGTTTGACGCCGCGTCGATCTCTATTAAGTCCATGGCCCGGCCTTCGTTTATTTCCGCGCAAGAAGCGCATTTGTTGCAGGGCTCATAACTTTTTACTCCGAGCGATTTATCCCGAGTAGAATCGAGGGAAGTCGAAGAGCGGGCTTCGCAGTTCACGGCTTTTGCCAGCAAACGCGCAACTGTCGTTTTGCCCGTTCCGCGCGGCCCGCAAAACAAATAAGCGTGCGCTACTTTTCCCAGTGTCAAAGCATTGGTTATGGTGCGCACCACATGTTCCTGGCCGGAAACCTCAGCAAAGGTTTTTGGCCGGTATTTGCGGTATAAAACCAGATTTTCCATAGAATTACCCTCTCTTTTTTTATCTTGTCATCCCGGGCTTAACCCGGGATCCAGGCCTTGCCATTCCCGCCCCGTACTTGATATGGGGCGGGAATGGCAGAAAAAAGGATACCAGTATCAGCCAAAATTCACTCATATTTTATCCTAAAAACAAAAAAGGCGCAACCGAAATTACGCCCCCGCATATCGAGATTAAATCTCAATATTTTCAGTTTTTAAACACCATCAGTTTATACCCCACGAAATTCCAGCCCATGCTCAGCACCGTACCGGCTAACGCGCCAACATTAGCCCAAAGCTTGGCACTCAAGCCGAATTGCGGACCAAAAACATTAACCAACAAAGTGGCCCCACCCACATTCAAAGCAAACCCTACCACGCTCACGATAAAAAACTGCAGCATTTCTTGGCCGCTTTTTTGAAGCTCGCTTGCCTCCTTTTTCTTAAAAGTCCAGAATTTATTCCAAAAATAACTGCTGGTCATAGCCGCCAAAAAAGAGATCCCCTTAAAAACCGCATAAAGCGCGCCGGAACTGATGCCGGCCAAGAACATCAGCAAATTTAAAATTCCCCAGTCAAACAAGGAGTTAAGCGCGCCAACCAGCACAAACTTTGCTAATTGATAGAAAATTTTGACTTTTTGGGCCAGCCAATAGGCCGCGGCCATGCCGGCAACAGACAAAACCGGCAAAATCACCAGCAAGGTGAAAGCAAAAGATTGCTGAATTTTTAAATTCTGCGCAATAGGCAAGGCCAACGCGGCGCAAAAAAATCCGATTATCGCCGAAATTATCAAGTCCTTTTTGAATATTGATGTGTTTCCTGTTGCCAACGCATACGCGGATGCATTTTGTTGCGGTGTTTTTTCATCCATATTTGTCGCGATCCCAATCTACGAATAACATCCGAATGCAACGAATGGATTCATTCGGATAATTCGAATGGAATTTTTATTATTCGGATCGCTATCTTATGATTTATATCTGCTGTTTATTTCTCCCTCCACCAGATGCTTGTCCCGCCCGTATTTCAGCCGCGACAGGTCCTTCAGGGCGCCGATTATCTCTTTGTTTTCCTGCGGCGGGCGGTCAAAGACCATATTGAAGGGCTTGGAGGTCAGGTTGTTTATTAGAAGCTTGGCATAAGCGCTGAAATTGTCCTGATTTATCAGGTCGTTCTGATCGAAAATAGGCGTGAACTGTTTGACCAAAAATTCCGCGTCTTCCGCGCCCACGCGCATAGCCAGCATTGAGCCCACATTGCCAAACACCGCGTCTCTTATCTTTTCCGGAATTTGTTTAATATATTGGTGCGTTATCACCAGGCACAATTTATATTTCCTGGCTTCCGACAATATAGTGGAAATGCTGTCGGTGGTGAAATTTTGGAATTCGTCGATATAAAGATAAAAATCGGAACGCAGCTCTTCGGCCGTATCCACGCGAGAAAAAGACGCCATCATCAATTTGCCTACAATTATCAACCCTAAAAGATAAGCGTTCAAATCGCCGATGCGGCCCTTGCTCAAATTCACTATCAGAATTTTTTTGTTATCCATTATGTCGCGGAAATTGATGGCTGATTTGCTCTGCCCGATTATCGGCCGCATAAAATCATTGGCGATAAAGGTGTTGAATTTGGAAGTGATATACGGCACAACATTGGCCAGCGCCGCCTCGCCTCCGGCTTTTTCCGCCTCTTTCACCCAGAAATCTTTCACCACAACATTCTGGCATTTATCCAGCAATCGTTTGCGATATGCCGCGTCCGCCAACACCCTTGGCACCTCCATCAGCGTGGCACCTTCATTGGGATCATCCATCAAAAGCTGCAGAGCATTGCGGGTGTATTGTTCAAAGATCGGCCCGCCGGTGGTTTTTAAGTCGTATAATTTATCAAAAATGCTTATCAGCTCGTTGACGATGAAAGTTTTCTGCTCGGGGTATTTCGGATCGTATTCCAGCATATTGATTCCCAAGGGGCGCTCAATATCGGCCGGGTTAAAATAGACAACATCTTCCGCGCGATTTGGCGGCACACAACCCAAAACATAATCGGCAAAATCGCCATGCGGGTCGATGACGGCCAGCCCCTCCTCTTTGACATCCTGCGCCAGCATTCCCTGCATGGCTGAGGTTTTGCCGGTACCCGTCTGGCCCACGATATAAAGGTGCCGGCGCCTGTCGTCTCGCTGCATACGCACCACCGTTTCCACGCCCCGGAAAAAATTCTTGCCCAAAATAAGGCCTTGTGTTGGCATATTGGGAGGAGGAGCGGCCTGTTTTGATTTTATAAATTTGACTTTGGGCGTTTCCACTTCCGTGGTCGGAAAATGGAAAATGGAAGCCAACTCTTCAGTGCTTAAAATAATTTTTCGGCTCGAGTCAAAAATACGGAAAGAAAAATCATAAAGCAGCTGGCGCAATCTCCGGCCAGTGCCGGCCCGCGATGATTTCAACAGATTCAAATTAAGCCCGTTAAATTGCGAAAAAGCGCTTTCCATCTGCAGCAAAATCCGGTCCGCTTGTTCGGGCATTTTGGCCGAAACGATCATATTGATATTCGCTTCATAGGCCACTTTGCTGGCCTTGCTTTCCAATGCTTTTATGACTTCCAAGCTCAGAGGCGTAACCGAAGGCGGGCCGGGAGACGGCGCTTCTTTTTTGGAGAACAAAGTGGAGCCGGTCAAAAGGTCGATTAAAATAACCAGCCAATTTTTATCCACCCGTATTTTTGACAGTTCATATCTTTTGCCCTTCTGCATCTCCTGGGCGATCTTCAAGGAATTTTTGCGCCAGCGCTTGGCCTTGCTCGGCCGGATGGCAATCTGAATGGCCGCACCTTCGCCTTCCGCGTCCAACTTGCTCAGCGAGTTGACTATTTCATTTAACGGGTCGGTTTCCAGCCCCTGATAGGTCTTAAAAGGCAGGGAAATTCCTCTGCCCGCAAAAAGATACGCACCCGTCCCCGCGCCCTGAGGATTGAAGATGTTGTAATCGTCTATCGGCCGCACATCTGCCAACGGGAAAAATCCGTGGATCTGTTTTTCCATTACTTCCTTCAGGCGCCTGGGACAAGCGACATAAAAAGCTATCTCTTCGCCCACATTCTGCACCGCCATTTCAAAGGTGAAAACCGGCTGACCGAAAAGAAACGCGCTGCTCCCTTTTTCTTTCAGGTTGCTCAAGCTGGCATAAAACTGTTCCATCACCGCCACCAGCTCCTTGAACGGCTTTTTATTTTTATCATCCGCGGGGAGCTTGGGCACAGTCACCAGAAACAGCGACATATTCAACGCCCGGGTTATCCGGCCCTTGCCGCGAACCAGATTTATCAAAAAATATATACCCAAAAAAACCACGATAAAAAATAATACCATGGTTAAGGGAAACAAGATTAAATTAAGGTCGAATGTTTGCACTAATTTTCAGATGTCCGACAACCCAAATATTAAAAAGAATTTTTGGTTGTCGGACATCTCTAGATTTAAATTTATCTTGCCTAAAGTTAAAATGTTTCTTTTGCACCATCAACATAAATGATAGTTGAAACGCTCCATTTATATTTTAGATCTTTTAATTCTGTGTCTTTTAATTCCACATCTTCCTCTTTAAATTGATTATAATCGGTTCCCGACTTCCAAATTTTACTGCCACGAGCAGGAATTCCTTTGTCATAACTTACTTTCGATACGGAAATTTTATTATCAAAAATATCATAAAAGGTAAGTGCGCCCTCGACGCCTCTTATTTCTTTATCGGTTTCGTTGATAAATTTTAAATCCATCGTGATTTGATCCTCGTAATCGCCGGACATATAATCGGCTTTATGAAAACCCTTACTTGTAATTTCCAGATTAACCCTTTTTGCGTCCGATTTTAACTGCGAGATGCCACCTTGTTGCATCTCCTTGCCTAACTCTTCCTTTTCTTTTACATCTTTCTTGTAAGCTTGCACGCTTGAAACGGAACCCATAATAATGGCAAGCAGAATTATGGCGGCAATTGAAAGAGCTATGCCATGTTTATTAGATAGCGATTCTTGCTGTCTAATTTCAATTTTTTCCGCCTTTTTCTCATATTTATTAGCAATCAAATGAACAACCATACCGCCAATAAGACCGATAATGAAAGACAATATAATTACAACAGTTGCGCCCATCGCCGCACCTAAGGCGGCTCCCCCTCTCTCAATCCCGCTCGATGTTGACATCGCTGCCTGCGAACCAAAAATAAACGCAAAAACAATGGCCGATAAAGGAAGAAAAAACAAAGATATTTCCGTCAAACGAAAACATCTTTCTAGAATGTGATTTCTTTCGGTAAATTGCCAAACATTCCAGATCGTCAATGCCCAAATAATCCAAAACGCTATACCCAAATAAGAATTAAGCGTCATCCACGCATAATTTTGAGTAAAGATTAAAGCAGGCAATAGCGCCAAAAAAATCTTTAAAACAGCATATTCTTTTATTATATTTTTCATAACAATTAAATTTATCTTCGTGTTTTCTTCAATTTGCAAGCTCTAAATCTCTTCCAACTTCCCTTTTTCCACCAATTCCTTATGCAACTCTCCCACCAGCGCGTCATGGAATTCATCCATCAAATACGGGTTCTCCAGGTCGCGCGCCACATCCGCCGCGTAGACGACGCCTTTTTGAAACGCCAAATCAACCAAATTTTTTAACTGCTGGTTCTTTTCCAGGCGCTTGAATTGCCTTATTTCGGGCTTTGCCTCTTTGGCGGGAAACGGCAGTGCGCTAACGGGCTCCGCTGGAGCGGCTGAAGATAAAACGGCCGGTTTTTCCGCCGCGACAACCTGCTCCAAAGGCCTCTCTTTTTCTTTTTGCAACGCCGCTCTTTTGGCCGCTATTTGTTTTTCCAAGTCCGCAAGTTCCATCTCGGCCGAACTTAACGGCGCGGGAGGCGCCGATAGTGTTTCCGCCGATTGGTCGACCGGTTCGCGATATAGGTCTGGCATACCAGGTAGTAGAAATTCGGCTATATTTAATTAAATTCTATGGGCTTAATTAAAATCGCCAATTTTCCTATTTTTATTAAACTTCACCAGCCAGCAATAATTCGTTTAAACAGCCGAATTTTCACTACCTGGCATAGGGATAGTTTTTAGTTAATAGTTTTTAGTCAAAACTCATACCAGCAAAGAATCCACTGTTTTTTGCATGTCTTGCTTAAAGTTCGCCACTTCTTCTTTGACCAGCTCTTCGTGGTTGGGAATATTAGCCGCCAAAAATTGGCTTATTTTTTCCGTGTCTTCTCCCAGGGCCTCAAGCTCGCTCTTTTTTTCCTCGGCCAGCGCGCCGATGAGCCGTAGCGTTATCCTTTTTAAAACCGCTTCGGTCATGGCGGTTAAAACCTCTTCTTGGCGCTCTTGCGGTAATTCCGCAATTCCCAATTCTTGAAAAATATTTTCCTCGATTTGAGTTGGCATTCCAGGTAGTAGAAATTCGGCTATATTCATAAATCCATCTGGATTTAATTAGCTTACCGAATTCTATAATTTTATTTTTGTTTACCAGATAATCTTAATTCGGTTAAACCGCCGAATTTTCACTACCTGGCATTTTTTTTATTTTAATATTTTATTATTTGTTTTCAAGGTGGCCCTGGTTAAAATCCGCCGCTATTTCCTTATCGGCGTTTTCCATATATTTATTGAAAAATTCTCCCACTGTCATATTTTTTACTCCCCCAATACCTTGCTTGCCAATGCTATTTCTCAAAAATTTGGCCATCTCGGCGTATTTTGTATAGTCGCTATAAGTCAAGCCGAGCCAGCTGGAACCGGGTAAATTTAACTGTGATAGTTTGGCTTCGTGCCAAAAACGGCTCAAGGCGTATTTATCCTCGTAGGCCTCCGGCGGTATGGCATCCAATATCTTACCCAGCGGCACTTTGGCTGCGGCCTTGAAGGTTTCTTCGGTTAAAATATTCGGTTCAACCAGGCGGGAAACTATTTTTTTTATCTTTTCATCCGCCGGGCCCGCATTGTCCAGCGCTCCATTCAATATATGCTCTTTTGCGGTCAAATCGGGAACACCCGAACTCGCCGCCCTTAAAAAGGTTGCCTTATCGCTCAAATGCATATGCCCTTGTCCGTCCAATTCCACAAAAGCGCCCCGGCCAAGATGGCGCATGGCCTTGGCATAACCCTCGGCATTCGCCGTAAAACCGTGTTTAACCAAATTTTCCGCCATACCCGGCTTAGCCAATTCTCCCTCCGCGCTTTTTAACCACAGCTGATGCGCGCGAGTTCCGGCCCATTTATTGATATCTGTTTTACCGTCCCAGCCAAAGGCCTTGGCCACATCCGGCTTAGCCCTGAAATTATCAATTATCGCGCCTTCCGGACCTCGGCTGCCGATTTTCAAATTAAAAATTTCTTCGCCGGCTTTGGCGCCGCCCGGCGAAGGCAGAATTTCCGGATTCACAGCATCGCCCCCGAGAATCGGCATTCCCGATTTTGGCACATTGCCCGGCAAATGGCTCTTCATTTCGCCGTACCCCGTCTCTCTCAATGCTTCTTTTTCTAAATCAAAACCGCCGGTCAAAGGGTGTTTTGCAAAATCGATCGTTTTTTCAGCCGCAGCTTTTATTTTTTCAATCATTTCTTGGCCGAATCCAGAATTGATTCCATTGCGCACTGCTTGAGCCAACGCACCGCTGCCGACCAGTGCGCCCAGCGTGCCGGCCAAAACGAACCGCCTGTTTTTTTCGCTTTCCTTGGCTTTTATCAACTCAAACAGCTTATCGTCCAGTTCGCCATTCTGATTTTTTAGCGCTTCCAAAAACTTCCCGCCAAATTCCTTGCTTAATTTTTTCTCCGCGCTTTTTTCCTGAGATCTTTTAATGAGCTGCTCGGCGCCGGCTGTCATCATTGAACCGCCAAGCACGCGCAAAGCTGCCTGCCCCGCAAAAGCCGCCGAGACAATCGCCGTGCTGCCGACCAAACCGCCCGCCAAACCCCCAACAAATAAACCGGCCGAAACCGCCATCTTATATTTAACCGGCAGTTTTTTATACCAATCCGTGAATTCCTCGGCTTTTTCATTCATATACCGGCGCGCCGCGCCCATTTGCTCAATTTGCTTGTCGGACTTCAAAGAGTCAATTTTTGCCGCCTCGCGCAAAGTCACGGCCAGCAAGATATCCTTGGCGTATTTTTCCAGTTCTTCCTTGATGTTTTCGTCCGACTTTCCAGCGGCTTTCAATTCCGCCGTTTTCCAGGCGATTTCTCCGTCGCGATATGCTTTTAAAGACCCCTTTAAACTTTCTTGCGCCTTTGAAAAATTTTCCCGCGCCTGGGCGGCCTCCGCTTGTGCGCCGCCGATGTTTTCCTGCCTGACCGGCACTCGGGTTTTGTCGCCTTCAAAACTCGTAAAGCCGCCGACAATGAATTCCTTGATTCTGGCCCGCAAGCCAGTTAACTTATTTTCTTCTTTTTCCGCCCTTTCTTTGGCCAGCTCCGCCGCCACGAAATTCTCACGCGCTTTATCCAGCGCGGCTTCGGCTTGTTCTTTTTCGGCTTTTCTGTTGGCTTCTTGGACCTTTTCGAGGCCGTATATTTCTTTTTCTTCGTCTTTGCCGTAGTTTTTGCGCTCGCCCAGAGGATGCTCTTCCGGCTCTATTTCCCTTTCCGCTGACAACCCCGTTTCGTCCGCCGCATAAGGCCGAGCTGTTGGATGCATCTTGTCTTCCAATATCTCATTTATCTCTTCTTGCGTCTTATCTTCTGTTATCCGAGAATCAGTTTTTTTCTCGCGTCCCTCCGAAGCGTTTTCTTTTTTCTCCTGCGCTTTTCGCTCCTCTTTTTCGTTTTCTTTTTTGCCTCTTTCATCCGCTTTATATTTTTCCTTCATTTTTTCCGCTATGCCGCTCACTTCGCCGCTATGAATTACGCCGCGCAATTCACTTTCCGTCCGGGCGATTAAATCATAAAGTTCTTTGGGCGCATCTTTTTTATTGTTCAAAAAATCGTAAAGTTGCTTAAAGGCCCCTTCCAGCCGATTCACCAGTTCTTTTTTCTTGTCCGGCAATATAATTTTTTCTTTTTTGCCCTCCTTGGTTTTTTCGCCGCCCGCCTCGTTTTTCGCCGCTTCCAGCGCATCCGCTTCCCTGACATCGCGGAGTTTTTTGGTTTTTTTCTTCAACAGAGAAATTTCCCCTTTAAACTCGCCCGGGTTCTCTGTTTTTTCTTTTTTGTCGACAAAGTTGGGGTCAAAAAAAATCTCGTTTCTTTTTCGCTCGAGCGCTTGATAATAATTTTCCAGTCCGGACAATAAATCCTCGGTCCGCTCGCCATTGGCATAACGATCCAAAAGAGCGCTGTTGTCCCTTACAAAATCAAACAGCTCCTTCTCCTGCGCCAGAGAGATAAATTTATTTTTTAAAGCCATCTCGGCTTTAAATTCCAGTTTATTGCCGTTTAATCTGTCTATCTTGCCCACCATGTCTTCCACTTTATTGTCCAAATCTCTCATTTCTTCCGCCGACAAGCCGCTTTTTTGCTCACCGGAAATATATTTGCTTCCGCTCATAAAGTTGTTTCTGTTTGATTATATTGTATCATACTCTCTTTATTATTTAAATCGTTTTTCTGTGGATTACAAACAGGACCGAAAATGTTAAACTATGCTTAAATTATCACTAACTCGGACTATCTAACAATAAATAATGCGTTTTTTGAAAACTCCCGTCAACCTAATCAGGAAACAACAAAAAATGCGCTAATTCTTAAAAGAGTCGGTTCCTTGTTTGCGCAAATAAGAAAATAAAAAACACTTTATGACAAAATACGCTTCTTGGATTGCTTCTTTGATGTTAATTTTTATGGTCGGAATCGCGTTTTTCAGCCTGCGGGGCGACTCAGCCATAATGGACGAGGTTTCCCATCTGCCCGCCGGCTATTCATATGTCACCCAATTGGATATGCGCATCAATCCCGAGCATCCCCCGCTGATAAAAGACCTGGCGGGCGGAGCAGTTTTGCTTTGGTCGAAGATCACCGGCGCTAAAATAAATTTCCCGTCCAATATCCCGGCTTGGCAAAGCATGATCAACGGCCAGTGGGACTTTGGTTTTGACCTTATGTATAAAGAAGGCAATCCGGCGGACCAAATGCTGTTTTTCGGCCGCCTGCCAATGTTGGCGATAATGCTGCTGCTGGGAATTTATGTTTTCAAATGGACGCGGGAGCTCGCCGGTCCCGCCGCGGCGCTGCTGGCTACATTCTTGTATTCTTTCTCGCCGACCTTCATTGCCCACGGGCGGTTCGTCACGACCGATGTTGGCGCCGCGGCCGCGGTCTTTATCGCCAGTTATTATTTCGTCCGCTGGCTCAAAAACCCCTCGGCTAAAAATTTGATCGCCGCCGGCTTGGTCTTTGGCATAGCACAGCTGGCCAAATTCTCGGTCTTTTTGCTGGTAATACTCTTTGCCATTATCGCCCTGCTTTGGGTATACCTAAAAACCCGGGAGGATAAGAAGTTCTGGCATAATCTTTATAAATACCTGGGCGGCACGATATTGCTCTACGCCATCGGCTACATCGTTATCGTCTGGCCGGTCTACCTTTTCCATGTAGCCGACTATCCCATCGCCCGCCAGATCCAAGACACCGAATACAACCTAGCGACATTCGGCATGCGCCCCATCGCGAACCTCATAATTTGGATGGCTGGGATTCCTTATCTGCGCGCTCTGGCCCAATACGGACTGGGCCTGGCTATGGTGCTGCAGCGGGCGGTCGGCGGCAACACTGCTTACTTTTTGGGCGAAATTTCCAATACCGGCTCAAAAATTTATTTCCCGGTGGTATATTTTCTCAAGGAAACCCTGACTCTCCATGTTCTGACCATCATTGCTTTGTTTTACGGCCTCTGGCAATTTGGCAAAAATAAAATCTACCGCCGGTATAATTTCAACAAGTTCTTAGAGCAAAACATCGCCCAGATAACAATGTTGGGATTTTTGGCAATCTATTGGTACTCCAGTTTGCGCTCCATCCTGAATATCGGCGTGCGCCATCTTATGCCGACAATCCCCTTGGTTTTTGTAATGACCTCCCAACAGATAGCTTTATGGCTGGAAGGAAATACCGAAGAGACCAAAACAAAACTCAAGCAAAATCTGAAATATGGATTTGTCGCCGCCTTAATAATCTGGCAAGCAATAAGCGTGGTCAGCGTTTACCCCTCCTTCCTGGCCTACTTTAACGAATCCATCGGCGGCCCGGCCAACGGATACAAATATGTCACCGACTCCAACCTCGACTGGGGCCAGGATCTGCGGCGCCTGACCGCCTGGGTCAACGATAACAAGATTGATAAGCTCTATCTGGACTTTTTCGGCGGGGTTTTGCCGCAGTATTATTTGAACGGCAAATTCATGCCTTGGTGGGGCGAACGCAACCCGCAAGACATCCAAAAACAAGGCGGCTGGCTGGCGGTCTCCGCCTCCTTCCTGCAAGGCGGCCGAGGCAAGTTCGCGCCGGGATTTTACGATAAGAACGGCTACTACAACTGGCTGAACGCCTATGAACCGACAGCCGTCATCGGCTACTCCATATTTGTTTATCATATCCCTGCGCAATTTGATTTTACTCCTTAGACCTTTTAACTTCGCAGTTTACCCTGAGCGATTTATCCCGAGCGGAGCTGAGGGAAGCCGAAGGGTCTATCACATTCCGCCAAGTCCCGCCAGATAAATAATACACCAAAAATAAAATTTCCCTCTCTGGGGGGATTTTATTTTGACCCTAACTCTAAGCGGGGCCTTCGCCTGCAAAAAATGTGTTGTATCAATCAGCGAGGGAGTCGGTTTTAAAACGCTCAATCCGATGAGTCAAACTTTTGGCGAGGCGTCCGCTGAGAAAAATGTCGCACACGAACTCCCTTGCAATTAGCGAGGGAGTTCGTTTTAAAACGCTCAATCCGACGAGCGGGCACGGTTTCCCGCTTTAGCGGGAAGAGCGAGGAGGATTGGCGAGTGAAATTTTCCTGGCTGGGGAAAATTTCACGATTTTAAAACCGACTCCCGAGCGCTTATTTATAATAGACCTTATTCGCCATCCTCAAATCCACATATTTCAGCCCGGCTCCCTTATTTTTTATTTCATTATTCAGTAAAGCGTCCAAAACCCTGGCCTGCGCTTGGGCAGCGCGGCTTAAATTAAAATAGGCCAGCCAGCCCTCGCCGGTAAAAGCGACCAAGCTTTGGGTGTCGCCGGCCATCAGAGTGAAACCGGACAGATCCGCTCCGCTTTCCCGCAGTTGTTTTTTTATTTGCGCGGCAAATTTAATTGTTGAAGACGCGACCGCGCTGTTGCCAGGGCCGATATTTTGGCCCGGCTGGCTGAAAAATGTCGGCAAAGCGGTGCCAAAAATTTCCGGCGCTTCGCGGAAAACCAATCCGTCATCATCCATAAAGAAGCATCCGTTGCTTTGCGGCATAAGAAAAAACATCTCCGTTGTTGTCGCGCTGTTCCCGGTCTGCGCCGCGTTTTGGCACCAAAAAGCCGCTGCCTGGCGCCCTTTCACAGTTATTTTGACCCCCTTGAAGATGTTTTTATCCACCGCCACGCTAACTGCCTCGGGAAAAGATCCCATAATCTTATCAGATAGGTCGCTGCTGGAAAACATCAGCCAATTATCCCTGGGAATCTTTTTCCATATCTTCGCCCGGAAAAAATCATCCGCCAGTTCCTGCGCTTGCGCCGCAGCGGTGAAATTCACACCCTCGACGGCCAGTTTTTTTATCTTCAGGACAGGCGAGAAAATCGCCAAATATAAAAGCCCGGTCAGGGCTAATAGCAAGATTCCCAACCAAAGCCATACCCGCCAATTGATTGCGAACTTACGGCGGCTGGCTTTAACCGAGATAGCAAAAATTTTAGAGCGTTTTTTTCTCCGATAAGCGAACATAATATCCGGATTTTTTACCCGCCAAATCCGCCCCGGGCGAAGAAGGAGGGCTATTTCTTACTTTTATTTTATACCCTGACCGGCATTGAGGCAAATCAGTTATCTACAAAAAAGAAAAACCGCCAAGACCCGGTCTTGGCGGTTTTTATGCTTTTTTCATTTTCCGTAAAACTTCCCAGACATCATCGGGGATCGGTGGCGGCTCGCGCAACGGGCTCACGCCCGGATAGCGCCAGGCGGAAATGATAATTATCTGCTCTCCGTCAGGATTGAATTTAGTTTTGACTTTTGAGTTTTGACTTTTGAGTTTTTGTTGCCACATCACCCAGATCTCAAACGGATGCTTGGCGCTTCCGGCCGGCTGCATGCCCGCCACCGTGTTTTCCGCCACGCCCACTTCCAGGCGTTTGGGATGGCGCAGCACTCTTTTGACGCGGCTGGCCGACAAACCATACCGGCGCATCTTCCCTTTGACATGGTCGGTCCAGTAATAATTTTCCCTGATATTTTGCAGATTCATACTCTTTATTTATGTCTATATTATAGCAACGACAAAAATAAAAAACCACCGCCAAACTTTAGTTCAACGGTGGCTGGCAAGAACAGCTCATTCAACAAAATTTATTTTTAAGCTTCTGAAATCAAATGGATTTTCCTCATCTTTAACATCGTTCTCAAAAACCATAAAATGAAGGTGATCTCGGTCTGTCCAGCCGGTTTTACCGACTTTGGCGATCACATCCCCCTCCGAAACAAGAGACCCGATTGAAAAACGGACGGAATTTTTTTCTAGATGACAGTACTGCGAGTATTCAATGCTGTGACCGAGATCGTGCGCCAGATGCTTTATAGTCACATAATTCAGCTTGTCTCGATAAGCGGGGTCATCTCCCCATTCATCAAAATGATCTACGATATCCACCACTACGCCCGATTGCGCGGCCAAAACGCCTGTTCCGTCCGGAACCAAAAAATCAATCGCGTGTGAAAACGGGCCGATGTGAGACTCGGGACTGGCAGCGGTTAAAAAAGGGCCGACCCTTTTTAGCTGATCAGCCGGAATCCCCTGCGCCAACGAATCTCCCGCCTTTATCACGCTTTCATTCTTTAAGGATAATGGAAAGTTGTAAATGAGCGCCGATGAGCTTTTAGATTTCCTCCACGCCTTATTCGCCTCCAAACATCTCTTACTAAAATCATCCATGGACATCCTCCCTATTTGCTCCCTTGATATTTTATTTATCATCAGTAATAATAACGGCCGCTTGTTACTCTGTCAATGTTTTTTAATCTTGTTTTTCCCGCATCGCCGGAAATAAAATTACCTCACGCATAGTAGGAGCGTTGGTTAATATCATCACCAAACGGTCGATGCCGATACCCCAGCC
The DNA here is from genome assembly GCA_028688325.1 of Candidatus Portnoyibacteriota bacterium. Lineage (GTDB taxonomy): Bacteria > Patescibacteriota > Minisyncoccia > Portnoybacterales > GWB1-42-6 > UBA8475. The sequence goes on from JAQTYI010000002.1 coordinate 50,785, forward strand.
GGCGGCCGGCGGCATGCCGTATTCCAAGGCGTCAATGAAATCCTGGTCGAACCGTTGGATTTCCTCATCCTTGGCGTGATGGTGTTCTTGTTTTTTCATACGGCTCGCTTGGTCTTGTGGGTCGTTCAATTCGGAATAGGCATTTATCAATTCGGTTCCGGCAACAATTAGCTGGAACCTGGCGGCTTCTTGCGGGTCCTCATCAGACGCCTTGGCCAACGGAGACATCTCTAGCGGATGATTTATCACAAAAGTCGGCTGAATTATTTTTGACCGGATAGTTTTGAAAAGCTCGTCCACCATTTTGCAGGCGGGCATATCCTCATCGATTTTTTCTCCGGCCTTGACCAGGGTTTTCACCAGCACCTCCTTGCCGCAATCTTTAATATCGATATCGTAATATTCTTTTATCAGATCGGCCATCGCCACGCGCTTAAATGGAGGGGAAAGATTTATTTTTTCTCCCTGATATTCGATTTCCAGCTCGGGTACCAAAAATTCAAACATCTCTTCGGTCAGCTCCATCAGCTGCTCGTAGTCGGCATAGGCCCAATAAAATTCCAAGATGGTAAAATCCGGATTGTGCAATTTATCCATTCCCTCGTTCCGGAAACACCGGCCCAGCTCATAAACCTTTTCGAATCCACCCACCAAAAGACGCTTCAAATACAGCTCCGGCGCCACGCGCAAATATAAATCCATATCCAACGCATTCAGGTGCGTTTTAAACGGCTTGGCCAATGCGCCGCCTGGCAAGGCCTGCAATATAGGCGTTTCCACTTCCATAAATCCCTTGCCTTCCAAAAATGCGCGCATATTCTTGATTATTTCGCTGCGCATTTTAAATCTTTCCCGCGCATCCCTGTCCATCACCAAATCCAGATAGCGGTGGCGGAATCGCTCCTCAACATCTTTCAGGCCGTGCCACTTATCCGGTAGCTGGTTAAGCGACTTTGACAATAATTTTATTTTTCTAACCAGCAGGGTTTTCTCTTCCGTTTGCGTTTTGAAAAGCTCTCCTTGCGCTTCAATAAAATCGCCGATATCAAAATTGTCTGCGAATAATTTATATTCTGCTTCACCCAAAACATCTTTTTTGAAAAAAAGTTGGATTTGGCCGGAAACATCTTCCAAGCGCGCAAAGCACGAACCGCCATGCAAACGCAAGAGGCGCAAGCGGCCGGCTAAAATTATTTCTTTTTTTGTTCGTGCATATTCGTCGAATTTTTCCAGCACCTGCTCAGCCAAAAACCGGCCATGCGCCGTTTGCGCCGGATAAGGATTTACGCCCGACTCTTTCAGCCGGGTCAATTTTTCCAAACGGTCGTTTTTTATTTTTTCCAGAGACATATATAATTATAATTCAATTTAAAATCCGCATCTCTTCCGCGCATACGAAAAATTTTGTTATAAAATCCTGGCGAGCCGAGCGTCTAAAATTGCCAGCGGGACAAGAGAACGGAGCGAATCGAGTTGTCCGCGGCGATTTTAGCAAGGCGAGGCGGATTTTATATAAAATATATTTACTTGCTCGCTCGGAAATAAAAGTAATAACTTCTATTTCGCTCACTCGCTTCTTAAATCAAAATTTTATCGTCGCGCGCAGTCTTTTGGCTACTTTTCTGCTGCCAGAAAAGTAGCGAGATAAATATTGATAAAAAATCCTGGATCCCGGGTCAAGCATGGGATGACAATTTATTTATTAGCTTAAAGCCACTATCTTGTAGGTTGTTTTGCCGCCGGGGGTTTCAACCTCCACCGTATCGCCGGCTTTGTGGCCCAAAAATGCTTTGCCCAAAGGCGATTCGTTGGAAATTTTGCCGCCCGCCGGGTTGGCCTCCTCGGAGCCCACAATGGCGAATTCCTGGCTTTTTCCGTTGGCGCGCACTTCAACGGTTGAGCCGATATGCGCAATACTTGAACGACGATTTTTGTCTATTATGGTCGCTTCCCGCAATAATTGCTCCAATTCCAGTATTTTTCCTTCGTTGAATGCCTGGGCTTCGCGCGCAGAAATATATTCCTGATTTTCCGAAAGGTCTCCCAGGGCTTTGGCTTCTTCAATGCGCGCGGCGACTTCCTGGCGCTTAAGCTTTAATTCTTCCAATTCCTGCTTATGTTGCCGAAATCCTTCCTCGCTCAAGTACTGTGGCATATCCTGAAAATTTCTAAATCCTAATTTCTAATCTTTAATCCCGTCCCGCAAAGCGGGACCTTATTGCCGCCCTGCGGGCGGTCATCCGAAGGATGAAAAATTGAAAATTGAAAATTGAAAATTATTGTTTATAGTATTCCTTCAAGACCTCTTTTATGACCGGCATGGCCACTTGGCTTCCTTCGCCCGCTTTTTCCACCAGAACGACCAGAACCATCTGCGGATTATCGTATGGGGCGAATACGACTCCCCAGGCGTTCGGGCTGGCATTCCCCGCCACCTGGGCGGTGCCGGTCTTAGCGCCAACCGCCACGGGCAAGTCATTAAGCAGAAGCGCCGAACCGTCGGTGACGGTTTGGCGCATGGCTTTTTTTATGACGGCAAAGTTCGCTTCGTCAATGAAATTTCGGCTGATGATTTTTGGCTCAACATTAACAATAACATTCTTGTCTGAATCAATGATTTTGTCAACTACATGCGGCTTCAAAACTTTTCCGCCGTTTAAAATGGCGGCGGTGGCCGCGGCCATCTGTAAAGGAGTCGCCAGAAGGTCGCCCTGCCCAATGGAAATATGATAGGTATCGCCGGTATACCAGTCCTCTTTTTTGACCTGCTGTTTCCATCGCTCGCTCGGCACAAGGCCGCTGCCCTCTCCGGGCAGATCAATGCCCAAGATATTGCCGAACCCGAACAATTTGAAATATTTTTCCAAGTTTCCCATTCCCAGCCCTTTTATATTACCATATCCGCCGCCGACTGTATAGAAATAAACATCGCAGGACTGGGCGATAGCGGAATAGATGTTCACTGTGCCATGCGCTTTCCAGTCGGCAAAACGATAGATGATGCTGGAATCGTATTGATTCATCAAGGCAAGCTCTCCCGGATCATAAATCGATGTGCCCGGAGTAACAATTTTTTCCTGCAGCGCCGCGGCGCCTATCAGCGGCTTTACTGTAGAACCCGGCGGATATTGGCCGGATACGACCCTGTTGAACAACGGCTGAGTGGGATTATTCGCCAAGTCGCCGTAATCCTTGGAAGAAAAATTCTGTCCGAAAAGATTATTGTCAAAAGACGGGAAGCTCGCCATCGCCAGGACGCCGCCGCTTGAAGGATCTATGGCCACTGCGGCGGCCCTTTTTAATTGTCGGCTCTGCAAAGCACGGCTTAAACTGCCGTAAAGAAGTTCCTGCAACCGGCTGTCAATGGCCAGAACCAACCCCTGCCCGTCTTTTGCTTTTTGTTCCGACACCTCGCCTTTTAACCGCCCCATTGAGTCAACTTCCAGTAGGCGCTGGCCGGGAGTTCCCCGTAAAATTTTTTCGTAAAACGCTTCCAATCCATTTTTGCCGATCTTTTCCGTTAAAAAATAATCCGGATTCTCGACAATATCCCGGCCGGTCAACTTTCCCAAATATCCCAAAATGTGGGAGTATTGAGGGCCGCTAACATATTGGCGGGAAATATTCTGTTCGATGCGGAACCCGGGCAGTTCATTCAACTCCGCTTGAATTTCAAGCATTTTTTTGTGCTCCAAACCGTCAATGACGATGGCCGAGGAGTTATACTTTGAATTAATATCGCCGATTTCCTTCAATATTTCCTCTTGGGGCGCGCCGGAAATATCGGCCGCCTTTTTTATTACTTCCCGGCGCACGGCAGCATCCCTGGGTAAGTCCGGCAAGCTCACCACGAGATTGAAACTGGGCGCGTTAAAAACCAGCTGCTTCATATTTTTATCATAAATGATCCCGCGCGCCGCGAAAATCGGCAAAGACCGGGTGCGGTTTTTCTCGGCCAAATTCTTGAAATATCCGCTGTTCCAAATTTGCAAATAGGCGGCCTGCCCCGTCAAGACCAAAAAAGCGCCTAAAATTATCGCCCCAAAAAGCCGAAAAATTCTGCGCCTGATGGGCACCTCTATTTTTTGCTCTTCCAAATCCGACGATTTGGTCGCATCAAGCAAAATTTCCTCCGGTTCTATCGTTTCTTTGAATATCGTTCTTATCTTGAATTTATCCAGGTTTTTATTTAATTTTGGCAAGTGGTCCATGATTTTTAAGTATTTTCATATTGTTTAAAGCCCAAAGAAAGGACAAGCTAAGAATCCCGTTATATAAAACGCCGATCGGTAAAACGGCATAGAAGTAGAAAGGCGACAGAACAACCGGCTCGGCTAAATGCCAAATTGAAAAAACATAACCCAGTAAAATCCTGAAAAATTCATAAGACAACAAGCCGACAAAGGCCAGCGACAAAACCGCCAAAAAATCATTTTGCTTTAAAAAAGTGTTCTCCATCCGTTCGATAAAAAAATACATCAGCCATAAACTGAGCGCAAAAAGACCAAACGGCCGGCCCGCAGCCAGCTCAAAAAACAGGATGGGAATCAAAATAAGCCAGGCGTTTTTTCGTTCCGATTGCCAGACCGCGACAGCCAAAATGCCGGATAAAATTAAATTGGGCGCGACCGCCAAAACGGCCAGGCGCGCCGCTACGGTCAGCTGCAAGACCGCGATAATGATTGAAAATAAAACTGCAAAAAAAATCCGCATAATCATTTATTCTCTTTATATCCGCTGAGTTTCGCCGCTATTGAACAATCACAAAAACCTGCTCCAAATTTTTAATTTCCATTGCCGGCGTTATGGAAGCGCGTTGAAAAATATCATTGGCCTTTTTGACGACATCCGTTATTTTTCCGATAATCAGGTCTTTCGGGACGCCGTCATTCAATCCCGATGTCAACACTGTTTCTCCGACATTGATCCGGACATCAATCGGTATCATTTCCATCGCCACGCCAAGACCGTGGCTTCCCTTGACGGCCCCGCCCACCCGCGTATCCTGAGTCACCGCATTCACGGACGAATTGCTGTCAAAAATCAAAAGCACCTTGGAATGATTTCCTTCGACTTCAGCCACTCGGCCGATCAAAAAGTCATTGGCCGCGACCACCGCCTGCCCCGCCGACAGGCCGTCCGCTCTGCCTTTGTCTATCAAAAAATACTGGCCCAAAACGGGATTATATCCGACAACATCCGCCATCACCGACCGGCGATTGGCCGTTTCGTCGTTCTCTAAATGCCGGCGCAACGCTTCATTTTCCCTGGCCGTTTCTTTTAATCGCGACACCTCTCCCAAAAGCGCCAGATTGGCATTTTTTAAATTAGCATTCTCTTTGTTCAGGTCTTTGATTTCCACAAAAAAATCCCAAGCGCCCGAAAATCCCTTATCAACGGAACGGAATAATTTTAAAAACGGGCCGGCGGTCCAAAGCGCCAGATCCTTGGCGGGCGAGAGCAAGCCGCAAAAATTAAAAAAAATCAGCAGCAAGATTACCGCCAAGACCGCAAAAAAGTTAATTAATTTTGATTTATTTACATTTTTCATTGAATAACTCTCTTCTTTTCTTCCGCGTGATTCCGCGAAACTACGCTAAATTGCAGAGGATAAACGCAGAAATAAGTTCCGCGTTTATCCGCGGCTTATCTGGGCACTTCCCTGTATTGAGGCGAGACCAAAACTTCGCTTAGTCGCTCAATATCTTCCAAGACAATGCCGCATCCCCGCACCACCGCGGTCAAAGGATCTTCGGCCACCCGCACCGGCATTTGCGTTTCCTCGGCCACCAATTTGTCCAGCCCCCTCAGCAAGCTGCCGCCGCCCGACAAGACAATGCCGCGCTCCATGATGTCAGCCACTAACTCCGGCGGCGTTTGCTCAACAGCGGCTCGAATGGTATTAACTAATATTTTTACGGACCTGGCCATGGCTTCCCTAATCTCAAAATCGCTCACCATCAATTCTTTGGGCAAGCCGTTGATAAGATCGCGGCCGCGCATCAAGGCCTTAGATTTTTCGTTCATATCATAAGCCGAACCAATGGAAATTTTAATATCTTCGGCGGTCCGCTCGCCAAGCAATAATTTAAATTCATCCCGCGCATATTTAATGATATCCTCATTCAATTTGTCGCCGGCAATCCGCAAACTTTTGCTGATGACTATTCCGCCAAGAGAAATTATCGCCACTTCACAAGTGCCTCCGCCGATATCCACTATCATATTGCCCACTGCGTCCTGCACGGGTAAGCGTGCGCCAATCGCCGCGGCCATTGGCTCCTCTATCAAAAAAACCTCGCGAGCCCCCGCGTTGCGCGCCGCATCTTCCACGGCCCGCTTTTCCACCTCCGTCACACCGCAAGGCACGCCGATAACCACCCTGGGCCGCGCCAAAAAAGACAAATTTTTGTTATTCACCTGGCCGATGAAATATCTGAGCATCTGCTCGGTCACTTCAAAATCCGAGATTACTCCGTCAACCAGAGGGCGCGTCGCCACGATATGGCCGGGAGTGCGGCCCACCATTCTTTTGGCTTCATTGCCGATCGCTAAAATCTGGCCGGTCTTTTGGTTAACCGCCACTACCGACGGCTCATTGATGACAATGCCTCGGCCGCGGACATAAACCAAAGTATTGGCCGTGCCCAAATCGATGCCGATGTCTTTTGAAAAATTTCCGAAAATTTTGCTTATCATAATCAAAATAATCTCGCTATGTCTTTCAAAGTTATCACAACCATCAATAAAATCAAGAAAACAAAGCCCGCCGCGTGAACCGCCTTTTCCACCGACTCGCTCACCGGCGAACCCTTTATTTTTTCTATTATCAGAAAAAGGACCCGCCCGCCGTCCAGCGCCGGAAAAGGCAGGGCATTAACGATGGCCAGATTTATCGAAAGGAAGGCGGCCAGCTGCAGCAGATAGACAAAACCCATTTGCGCGGCCTGTCCGGTTATCATATAGACGCCCACCGGCCCCACCACTCCGCCCGCCGCGCCGCCGGAGCTGAAAAACTTCCAGATGATATATGCCAAGGAAGAAATAATGACCCAAATTAGAACAAAAACGGTTTTTACGCCTTCATATATCGCCTGATACCAGGGAAAAGCTATTTTGGCCACGCGCGCCAGTCCCACGCCCATTGCGCCCTCGCCTTGAGGCGGATTGGAGCGCGGCACGATATTTATCTGAAATTGCGACTGCCCTCTTTTGAGCCACACGGAAATTTCCTTTCCCTTGTTTCTATCAACGAAGCCCTGAAAATCAACGACTTTTTTGACATCCGATAATTGGTTGCCAGACGCGTTGGCGCCCAAAACGATATCCCCCGCTTTGATGCCGGCACTCTCTGCCGGCGAGCCGGCCGCGATCTGAGTTATCTGAACTATTGCGCCGTTAATATTTTGGGCGTCGTCTATCGTTTGAGGCAGGCCTATCATATAGCCCATGCTAAGCAGCAATATCGCCAAGATTATATTCATTGTCACCCCTGCCAGCAAAACAATGGCACGCTGCCAGGCCTTTTTGGCGGCAAAAGAATGAGTGCTGTTTTTTTCTTCCCCATCCTCACCAAAAATTTTAACAAATCCCCCCAGCGGAATCAGATTAATAGAATAAATTGTCTCACCTCTTTTCACGCCAAAGAGCCGAGGCGGAAAACCGAACCCGAATTCCTCCACGCGTATGCCCATCTTCTTGGCGGCAAAAAAATGCCCAAGCTCATGGACAAAGACCAGCGGGCCCAATATTAAAATAAAAGCGATGACGGTTAGCATTAACTTAGATTAAAATCATTTTCAAGCCGCCCATAGCGAAAAAATAATCAGAAAATCGAGATGAGCGAGTCGTCTAAAATCGCGTGCTGTGGTGGGGCCCCGACCGTCAGGTCGGGGCGTTGCGGATAGCGATTTTAGACGAGCGAATCCGATTTTCTTTATTTTTTACGCTCGGGCGCGGTCTTTTGGCTACTTTTCTGCCGACAGAAAAGTAGCAAGAAAAATTCTATATAGTCATGATCTCTTTCTCTTTTCCCCCGCCCATCTCTTCAATCTTCTTGTTATATTCATCTATCATTTTCTGCAATTCTTCCTTGCCGCGGAATTTATCATCCTCGCGGATCGCTCCGGCGCGCTCTCCGTCCTGCAGTTCTTTCCAGACCTTCTCGCGGGCGTTGCGCACTGCCTGCTTGGCGGTCTCCATTTTTTGCTTCAGATTGCGCACCAATTCCTTGCGTGTCTCTTCGGTCAGCTGAGGAATAGCCACTCTGATGATATCGCCGGTACTGGAAACGGAAAGCCCCGAGCGGGAACCGCTGATGGCTTTTTCAATCTCTTTGTTGATAGTCTTATCCCATGGCTGAACCGTCAAAAGGCGCGGCTCGGGCGCGTTGATAACTGCCAATTCGCGCAATTGCGAACGGCTGCCGTAGCATTCAACTTCCACCGTCTCAATTAAAGCCGGTGTGGCTCGGCCCGTGCGCAAAGTGCCCATTTCTTCCTTGAAATGGACCATTGTTTTTTCGAGTTCCGGTTTTATTCTGTTGATGATTTCTTTATACATTTTTTGCTTTTGAGACATATTCAATTATTTTATCCCAATCCAAATTGCTTTTTGAATAAAATAATTCGACTATATCTTCTGTCATCTCGTTTATTTTTTTAATATATAAATCCTTAAATGTCTCGTCTCGTTTTTTTGCCTCTTTATCAAGAGGTTGAACTATTTTTTTATATAATTCGTTATCGCCAGAAATTAACTCCCAAAATTTTTGACCGCAAATTTTATAATAACTAAGGGCAGGATCTTTACTAACCTTATGAGGACTGTTGTCCCTTCCATACATACATCCATTAACGGCAATAATTGTTTTTTTGTCTGCGCCCACACGAATCTCTTTTTTTGCTAATTTAAAATTTCTTCTCATTATATTAACTTGGTCGCTATTGCCCCAATTTGGCCCAGATTTAATACCAACAATATAAAATTTATTTTCTCTTTCAAAAATTAAATCAATACTTTTATATTTTCCTTCTTCTGCTTTTTTACCATTAAATATCTGGCGGCAAATATGGATCGCAAGATTTTCCATAAGGTCTCCGAATATGGTTTCTTCCTGAGATGACAAAAAGGCATCCAGAATAGCTTTTGCCAAATCACCCGCGGTCTCAATATTTTTTGCTTTAAAAAGATAGGGATTTTTTCTCGCAAATATACTTGATAAATTAGCTGATTCCAGACGATCTAGCCTGATTTTATAAAATGGCCGTATAATATCAAGGGCAATAAAAGAATTTAATTTATTGTAATCAATTTTTTTCATAATTTATTTCTGTTTAATTCATTAAGGTTTTGAATTGCAAGATTATAATATTCCTCTTTAATTTCAATCCCGATTGAATTGCGGTCTAATTGAAAAGCGGCAACTGATGTTGTGCCAGAGCCCAAAAAAGGGTCCAATACTGTATCACCCGGTTTAGTAAATAGTTTAATAAACCAGGATGGGAGTTCTCTTGGAAATACTGCGCTATGCTCTTTATTTGATGTTTCGGTAGCCATAGTTAAAACATTTGTAGGATATGCCATATCTCTGCCTACCCATTTTGAAACATTTTTACCAAAACCGCTTCCCACCCTTGAATTATCTCGTTTTTTATCTGTCTCGCTAAGATTTTTAAGCCGAGTTTTAGCCCAGTCGCCCATAGGAACCATCACTCCGTCTTGATACATGTTAAAATCTTTTTGTTTATTAAATTGCAATAAACGCTCCCAGGCATCACGAAATCTATTTGGCCACTTTCCTGGAAAACAATTTTTTTTATGCCATATAAATTCTTCCGTCCAAAGCCAACCTTGCTTCCTCATTTCCATTATCAATTCCATTACATATGTATGCCTTTCGCTTTCAACAACTTTTTCCTTAATATTTAAAATAAAAGTCCCCTTTGGGCTTAAAACGCGTAAAAATTCCTCTGTTTTTGGTAGAAACCATTTTACATAATCATCAGGATTGATACCCCCGTAGGTGCCTTTTCTTTGGTCGGCATACGGTGGAGATGTAATTATTAAATCAATACTACCGTCAGAAAAACTTTTCAATGTTTTATAACAATCACCAAGCACTATATCAGCCCTAATTTTTTCTTTAAGGTTTTGGGTAAATAAATTTAATTTTTCTACGGTTTTAATTGTCATAGTCATTTCCTTAATCAAACAAAAACCTATTCTCCCAATCCCGCGTAGATCACTTGGGGATTTTGCGGGTCGATGGCGATAGCGTTAACCGTTTTGACGCTGTTTATGGGATGCAGCGTCCAGGTCTGGCCGTTATCCTGCGTGCGGTAAACAACATTGCCGGCCGCGTAATACAAGAAAAAAGAAGTAACCGGATCCAGCGCTATGGCGCTCACTGAAACGGAGGAAGGCGGTATCGCGATATTAACCCTCTGCCACGATTGTCCGGTGTCGGTGCTTTTTAAAAGCCCCGATTTTGAGCCGACATACAAAACTTCGGGGTTTTTATTATCCATAACCAAAACTTGCATTTCTTGCATTTCGCCGGGAAAATTTTTCAAGTTCTCCAGCGCCTGCCAAGTATTTCCCTTGTCATTAGTTTTATAAACGCCTTTATCGTAAGTGCTGACAAAAACGGTCCGGGTATCGTGGGGATTGACCTTGATGTCGGTTATGACATCGTCAAACCATTTAATAACTTTCCAGCTTTTGCCGTAATCGGTGCTCTTTAAAAATCCGCCTTCGGCCGTGCCCATATAAACGACCGACGGGTCGTAGGAATCGATTTCCACCGCGAAGACCGCGTATTGTTCGCGGGACACTCGATAAACCTCCTGCCAACTTTTGCCCGCGTCGCCCGATCTTAGCAAGCGGCCAAGTTTGTTTTGATAAATGCCGGCATACAGGATATTTGTGTCCCTTGGATCAATGGCTATATCATAAACATTGGCCCGCTTATCAAACACCGAATTCATGTCATCCAGATGATACCAGATATCTCCGCCGTCGCTTGATTTATAAATTCCCTCTCCCCTGGTACCGGCATAAACGATATTTGGGGTTCTGGGATCCAGCGTGATGAACGAAATGTTGGAAGCGGAAATATTCTGGTTTTTGGAAATAGTTGTTTTTTGCTCCCAGGTTTCGCCCCTGTTAAGCGAGCGCCAAACCCCGCCGTCCCGCGCCGTTGAGCAATCAAAAGGAAAAGCCGCCAGAATGCCGGTGAAGAAGACAGGAAGAATCATAACAAATAAAGTATTTTTTAATTTTGGCATCTTCTTTAAATTATCGTTTACCACAGTCCTTGATTATAGCTGTTAGCTGTTAGGAAATTCTAACTTTTTAATTATCGTTGACAGCATTTTTTGAACCTCATCAAATAAAATATCGGCTCTTGAAAAATCTAATTTTATGAATAAATCTTTAGCTATAATAATTTGTGTTTCCAGCTCTGCCACAGAACCGTCTGTTATTCTTAAAAATTGCACAAAATCTTTTTTTGTTTTTCTCTTCTTACCTTCTGCTATGTTTGACGGGATAGAAACGGCTGCTCGCCTCATCTGACTTGTTAAACCATATAACTCTGAACTGGGAAAAAGCCCGGTAATTTTATAGGTTTCTTTTACTAATCCTATCGCTTTCTGCCAAACTATCAGTTGTTTAAACGATTCGATATACATAACTAAAAGCTAACAGCTATCAGCTAAAAGCTCCCCTAAATTTTCGTCATTAAAACCTCCAGCGCCAGCCGCGCGTTAAAGCTCGGATTGTGCAAAATCGACTGGGTTTTTTGTATCTCGCGGCATATGCTAAGCAAATTGCCCGGGTGATATCCGCCTGCGGAAGTTCCACTCGTCCGACCGCTAACAGCCAGATCGGCGCAACCGCTGATTTCTAAAATTCTGTCCCTGAGACACAACACCCACTGATCCAGCGTTTCCCGCGCTTCAACGGTATTCTGTGCTAACTTTGCGGCCTGTTCCAAGCGCCAAACCAACGGCGCTTTCAATATTTTTTCAAAAATTTCTATACTCCTTTCCTGCTCCGCCAGGCGTTCCGGCTCCCGTAATAATTGGATGGCGAGTCCCGGCCTGCCGGCGGATAATTTTATAGCCCGCTTGAAATCCGCTTCTTTTTTTGACAGACCTCCGAGCTTGGCCGACATTTCAATTTCGGGCACCGGCAAAAATTTTATCAGTTGGCAGCGCGAAACGATTGTCGGCAAGGCCGCCTGCCAAGATGAGCTTATCAAAATTATCAAACTGCGCGGGCTCGGCTCTTCCAGCGTCTTTAATAAAGCATTCGTTGCCTCGCCGCTTAAAGCCGCCGCCTCTTCGATTATGGCAATTTTATGCGAAGCGCCGTAAGCGGATAAACTTAACTTATGCTGCAAGGCGCGAATTTCGGCAATGCCGATTTCCTTATTTTTTAAAATATCATCTTTATCCGTTTGCTTGGCCGACAAAATAAGCATATCCGGATTTTGACCGCGCTCAACCGACAAACACGATTTGCATTTGCCACAAGGTTCGGTAGGGCTTGTCCTGAGCTTTGTCGAAGGACAAAAAAGCCACTTAGCAAATTCCAGCGCGGTTGTTAGCTTGCCGACCTGCGCCGAGCCGACGAAAAAATAAGCATGCGCCAATCTATCCTGCTTGGCGGATCCGGTCAAAAAATCCCAAATTCGCTGATGGCCGATAAGCATAAAATAAATTACAACAATCCGCCTCGCGTATACAGAGAATCTTCTTCAGATCAAAAGCGAGGGGGTATTTTCTGAAACGCTCAGTTTTGCGAGCGGGCACGGTTTCGCCTTTAGGCGAAGAGCGAACAAAACTGGCGAATAAAATTTCCTGGCTGGGGAAATTTTATGATTTCAGAAAATATTTCCGAGCTTATTTTAATTATACCGCACCTTCTCAATAAACTCCATTATCTCCCGCCTGAACCTTTCCTCCGAGAATTTCTCCGCCCATTTACGAATAACCAAGGGGCTGTAATTTTTATAATTCTCACGCAAGCGGCGCACTCCGTCAGCCAGAACTTCCGGCGTTGCCTCATTAAAAAGCTCCCCGGTCATGGACGGCAAAACGGTTTCTTGCGCTCCGCCGGCGTTCAATGCCAGCACCGGCTTGCCATAACCCATGGCCTCAACCGGCGCGATGCCGAAATCATCTTCGCCCGGAAAAACAAAAGCATAGCAATTCTTATAATATTCGGCTGTTTCTTTATCGCTGCGCCAGCCCAGAATACTGATATTCTCTTTAGCGATGCTTCGCAAATATTCTTCCTGCGGGCCCTCGCCGATTATCACCAAGGGCAAGCCGAGCTTATTGAACGCCTCAATAGCCACATCCACTTTTTTATACGGCGTGAGCTGAGAAACTATAAGAAAATATTCTTCGCCTTCTTCCACTGTCTCGTTTTTGGCAAGCAAAAATTCCGTGTCGGGCAGATATACGGGCGGATAGATGACTTTGGCCGTCTGGCGGTAGAACTTCTGAATGCGCCCGGCCGTGGCCCGGGAGTTGGCAATAAAAGCGTCCACCCGTTGGCCTGCCGCCCTGTCCCATAAGCGTAAATAGCTTATGGCAAGTTTGGCAAAAAGTTGGCGCAGCCCGCCCACTTTTTGCTGACCCAGATATTCGTGGGAATAATCCCATAAAAACCGTGCGGGGTTATGGCAATAATTTATATGGACCGTTTTGGGGCGGGTGATTACTCCTTTGGCAAAAGCCGAAGAAGAAGATATGACAAGGTCAAAGTCGCGCAGATCAAAGGTCTCGGGCGCCACCGGCAAAAAAGGCAGGAGATACTTGGGCCGCGACCTCAGCCATTTAGGAAATTTTTGCAAAAAAGAAACGCGCACGCGCCCGACCGGAAAATATCCGCCCATCTTGGCTTCATCGTATAAAAAAGTATAGATCGGCGCTTCAGGAAACATTTCCGCCAATTCCAAAAGCACCCTCTCCGCCCCTCCAAATCTTGTTAGATAATCATGGACCAATGCTACCTTCATTTCATTAAGTTTTGTATTACTATTCCGCGCATGCGAAAAATGACAATTTATTGTCATCCCGAACGAAGTGAGGAATCTCTGGCTAATGCCAGACCCGTTGCGCGGATCTCCGCCTGATGGCGGATCCCGCGAGATCCCTCGCTACGCTCGGGACGACACTTCGTGTCGATTTTATCGTCGCGCGGCGGTTTTTCTGGTTCTCTGGCGTCCACCCCGTAATTTATACGGGGCCCGGGCAAAAGAGAACGAAAATATCAACTTATCAGTATCTTTAGCGTTTCCCTCGCGCATTTATCCCAGCTAAACCTCTTAACATTCTCATAACCCAATTGTATCAGTTTATCACGCAATGCCTTATCGTCAATTATCTGTTTGGCCGCCTCGGCGATTTGGGCGGGATTTTGGGGATTAACGAACAATGCCCCGCTGCCGGCAATTTCCGGCAAACAAGAACCATACGAAGTTATCACAGACACGCTCGCGGCCTGGGCTTCAAGCACGGGTAGTCCGAATCCTTCGTAAAAGGAAGGGAACAGAAAAACGGCCGCGTTAGAAAGTAATTGCCATTTTGCATCTTCAGATATATAACCAAGTTCGACTATTTTGTCATCCCGAACTTGTTTCGGGATCCCGCGAGATGCCGAAATAAATTCGGCATGGCAATTATTAAATTTCTCTATCTCTTTTTTTAAATTTTTGTAACCATAGCCGGGCGCACCTGCCAAGACAAGTCGGTGCGGCGCGCCATATTCTTCTTTCAAAATCTTATACGCCTCCAAAATTCCTTGAATATTTTTTTTGGTTTCAATACGGCCGATATATAATAAATATGGTTCAAATAACTCCCCCTTACCCCCTCTTAATTTAAGAGGGGGTGGTTCTCCCTCCTTTTGCAAAGAAGGACTGGGGTGGTTTTCTCCTCCACTTAGATTAAGGGGAGGTTGGGAGGGGTTAGAAAAAGTCACTCCATGATGCACCACGCTGATTTTCTCCGCTTCGCCGCCATATAATTTTACCAAGTCCCGCTTCGTGTTTTCCGATATCGCGATAATTTTTTTAGCGCGCTTGAACGCGTGTTTTGTACTCCAACGCAAATACATTCTGCGCCAAAACGAATAATACTGCGGGAAATGCTCATATTCCAAACCGTGCAGCGCCACTACGGAATTTGGCGGCGCGCCGAAGGGCAGAATATGAACGGGAATAAACAGCGTATCTGGTTTGTGCCGCCATACTTCCCAAGCCAACCGGATTTGCGTCCATAAAAACGGCAACGGCCAGCGCAGAATTTTTATTTCAAAATTAGGAGGCAATAGAAAATCGAAATATTTTTTATTCGTGTCATTCGCGCTAATTCGTGTATCGGTGTCGGGTAAATATAACAAAAACCGATGCTCGCGGGCCTCCGGAAGCATCGTTAAATGTTTTATCAGCTGATACGCATATTCTTCAACACCCGTGCGCGGCTGTTTTATCGCCGCCGCGGCATTAATGCCAATAATCATAAAGAATTGAAATATAAATCACAAAATTCCTTAACTCTTTTTCTCTGCTCTTCTATGTGTGCGTTTTTATAATTATATCCCTTCAATTCGTTCAATAGGTGTCGTCCAATTTCTTTTATAGTCGCTCCTTCTTTTTCTTTTCTCTCTTTTTTTGTATGAATGTCTTTGTGTCTAATATCTACTATTATATTCTGTCTTCTTTCTCGTAAATATTTTATTGCTTCTCCAACTTTAAAATCCGTTGACGATTTAAAACTCGCCCTGCAATAATCGCCAATTCTTCCCCATAAGCTGGAGCTTTCTCCTACATAAATAGGTATTTTCCTATTATCTTTCGCTGAATAAATAATATATACCGCGCTAATATCGTTAGGAAAATTAAATGTAAACAAATCTTTAAATTTTATTTATTTTTTACTCATTATGCTCCTCTTGTAAACCTCCAAATGGTCCAGCGCCAAACCCGCGCCCTTGGCCACGCAAAGTTCTGGTTCATCGGCCCTGTAGCAGGGCACGCCAATCGCTTTTTCGATGAGTTCGGGCAAATTGCGTAACTTGGCGCTGCCGCCCGACAATATCATTCCTCTGTCCATCACATCCGCGGAAAGTTCGGGCGGAGTATCTTGCAAGACCGCTTTCACCGTTTGGACAATTTCGCGCAGCTGCTCGGCGATGGCCTCGGTTATTTCGTTGGTTTTTATTTCCACATTTTTGGGCAGGCCGGAAATCAGGTCGCGGCCGCGAACCTCAAAATATTGCTCTTCTTTGGGCGGCAAAGGCAGGGCCGAACCGATGGCGACTTTTATTTCTTCGGCTGTGCGCTCGCCGATGGCCAAGTTGTGTTTTTTCCTGACATATTCTGCAATGGCTTGGTCGATCTTGTTGCCGCCCACGCGCGCCGAAGCCCAGGCCACAATTCCGCCAAGAGAAATAACGGCCACTTCCGAAGTCCCCCCGCCGATATCAATTATCATGTGGCCGGCCGGCTCATTGATGGGGATGCCCGCGCCGATGGCGGCCAGAACCGGTTCTTTCACGATATAGGCGGCCTTGGCGCCGGCATTCAGAGTAGCGTCAACGACCGCGCGCCGTTCCGTTGAGGTAATGCCCGCCGGAACTGCCACCATAACCTCGGGCCGGAATAAACGGAACGCGCCCGTGGTTTTATTGATGAAATAGCGCAGCATGGCCTCGGTCACCCGATAATCAGCTATCACGCCATCTTTCATGGGGCGCGATGCAACTATGGCTTCGGGGGTTCTCCCTAACATTTCTTTGGCTTCATTTCCCACCGCCAGTATCTTGTTGTCATCCAAAGATATCGCCACAACCGTGGGCTCGTTTATGACAACGCCTTTTCCCGGCACGAAAACCAAAGTGTTGGCCGTGCCCAGGTCTATGCCGATTTTTTTAATAAACATTTTTCTGTTAATTAAAACCAATTTATTCTTGCCATACAACATCGTCATACCGAACGAAGTGAGTGATCCCTCGCGAATGCGAGATTGTCCGCCCATTCGGGCGAGATTCCTCGCTCCGCTCGGAATGACACATCGTCGCGCGGCAAAAGTATTTTATATCTTCTGAATGTCTGCACCAATATTTTTCAGCCTTCCTGCCAAATCTTCATATCCCCTCTCTATCTGATAAATATTGCTTATTTCCGTCTTTCCTTTCGCTATCAAAGCAGCGATAATCAAGGCGATGCCGGCGCGCAGATCGGGAATCACGAGCTTGCGGCCGTAAAGTTTGGTCGGGCCATTGACCACTGCCCTGTGCGGATCGGCCATAATAATATCGGCTCCCATTTGCGTTAAAGTATCGGTAAAAAGTAAACGGCGGTCGTATATTGTTTCGTGTATCAAACTGGAACCATGGGCCTGGGTCATAAGCACTGTGTAGGCAGATTGCAGGTCGGTGGCAAAGCCCGGGTATTCATGGGTCACAACATCTTCCGCTAAAATTTTGGCGCTCGGCTTTATTTTGATGCTGCTTTTGCCCAATTCATAATTTACGCCGATCTTGTCAAACAAAGCCCAAAGCGCGCCCAAATGCGCCGGCTCGCAATCCTCGATAATGATTTCACCGCTGTTTGACGCGGCCGCCAGAATGGCGAAAGTCCCCGCTTCAATGCGATCGGGAATTATTTTATACTCCCCGCCACCCAATTTATCAACGCCCGTTATTTTAATGGTCGGCGTGCCTGCGCCGCTGATTTTCGCCCCCATGCGGTTTAAAAGATCCGCCAGCGCCGAAATTTCCGGCTCCATGGCGCAATTTTCCAAAATGGTTTCTCCTTGCGCCAGGCAAGCCGTGGTCATCAAGCTTTCCGTGCCAGTCACGGTGACTTTGGGAAAAAATATTTTCGCACCCCGCAATTTCTTAGCAGTCAGGCGATAACTGTTTTCTAAAATTTCCGCCTTGGCGCCCATTTTGGCGAACCCGTCCAAAAACATATCGATGGGGCGCGTCGCGCCGATAACACAGCCGCCTGGATGAGGAAAATAAACCTCGCCGCAAGTGGCCAGAAGCGGCCCGACAAACATGACCGCCGCGCGGAATTTATTGACGAGGTCCGCCGGCAGATTAACGCAAACCTTGCTTTTTCGCTGAATTTGCATCACGCTGCCGCCCAGATCTTTTACCTCATGGCCCAAAGCAACCAGCATTTCCTGCGCCCGGTGGCAATCTTCGATGTCCGGCACATTGATCATTTTTATCGGCTCATCCATCATTAAGGCCAGCGGAAAAACCTTAAGCGCGGCATTTTTTGCGCCCTTGACCTTAATGGTTCCGCTAAGCGGTTTTTGGCCATTTATGACGAATTTCGACTCCATGAATTTATGCTTTAGCGAGGCGTCCGCTGAGAAAAATGTCGCGCAGCCGCGCTGCTAAATCTTTTTATTTAAACCATCATTGCGCGGCGAGCGCCAAGCAGCAGCCGGGGTTGTACATTATGCTATCGCGACATGGCTGACTGCGGTTTTTCGAAGCGGACGCCGAGTCGCTTTCATCTTAAATTAAAACGCCCCATCTGACAAGTTTTACTGGATATCGGACTTAAGTTGTAGTATAGTGGATTTAATATATGACCCGTAAAATTCGCCGTTAGATTTTTTATTGCCTCGTGCTTCTTTTTCTCATCGCCACCCCGCCCACTATTTTTTACGCCATGGGTTATTCTTTCGATTGGCAAACAAAAACTTTGGCGCAAAGCGGCGGTTTTTATTTTAAATCGCTGCCTGATGCCGCCGATATTTTCATCAACGGCCAGAACCAAAAAACTACTCCGCGGCTGATATCCCGCCTGGCTCCAAAAACTTACGACATAACCATAAGCAAAAATGGTTTTTTCCCCTGGCATAAAAACCTGGCGATCGAGCCGAGCTTGGTGGCCGAAGCGCGAAATATAATATTGTTCCCGCAAAATATTCAACCGGAAAAAATCGCCAACACCACTTCCACCATCACCGATTTTTTGGCTTCGCCCGAAGAAAAGCAGAACCAGTTAAGAGCCAAAAAGATTGCAACAAGCACCGCCGGCTGGCTAAACAAGGGCAACGATATCTTCTATGTCAGCAACGCCAATTTCATCTTATACCGCCAGGACCTGGGCGGATTTATCAAAGAACAGCTTTCTAAGGAGCCGCTGCCCAAAGAAAATTACAAGATAATCAACAGCTCCAATGGCCGTTTTCTGGCGCTGGACGGCAAAGGCGTTCTATATTTGCTAAATAAAAATACCGGCATATTTGAGCAAGCCGCGGACCGGGTCAAAGACGCGTTATTCTCCGGCGACGACAAAAAAATACTGATAAGAAAAACCAACGAGATAAGGATTTTATACATCGAGGATATCCTGATCCAGCCCTATAAAAAAACAGGCGAGGAAGAACTTATCACCCGCTCCGGCCAGACAATTTTGCAGGCCGTTTTTTACCCCGACAACGAACATATCGCTTTTGTCGCGAGCGACCAGATAAAAATTATTGAGCTTGACGGCCGCGACAGCCGCAACAGCGTTGATTTCGTCTCCGCGCCCAATTCCCAAATTTATTTTGACGGATCAAATTCATCTTTTTATTATTTATCCAAGAACGAGCTTTTCCGGGTGAAATTGGAATTATAGCAGCCCCGGCAAATAACTCGGGAAACCAAAAATCCCGTTTCGCGTTAGGCGAGCGGGATTTTTATATTGCAATTAGCTATAAGCCATTTGCCATAAGCTACTTTACCGCTTTGCCCACTGCGGTCGCTTCGCTCCTTAAAACCTTGCGGTTTTAATATTTCCACCGCGGGGAAACACCCAGTTTCCCCGTCGCCCCTTCTGCCGCATCGGTCAAAACGGATTACCGCTTTGCCCACTGCGGAGCGCGGCGGGCTTTTTTCAGGCCGTATTTCTTTCTTTCCTTGGCTCGCGGGTCGCGTTTTAAGTAGCCGACTTTTTTCAGTTTCTTGCGAAAATCAATATTGAAATCAACCAGCACGCGGGCGATGCCATGACGCAGGGCCTCGGCCTGGGCGTGAGCGCCCCCGCCTTTTATCTTGGCCACTATCTCGAACCTGTTCAGGGATTTTAACCGGCGCAGCGATGCCTCGGCTATCTGGCACAATTCCATGGTCGTAAAATATTGCCGGTACGGCTTGCCGTTTACGGTTATTCTGCCCTCATCGCCTTCAAAGGGCTTGATGGTCAAAAGGCGCACGCGAGCGATGGCGGTCTTTCTCCGGCCGACAGCTTCGTAGTAACGCTTGTTCTTTTTGTCTTTGGGCTCAAAATCGGCTTCGGTCAATTCCCTATCCTCGACAACAGCAGTTGGAATATTTTTGATTTCTTCCATCGGCAACTCCAAAATTTCCTCTTTTCGGGGCTTAATCGGCTTTTTGACCGCCGGCTTCCTTGCTGCCGGTTTCTTCGGTTTTGTTTCTTTTTCTTTTACCATATTATCTGTTTTGCGGTTTTAAAACTATTTTGCTTCTTTCTTAAAAAGTTTCAGATTATTAATGATTTTGTCGCGCGTGCGGTTTTTCGGCAGCATGCCATAAACCGCGAGCTTCAACACTTCCCGAGAATCCTTGGTCATAAGCTTTTCCAGGGCTATCTCTTTAAGCCCGCCCGGATAGCCGGAGTGATGCCTATACATTTTCTGTTTCAATTTTTTGCCGGTGAATTTTAAAAGGTCGGTGTTATAAACTTTCACGATATTTTCCGGAGTTATCCTGGGCAGAAAATTAGCGGTATTCTTGCTGCGCAGTAAAACCGCCGCCTCAACGGCCAACCGGCCAAGGATTTTTCCCTTAGCATCAATTGTATGCTCTTTTCTTTCCATATTTTTACTCTTAAGCGAGGCGTCTGCTGAGAAAATGTCGCGCAGCCGCACCGTTAATCAATTTATGCTTATTCTGTGTTTATTGCGCGGCGAGCGCCAAGCAGCAGCCGAATTTGAACTCTCTATTATGCCTTTTGGCTGACTGCGGTTTTTCTCAGCGCCTACGCCGAACGATTTTTATTTCAAAATTTCAATGAAAGCCATTTTGGCGCTGTCGCTCAGGCGCCGGCCAAGCTTGGTAACGCGGGTATAGCCGCCCTGTCTTTGAGCAAAGCGAGGCGCAATTTCTTTATAAACCTTCTTAGCCGCAGTCGAAGGCAAAACAGCCGCAATGGCGCGCTTTGACGCCAGGGTGTTTTTCTTGCCGTAGCTTATTAATCGCTCAACCAAAGAACGCACTTCCTTGGCCCGGGCCTCGGTGGTCTTGATCTTTTCTTTCAGGATCAGGTTCGCCGCCAACGATTTCAGAAACGCCCGGCGCTGATCTTTTGTTCTTCCGAATTTTCGCATAATTATGTTTTCCGCGTTTTTCCGCAAAAATTAACCTTATTCTATTAACTCGTCTTCGCTGAACCGTGCGGAACTATACGCAGAAATACGCTGAAATTAAGTTCCGCGCAGTTTCGCGGTTTTTATTCTTTCAATGTCAACCCCAATTTTTTCAAAGCTTTCTTTATTTCCGCTATCCCTTTGTCTCCCATGCCATCAAGTTCCCGCAAAGACGCTTCGCTCTTTTTTATCAGCCCGCCGACGGTTTTGATTCCGCCGTCCGTTAAAGAGCTTATGGTCCTGGTTGATAATTTTAAGTCCTCTGTTTTTATCTTAGCCGCGTCTTCTTTGCCGTCCGCGTCTTCTTTTAATCCGCCGCCGGCCTCTTCTTCCGCTTGTTCTCTTCCTGCCAAAGCTGAAAATTGCTCCACTAAAATTTCGCAGGTCTTGGCAAAGGCCTCTTCCGCGGAAGTACTGCCGTCGGTCTCGATGTCAAAACGCAATTTATTATAATCTGTCCTGTCGCCGACGCGCATATTTTCCACTTCAAAATTGACTTTTCTAATCGGAGAAAAAAGCGCGTCTACGGCGATCATGCCGATATCCTGCTTGTCTTTTTTTCTTGACTCCACCGGCACAAAGCCCAGTCCCGAAGCCACTTCAATTTCAATTTCCAGCTCCGCTTTTTTGTCGGTTAACGAGGCGATTGGCGCTTCTTTGTTTATAATCTCTATGTCGGCGCTTGTTTTAATGTCCGCGGCCGTAACATCTTTTTCGCCTTTTACCGACAAAGTTAGCATCACCGACTCCTCTATGTGCTTTTTAAAGCGCACCTGGCGCAAATTCAAAATTATTTCAATAACATCCTCGGCCACATGAGGAATGGTTGAAAATTCATGATGCACGCCCTTAATCTTCACAGCCACCACGGCCGCGCCGGGCAGCGAAGACAGTAAAACGCGCCTCAGGGCATTGCCCAAAGTCACGCCGTAACCGGGGTATAAACCTTCAATTTCAAAAATAGTCCTGTTGCCTTCGTTTTTAACTATCTTCGGTTTTTGCGGAAGATTTATTTTCATAGACATATAGATCAGTCCCCCTTGCCAATCATTGATTTATATGATCGGCCCGAAATCCTGAACCATAAAATTATTACCTGGAATAATATTCAACGATTAAGCCGATGGAAGAAACATCTCCCAGTTCATCTGCCGTCGGCGCGGCCAGAACTTTAGCTTCCAATTTATTTTGCTCCTGCGCCAACCAAGTCGGCGCTTCATATTTTTTCAAAGAAGCCAGCAAGTTCTCGGTGAGCTTGGATTTCATCGTTTTTTCCGTTAGCGAAATACTTTCGCCTTTTCTGACCTGATACGACGGGATGGAAACTCGTTTGCCGTTGATCGCCACATGACCATGGTTGACCAGCTGCCTGGCCGCGGCTCGCGATTTGGCCCAACCCAGACGGAACATAACATTATCCAGGCGCATTTCAAATTTACGGATCAAATTTTCGCGCGCGTCGCCTTTTTGCGCTTGCGCTTCCTTAAAATATTTTTTGAGCTGTTTTTCAAAAACACCGTAGATCTTCTTGACTTTTTGTTTTTGCATCAATTGCCGCCCGAACTCGGAAAGACCGCCGCGGCGGGTATTTTTCCCGCTGCCCTTGGCTCCCGGAGCATAGGGGCGTTTTGCAACGGCGCATTTGGGCGAAAAGCAACGCTCTCCCTTCAAAAAGAGTTTTTCTCCGGCGCGCCGGCACTGTTTGCATTTTGGGTCGATTCTGTTTGCCATAAAATTTTATACGCGTCTCACTTTTCTTGGACGGCAGCCGTTATGAGGCACCGGTGTGACATCTTTAATAGTGAAAATATTCAAACCCTGAGCAGCCAAAGCCCGAACAGCCGACTCGCGTCCGCTGCCCACTCCCTTGACGAAAACATCCACATCTCGAAGCCCGGCTTTTTTGATTTTTTCCATCAATGTTTCCACGGTTTTGGAAGCCGCATACGGGGTCGCTTTCCTGGGACCCTTAAAACCCAAAGAGCCCGCGCTGGCCCAGGCGATGACCGCCCCTCTGGCATCAGCGATGGTGATGATGGTGTTGTTATAAGTCGCCTGAACATAAACCCGGCCCTTGTCCACTCGTTTGGATTTTTGGGCGGCGGCCGAAGCTGCTTTCTTCTGGATCGACTCTAACTGATCCGTTTCTTTCAACAGTTCTGTTTCGCTCTGGCTTTGTATTTTCTTCTTACCCATAGTATTTATGCTTTAGCGAGGCGTCCGCTGAGAAAAATGTCGCGCAGTCGCGCTGCTAAATCTTTTTATTTAAACCATCATTGCGCGGCGAGCGCCAAGCAGCAGCCGGGGTTTTACATTATGCTATCACAATAGGGCTGACTGCGGTTTTTCGAAGCGGACGCCGAGCGATTCCTATGTTTTTTCCGCCGCGCGCCGTCCCGAACCCATGGTTTTGCGCACATTTCCGCGCACGGTCCGGGTATTGGTTTTTGTGCGCTGGCCGCGAACTGGCAAACCTTTGGCATGCCGCCCGCCCCGATACGAGCCAATGTCCCTTAACCGCTTGATATTCATCATCCTTTCGCGCCTCAATTCGCCTTCCACCCGCAAGCCCTTTTCAATGATATCTCTCAAGCGGTTTATCTCTTCGGCGGTTAATTTATTCGCCCGGATATTCGGATCAACTTTCGCCTGTGATAAAATTTTATTGCTCGAAGTCCGCCCGATGCCGAATACATAGGTTAAGGCGATTTCGATTCTTTTGTTGTCTGGAATGTTTACTCCGGCGATACGAGGCATGATATTTGTTTTATATTTTAGCGAGGCGTCTGCTGAGAAAAATGTCGCGCAGTCGCGTCTTTTATCAATTTATGCTTATTTTATACATATTGCGCGGCGAGCGCCAAGCAGCAGCCGGGGTTATACATTATGCTATCACAATAGGGCTGACTGCGGTTTTTCCAAGCAGACGCCGAGCGCTATTTACCCTTGGCGTTGTTTGTGCTTTTTAATATCGCAAATCACCCGCACGCGCCCTTTGCGGCGGACAATTTTGCATTTCTGACAGAATTTTTTAACTGATGCCCTTACTTTCATGATATTATTTTTCCAACAAAAAACCCGCTAAACGCGCCTGAATTTCGCTTTGCATCCACGAAATCTTCCCCACTGAAGGAGAACGGTTTGCTTAGCACGGCTATTGATATTACTTCTCCCTGAGAGTAATCCTGCCTTTTGTATCGTCATACGGACTCATCTCCAGAACCACCTTATCGCCCAACAAAACCCGGATGTGGTTCATCCTCATGCGCCCCGACAGATGCGCTAGAACTTCGCTGCCATCGTCCATCTTCACTCTGAAGGTGGCGCTGGGCAACGCTTCTATGACTCGTCCGCCTTTTTTAATTACTTTATCTTTTTCTGACACTAATTTTTATATATGACTCCCTCAAATTGTAAGCTCTTATATACTATACTCTCTTTATTAAATAGTCAAGTGCCGTCCGTCATTTAACTATGATTATAACCTTATCCAGATTACTGGGCGTGCTTTTTACCCAGAACGGCCAAAAAACCACCCTGGCGCCGCTAACCTCGGAGTGCTTGGAGAAAATATCCCTGATGGCTTTTTCGTTCTGGCCGACAATCTCCCGTTTCAAATTTTCGCTGTTTATTTTCCAAACCAAATTCCCCGCCGCTTTGACCCTCATAACCATTTGGCCGCGGGAAAAATCAACGGAAGAAAATTTATAGCCGATCTGTTCCGCCGGCAGTAAAAGGTCTTTGTCGCCGCCCAGTTTGCCGGCCAATTTTTTCTTGATTATTTCCAATATATCTTTTTCGTCGAAAAGAACGGCCGTTGCCGTGCCCTTGACCGTCAAAGTGAACTTTTCCGCGGGAGAGCCGACGGCCGCATCGCTTTCAACGCTGCTTATCTCTTCGTTCATGGCGCCATCTATTATCTTCAAGCCGGCCGGCAGTTGGTTTTTAAAGTCGCTGTCCAATGAGGGCTGGAGCTTTTGCCAAATTTCACTTTTTGCTTTATCGTAATCGTCCTGCGTTACGATTTTCATCAGACCGGAGGCGCCGCCGCTCATAGCTGATTTCGACTGGGCATAGAAAGCGACATATTTTGGGGTACCCTGAAAGCCCGGAATGGTAAAGCGGCCGGCCGGAATATTATAATCGCCGCCCGGCTGGTCCGCCTCCACTTCCGCGTCAATGGATGAGGCCACGATTTTCCCTTCTTGGATTTTCGCGCCGGGCACGGTTATTGATTTTATCAAACGGAATATTTTGCCATCGACGGAAGCAAAGCGGGTTTTTTCCACCAGCGCCTGCGCACCGGAGCTGAACTCGTTATATATGGTAATGATGCCCTTGGCTTTATCATTGACCTGGCGCTGTCCGGTGGCGCTAAACTCCTGCGATTGACGCTTGTCTAATTTTACGAATTGCGCCGGAATCTTATTTTGCATAAAATCGATTTTGCCGACGCCCTTGTCCGCCGTAACTGCCAGGTCTTGATTAACGGCTTCTGTTTTGGGTTGAATCGAAATTTCGGCTTTGGGCAGAATGAAATATAAAGCCAGCAAAGCAACGACCAACGCCGCGCCGGCAAACATGCCCAAAAACTTGCCGGAAAAAAACGGCACGATAGGTTTTCTGCTCGGCTTTTCCGGTCTCACCTTTTCAATTTTTAACAATTCTCCGAGTTTCTTCAGGTTAAAAGGCAGCAAGTGGCCAAAAAATGGTTTTTTTTCTCTGCCGGACCGCTCTCCTTTGGCCAGGCCGTGAATCGGAAATTCTTCTTCATTTTCGCCTTCTTTGGTTTCCTCGCCGTCTTCCGGCCGGTCGAAAAAATTTTTTATTTTTTCTTCTTTCTGGTCATTCTCTTCCGAGCCGCCGCGCTCTTCTTCCTCAACAAAAGAATCTCCGAGCGCTCTTTCGTTTATCAGCTCATCAAGCTCAGATGAATTGTCCGCTTCTCTCTTCACTGGCAACGAGATCTTTTCGTCTTTCTCTTCTATTTCTATTGAGTGTCTTTCAACGACCGCTTTATTGGGTCGGATATCGCTGAATTGGCGCGGGCCGGAAACGCTTTCGCGCTTGGCCTTAACCTCATCTTCCAGCATCGACTCGTATTTTCCCTGTGATATGTCATGAAAAACCTCCTCGTCTTCTTCGAGTTTCTTATTTTTAGGCAAGGCCACCCGCGAAGCGATTCCCACGCGTTTGGCCATTTCCCTGGCAACGCTGTCTTTAGTTATCAGTATAACTTCCTTGTTCAGGCGCTCCGCCTCGCGCTTCAAAAGCTTCATCGCAATGATGTTTTTCAGAACGGCGGAATCTTTTGCCGCGACTAAAAAAACCTCTTCTTCGGCTGTCTCCCAAAGACGCTCCACGACAGAGGTTATATCATCCTTCGTTTTTAAATTTATGACTTTAGCCATTTTCCCTCGCTTAAATGGTTAATGTTTATATAAGTATAGCAAAAATTCCTTTAATCACAAATATGCATATCCACCGCGTAAAATTATGAGCGGAGCAAAAAATTTTAATTAGACCGGGAGCGAGGATTTGCTTTTCTGAAACGCTCAGTTTTGCGAGCGGGCACGGTTCTCCGCCTTGGGCGGAGAGAGCGAGCAAAGCTGGCGAATAAAATTTCCACGCTGGGGAAATTTTATGTTTTCAGAAAGCAAGTCCGAGCAATTATTATTCCAATATCGCCTTAATCCTGCGCACACCGGCAGATGATGCTTCTTCCTTTACGATCTTAAATTTACCCAGCGCTCCAGTGCGCTCGGCGTGCGGCCCGCCGCAAATTTCGCGGCTGAATGCGCCTTCGACAAGCTCAGGCGATAAATCTTTATCCCCTGAGCGACCCCGCATTTGCGGGGGAGTCGAAGGGTTTTCTATTGTATAAACTTTCACCTTGTTTCCGTATTTGGCGTCAAATACGCCTGTTGCCCCGGACTCTTTCGCTTTCTCCAAATCCATCTCTTCGCAAACCACCGGCAAATCATTTTTTATCTGCTCATTAACGATATCTTCGACTTGCTTGATCTGCTCGGGCGTCATTTTCTGGCCGTAGGAAAAATCAAAGCGCAAGCGCTCGGGTGTGATGTTGGAGCCCTTTTGCGACACTTGCTCGCCCAAGACCTTTTTCAACGCCGCCAGCATCAAATGCGCGGCCGTGTGGTATTTCACCGTCGCCTCGCTGGCATCCGCCAGCCCGCCCTTGAACATCCCGGCCGAAGCGGCGCGGGAAAGTTCCTGGTGTTTTTTAAATTCTTCCTCAAACTCTTTCTTGAACTCTTTTTCATTTACAAGTAATGCCCTACCTGCTAATTCTTCTTGTATCATTTCCAGAGGAAACCCGTATGTCTGATATATAAAAAACGCTTTTTTTGCATCTACTCTATTAAATTCTTTTATTTCTGCGCCCAAAGATATCTTCTGAGTACTACCAATAAGAAGCATCTTATTTAATTCTTTCAATCCCTGCTCCAGCGTTTCTTTGAATTTATTTTCTTCCTTGACTAACTGATGGATGATGAATTCCTTATTCTTTTCCAATTCCGGATAAGTATCTTTATATATTCTGACAACTTCGCCTGCGAGTTCAAAAGAAAAATTTTCTTTGATGCCCAGAGAAAAAGCGTTGCGCACCGCGCGGCGAATGAGCCGGCGCAAAACATAACCCGCGCCGACATTGGAAGGCGTGATCCTTTTTTCATCGCCCAGAATGAAAGCGGCGGCCTTGATATGGTCGGCGATAATGCGCATCGCGCGCGTTATATCTTCTCTCTCCTTTTGTAAATCTAACCCCCCTGCGCCCCCCTTTAAAAGGGGGGGAGATACAGGTTTTTCTCCCCCCTTATGCAAAAGGGGGGTTGGGGGGTTAATTTCCCCTCTTCTTAAAGGAGAGGGCTGGGACGAGATTATACCGTATTTTTTCCCCGACAATTCCTCTATCTTTCCTATCAGCGGCCAAAAGAGTTCGTTATCAAAAGCGTCTCTTTTACCATTTAACACGGATGCCGTCCGCTCCAATCCCATCCCTGTGTCCACATTCTTTTGCTTTAATTTTTCAAACTTGCCCGCCGTGATTTTATTGAATTCCATAAAAACATCATTCCAAACTTCCATCACTCGAAAATCATTAATTTCTTCGTCAAAAGTTTTTTGTAAAATGCCAAGTTGCGACTCGGTATCATAAAACATTTCCGTGGCCGGACCGCACGGCCCGGTTTGCCCGGCCGGCCCCCACCAGTTATCTTTAGTAGGCATTGGAAAAATTCGGTAATTTTTATTACCGGCAATTTTTGTATTGTATGAGCAAACTTCTGCCTCAATCCCAGCAGAAGCAAAAACTTTTTTCCAAACTTCAATTGCTTCCGTATCCTGTTCGCTATTTTCATCACCCATAAAAACCGTAACATACAGCCGCTGCGGGTCCATTCCCAGCCATTCCTTGCTAGTCAAAAATTCCCAGCTCCACTCAATCGCCTCTTTCTTAAAATAATCGCCCAGCGACCAGTTACCAAGCATCTCAAAAAAGGTCAGATGACGGTTATCACCAACATCATCAATATCAGAAGTGCGAATACATTTTTGTGCATCACAAAGCCGCGAACTGGCCGGATGCTTTTCGCCCATAAGATAGGGCACCAGCGGATGCATGCCCGCGGTAGTAAAAAGCACGGTCGGGTCGTTTTCGGGAATCAAAGAAGCCGAGGGGATTGTCGTATGGCCCTTTGTCTTGAAAAATTCCAGATATTTTTGCCTCAATTCTTTTGCGGTCATTCTCGTTTAATCTTAACAATTCAAATTCGTTTAGTAAATACGGCGATTGTCGTTTTAAAATAAATAAAGCTCTTGACTTCAAAAATAACTTGTGCTAAATTATAAATAATTCATCGTGTTCTTTCAATTCGGGAGCAATCCCAGAAAGGAGAATGCTTATTTGCTTGTTTCGGTCCTCAGTATAACTCTCGCTTTGGCCTGATATCCGTAAAAATCGTATCGGGAAAAGCGAATTTGAGGCAACCGGCCCGGATGGCCACAACCAAAGGGAGGGACTATTATGTTTCTACGAGCCGAACTTTGGCCCCCATTTTGCCCGCATTATTTTGCCAGTTAGAACAATCTTCTAAGGCAAAGTGGGGGCTGGGAAATTCCCCGGACTATTTACAAGGCAAAAAACCGAATATCGTTCCTTGTCCGCCTTCCGCGCGGCAAAAAATGGACATCGCTTATCCGCGATGCCGTCCCTAATCCCCATTCATGATGCCTGGCTTTGTCCAAGCAATAAACATTGAATCGCGAGGCGGGACAAATTCAAGGGCTCCCCTGAAAAGGAGCCCTTTTTATTTACAGAATAATTCCTCCTCCCAAAACCTCTCCTCCTTTATATAATACCGCGCTTTGCCCGGGCGTTACAGCCCGCTGGGGCTTGGCAAAAACCACAAACGACTTGTGCCCCGACCGCAGCCGGATAGCGGCCCGCGCCCCTTTGCCCTGATATCTTATCTTAACCTTGCAGCTCAAAGGTAATTTCGGCGAATTGCCGCTCACCCAGTTGATATCGCCGACGAACATTTCTTTCTGCAATAGATCTTTTTTATTACTGCTCACATATAAAATATTTTTCTTCGGGTCTTTTTTAACGACATAAAAAGGGCCCGGCCCGCCAATGCTTGCCCGCTGGCCGATGGTAAAAAGCGGCAAACCGGCATGCTGCCCCAAGATTGACTCTTTTGTCATCCCGGGCTTGACCCGGGATCCAGGCCCCTGGATTCCCGCCTCCAGTTTATCCCGCACTTGATGCGGGGCGGGAATGACAGATGCAAAAATAATTTTCCCTGGCTTCAATTTCAAGTGCTTTTTTAAAAAAGCATTGTAGTCCCCCGCAAAACAGATATCGAATGACTGATGCGCCTGATGAGGCAGCTGCCATTTTTTGGCCAGCCCGTAAACTTCTTCTTTGGTATATCCGCCAAGCGGAAAAAGCACCCGGCTAATTTGACCTTGGTTTAAAAGGTGCAAAAAATACGACTGATCCTTCTGTTTGTCTTTGGCGGTGAAAAGTTTATACCCTAAGCTGTCATCCTGAGCGATAGCGAAGGATCTCCCGCGCATGCGGGCCGACATTCGGCGAAGATTCTTCGCTTCACTCAGAATGACACTCATAGATTTTATTTGCGCATAATGGCCCGTAGCGATATAATCCGCGCCCAGTTTTTTGGCGCGCGCCAAAAACAGCCCGAATTTTATCCGGGGATTGCAGACCACGCAGGGATTGGGCGTTCTGCCCGCGCGAAGCTCGGCCAGAAAATAGTCCACGACCTCGCGCTTGAATTCTTTGGAAAAATCAAAAATGTAAAAGGGGATGCCCAATTTTCCGGCCACCAGCCGCGCGGCCGCTTCGCTTTCCGCGGAGCAGCAAGCATTTTCCGATCCGCGTAGATCCGCGTCCTCAAGATCCGCGTCTATCCGCGGTTTCCAGAAACGC
Source organism: Candidatus Portnoyibacteriota bacterium (assembly GCA_028688325.1). Lineage (GTDB taxonomy): Bacteria > Patescibacteriota > Minisyncoccia > Portnoybacterales > GWB1-42-6 > UBA8475. The sequence goes on from JAQTYI010000002.1 coordinate 81,676, forward strand.
ATAAAAACCCCGGCCACATCATAGCCCTGCTCTTTAAGCAAAGCCGCGGCCACCGAAGAATCAACTCCCCCGGATAAGCCGACAAAGACACGCTTGCCGGCGCCTCCGGCTTTCCCGGAGCGTAATCGAGGAGATAAGCCCGCCGATGCCATTTTTCCTTCATTTTTTTGCATACCAGATAGTAGAAATTCGGCTGTGTATAAAATCCGCCTCAATTACCTTGACCTGCCGAACTCTATAATTTTATCAAATTTTGCCAGCCAACGATAAATCGGCTAAACTGCCGAATTTTCACTATCTGGCATAGAATAGTTTTAGCGCATAAATCCCCTCTTGGCAAATTAAAAAAATTGTAGTATAAAGAAACCAGATGCTTAGACGGCATTTTTAAATTTAATTAAAGCAATCCGAATCTACGAGTCACATCCGAATGCTCCTAATGGAATTCGGATGGGCGCTTTCGGATAATGTCCTGAGCGGGGCGAAGGACTTTGCGCTATTTGGATGCTATGATCAACTACAACGAACTCAAACCGGGTGTTTTTTTCGTGATGGACGGCGAACCCTATGAAGTCCTGGAATTCGGCTTTATGCGCATGCAGCAAAGAAAGCCGGTCGCCCAGACCAAGATCAAAAATATGCTCACCGGCAAGGTACTTAACCGCAATTTCCAGCACACCGACAGCTTCCAGGAAGCGGAGATAGATTATAAAAAAGTTAAATTTTTATACGCCCACCGCGACAAATTCGTTTTCTGCGAGATGGATAATCCCTCGGCGCGCTTTGAGCTTTCCCAAGAAGCCATCGGCGACAAGGCAAAATTTTTCAAACCCAATTCGGAAGTTGAGGTCGTGAAATTCGAAGATAAGCTCATCAATGTCGAGCTGCCCATAAAAATGCAGTTTAAGGTCATTGAAGCTCCCCCGTCCATTAAAGGCAACACTGCCCAGGGCGGCAACAAGGCCGTGAAAATCGAGACCGGCGCCATGATCAATGCGCCTCTCTTTGTTGAAGAAGGCGACATTATCGAGGTTAACACCCAAACGGGCGAATACTCCGGAAGAGTGAACAAATAGTTCAGCTAACAGTTAACAGTCAACAAAAAACACCTTGCAGATGCGAGGTGTTTTTTTATAAAATATCTTTATTATTTTTGTTTACTGTTATCTGTTTTCTGTTTGCTGATTCACAGTTCCGCCGTTTCCCCCGGCTTCAGGTCTTTCATATCACCCTGACTCGCCGGCTGATTTTTTTGTTCCGGCATTTTTTCCGCGGATCTGGCAACCCCGTAAAATTTATCGTCCCCGTAGAGCTTTTCGCCACGAGGCGCAGCGCCTGGCGCGGCCGGGCCCACCACTTCATTCAGCGCGCTGCGCAATTCCGACAGATTCGGGCCGGTCCGCGGTTTTTTGATCGCAAACCTGGCTGGCTCGACGCGAGGGGCAAACTCGGGCATCTTGCGGCCGGTCGCCTCGCTCAGAGAGATGGTCGGGCCGGTTTCTTTTATGACCGGTCCGCTCTCATTTCTCACTCTTTCGTTAAAACTTTGGCTCTCGCCAAAGCGCTGAGGTGCGCTTTGGCTAATATTTTTCTTCAACCCGTCAACCTTAGGCGCGCCGGGATTTGGCGCCTGACTGCGGACTTTTATTAAGCAGTCCTTGCAATAAACAGGCCTTACGCCGTCGGGCTTAAAATTCAATTCCACTCGCTTGCCGCATTCGAAACATTTGTCAACATATATCGGCCCACCCGCAACGCCAGCAATGCGGCCTGCCTGGCGAAGGGAGCTAACCGGTTGTTTGGCCAGTTGCGGCCTTTCCGAAGCGCGGCCCTGCGTCTGAGGCAAAGAATATCTTTTTTCGCCTTCTTCGCTTTCTTCTTCCACAAATCCGCTCCAACGCGCAATCTTCTCTTCCACTTCTTTGCGCGATAAGCCCCCGTAGCGCTCGCGGGAAACTTTGATTATCTTTTCCCGGTGGCTTTTTTCCGTGCGCTCTATCGGCGCCAGAGTCGTGGCTGAAAACGGCCGCGAGGAAAAACCATTTATCATTAATTTTAAATAAACCTGGGCAAACCCCAAGCCAACCAGGTCGTCAGCGACAAATTCCGGCGAAAATTCTTTTTCCAAAAACTCTGCGTCCTCCGCCCCCACGCGAAAAACTATTATCGTGCCCACATTGCCAAAAACCGCGTCGCGCACCCTGGTGCTGGTGTCTGTAGCCAGCTGCCCGATGTATTGGTGCGCTAAAACAAGATTCAAATGATACTTTCTGGCCTCGGATAAAATATTGGCGAAGCTGTCTGTGGCAAAATTTTGGAATTCGTCCACATACAGATAAAAATCTTTTCTTTCATTTTCCGGAACATTGACCCGCGACATGGCAGCCAGCTGAATCTTGGTTATCATCATGGCGCCAAGCAGCGCCGAAGCGTCCTCGCCGACCTGGCCTTTGGATAAATTCAGTATCAGAACTTTTCCTTCGTCCATCACTTTTCGCGGATCAATGGTGGATTTGGTCTGGCCCACAATATTGCGAATCAGGGGATTCGTTAAAAATTGCCCGACTTTGTTTTGGATGGGAGAAATGGCCTCCACTTCAAAATTACCCTTATATTTTGAAAATTCATCCACCCAAAAACTTTTGACCACCGGATCTTTAACTTTATCCATCACCTTGGCCCGGTATTCTTTGTCCACGAGCAGCCGCATGATGCCAAGAAGCGTGGCGCCCGGATATTCCAGCAGCGCCAAAACCGCGTTTCGCAAAACATATTCCAAGCGCGGCCCCCAACTCTCGGCCCAAATCTTCTTGAACACGCCGATGAGCCCTGAAGCCACCAAATGACGGTGTTCGGAATCAACTTGTTCCATAACATTAAAAGCGATGGGGAAATCCATATCCGCGGGATTGAAATAGATGACATCGTTAACACGGTTGGACGGCACGAAATCTATCATCTTTTCGGCAAAATCGCCATGCGGGTCCACGATCGCCAGGCCCTTGCCCGCCTGAATATCCTGCTTGGCCATATTTTCCAGCAATGTTGTTTTACCTGTACCGGTTTTTCCCACGATATAAACATGGCGCTGCCTGTCGCCGTTTTTTATGCCGAACTTGCGCTTTTGGCTGCGAAAATCGGTCTCGCCGATAGTTGTGATATATTCTTCTGCCATATAATATTATAAGATTTGACTGTTGAATTCTCTCCGCGCATACGAAAAACTTTAGAACAAAATCGAGATGAGCAAGGCGTAAAATTTGCGTGTTGTGGTGGGGCCCCGACCGTCAGGTCGGGGCGTTGAGGATAGTAAATTTAGACGAGCGAATCCGATTTTGTTAAGGTTTTATCGTCGCGCGGCGGTTTTTCTGGTTCTCTTTTGCCCGGGCAAAAGAGAACGAACTAATTTCACGATTTCAGGAAGCAAATCCGAGCGATTTCTATTTCATGGGTAAGTCCACGGGCGGGCCGCCTTTTTTAACTTCCAGATACGGCGTCATCGGGCTGCGCACGCCAATAGTCGGGAAGTGAAACAGCGTGGCCAGCTCTTCAATATTCATAATATATCCATTTTCCCAAAACGAACGGGCGCGCATCATTCGCATCAAAACCCGCTGCTTATAGGCCTTGCGGCCCTTGGCAAAAAGATAATTGGCCTTGGTGATCGTTGCGGGATCAGGCCTTAAACTATTCATATTCAAATTGGCGGTCTGGGCGATAATACCCATGGTCGCCGAAACATTGGCCATGGTAAAAATATCCGACCGGCCGATGTAAACAAAATTAACTTTTGATTCAAAGCCCTTTTTGCTGGCTTTGAGTTCAATTCCTTGTATAACATCTTTATCTCCCTGGGAAAGATGCATCGCTAAACTGTAGGGCTCGTTTTTGTTGTCTTTTTTGTCGCGCGGCGGAGCGACATCGCCGAAGATGATAGCGTAAGCGGCATCATAAAAGGCCTCATACCAAGTGCGCGCCTCCATGGCGAAAATGCCTTCTTTCTTTTCGGGCGGTTTTTTGCCCAGCAATTTGTCGGCTATGGCTTTGGCTTTCTTCTGCCAGACATCGTCAATCGGCCGAAAAAGAATTTGCAGCCAGACCTGTTCTCCCTGCTTTAATTTGCCGAAAACTTCCATTAAGCCGGCCATCGGGTCGAAAAACGGCTGGTCGGTCTTGGCCACATCTATAAGTTCAACATAAGTTCTCAAGGGATAGGCGTCTTCATTGGCCATCTTCAAGCGCGCTCCCCATAAATTCCAATTTTTGTTCGGCACATCCGTCGGCACAGACCAGACATAATCCGGAACTTCCCTGATTTCCGCCTGGGGATATTGCGAATAAATCTGCGCCTCGACCAGATCACGAAATTTGCTTAGCGTGCGCAAATAAAAATGCGCTTCGCCGTTGATGCCAACCAGTTCAAAGCTGAAATAATCCTGCGTTTTACCTAAAATATATTTCTCGTATTTATATCCCACTGTGCCGATAACGCCCCACAGGCCGGCGAAAATCTGTTCCATATTTTTGGGCGAGCTTTCCACTTCTTTGGGCGGTTTAACCTCAAGCATGATCCAATCCAGTTGGCGCCACTGCCAGCGCTGAATATAATACATCCATGATTTAAAAAAAATAACTGCCAAAAAAATCGGCAGCCATATCCAAGCAACCCTAAAGAAAAAATCCAGAAAGTTTAAATAGACGGTAAAGATCTCTTGCATTTTTTTAAAAAACTTGGTTTCGCCCTCCTTTTTTTTTGCGGGACGCGCGACGACCTCCGTTTTTTTGAATTATATCAAAAAACAGACCGCCTCGCAACAAGCGAGGCGGTCAAAAAAGTTATTTTTTCAGAAGATAGGTTCCGCTGTCCGTGCGGCTGAAAATCTTGCGATTCTGCAAGTTGATCAAAATCGTATTTTCTTTGACCAGGCGTTTGGCCAAAACATTTTTAACTATTTCCTCTTTGGACAAGGGGCGGTTCTCTTTTTTCAAAAGTTGAACGATGGTTTGCGCCACGGTGCCCGGCTCATATCCCCATTCGGCCAAAGCATAGAGCCCCCGGCCCACCAGAACAAACCGCTTGTCTTTTATCAGTTCGTTGTGCACGGTCTGCATATAGGCCTGGCGGCCAGACGGCAAAACCTTGTTTATTTCCGCCGTGACTTCCGAAAAATGCAGAGGTTTGCCGGCGTTTTTCAAGACGATATAGGCCTTGTCTTTCACGCCGCGAGGACTGATCTCCGGCCAATGAACCAGGCCAAAATGACCCAGATGATTTTGTTCTATATTTTTGGAAGCGTCAACATAGGAATGGACGGCCTTGGGAGAAAGCTCCGGGAACAGGACCTTGGCCGCGGACAAAAGTTCTTCTTTGCTCAAAACCTGCTTTTTGCCTTCCATGTGCTTAGCCAAAGAATCCACGGTTTTTTTTGCCGTTTTGACGGAGTTTTTGCTGCTGGTCCAGACGGAATAAAACTGGTCGCTTTCCGGCAAGCGCTCAAATTTGTTGCCCAGCGACATGATGAAATAGAAAGCCGAATGGCATTTGTCGAGAACGGACAAATCGCCTTCTTTTTTCATTCGCTCAATTTCTTTGACCGGAAAGCAAACATAGGTCAAATCATCATAAAGTTTGTGTTCTTTTTTCAGCTCACCGTGTTCCTTCATATGGTTCTCCACGGTCTTAAAAACCGGCTGAAATTTATCCATTATTTTGGCCTGTTTCAAAGTGGCCAGGCCCCCTTCCTCTATTTGGCGCACGCGCTCACGGGTAATGCCGTGGTCATTGCCGATTGCCTCCAGGGTGTGGCGCTTGCCGTCTTTCAGCCCAAAACGCCGCACAATCACCTCTTTGGTGCGGCTATTGGGGATAATCTGTATGGCCTCGTTGACTAAATTTAATATATTCTGCATTATTGTCCGGCCTCTCCCGGCCGGGTATAAATATTACGATATGTCTAATATAGCACGGGGCTATAAATCTGTCAACTGCCGCTATAAAATATCAACCTGTCTTAAAAAATAAAAAACATCGCCCTCTGCTTGGCGATGTTTTTTCTACCGTTGACCCTATTTCCCCATCTTTTTTGCTATGCGCTTTTGCCGCCAATCCTCCCAGGTAACCAGCAAAGAGCTGGCCACGAAGATCGAAGAATATGTTCCGAAAAACACGCCGATCATCAAAAGCAAAGAGAAATATTTCACGCTTTCTCCGCCAAAGATAAAGATGGCCAGAAGCGTCAAAAACACCGTCAAGGAAGTATTGATGGAACGGGTCATTGTCTGGTTGATACTGATGTTGACGGTATCTTTGAAATTTTCGCCCAATCCTTTGCGCAGATTCTCGCGGATGCGGTCAAACACGACGATGGTGTCGTGCACCGAAAAACCGAGAATCGTTAAAAGGCCCGTCACAAACAACAAGTCAATTTCCACTCCTAAATAATGCCCCAAGACGGAAAAAACGCCGATCGGAATGAAGATATCATGAAAAAGCGCGATGATGGCGGCCAGGCCGTATTTCCAGGAGGCCACTGGACGGGAAACTTTGCGGAAGGCAAAAGCGATATAAATAACTATCAAAAATAACACCGTGATGATAGATAGATAAGCCCGGCCCTTGAGCTCTTCACCCACCACTGGCCCGATGGAATCAAATTTCTTTTCTTCCAGAGCACCCAAGGAAGCCAATGCCTGCAACGCCCGCTGATGAGAGGGCTCATCCAGGTCTTTAGTCCTGATGATAATTCCCCTATCGCCAGCCGACTGAACGGCCGCGTCACCCAGGCCCAAACCGGACAACACATCCTTGATAGCTTTCGCTTCCGGCCGCGCCTGCGCAAACTCTATTTCAATGAACGAGCCGCCGGTAAAATCGATGCCGAATCTCAAAAGATGGCCGGATTGGAGAAATCCCCAATACAGCGTGCTGAAAATCCCCGCGCCAATGAGCAGGATGGAAAAAGTGTAAAATATTTTTCTACGGCCAACAACATTTATCATAGTGTTCGCTAATAACGCTAATTGTCAACGAATAATGCTAATAAGATTTTTTATTCGCGTTATTAGGATTTTAAATTCGCATTATTGGTGATTACTCTTAATTCCGAACAACCACAATCTCTTTTCCATTTTCTCGCTCACAAATAATTTCAAGAAATTGCGCGTCACGAATATGGCCGAAAACATGCTCACGGCAATGCCGATGGCCAAAGTCAGCGCAAATCCCTTAATGATGCTTGTGCCGAGCCAGAATAAGACCAAACAAGTGATCAATGAGGAAGCGTTGGAATCGCGGATGGAGGTCCAGGCGCGCTTAAAGCCCTCATCGATCGCGCCGCCCAGCGACTTGCCCCAGCGCAACTCCTCTTTTAAGCGTTCAAATATCAAAATATTGGCGTCCACCGCCATGCCGACCGACAGAATGAATCCGGCGATGCCCGCCAAAGTCAAAGTGACAGGAATCAATTTGAATATCAGTAAAACGATGGCCGAATAGATGGCCAGCGCCACCACCGCCATAAGTCCCGGCAAGCGATACCAGAATATCATAAACAACGCCACGGCCAAAATGCCTATCATGCCGGCAAACAAACTTTGCTTCAATGATTGTTGGCCCAGTGACGCTCCGATACTCTGCTGGCTGATGAGTTTAATCGGCACGGGCAAGGCGCCGGCATTTAAGCGCTGGACCAATTGCTTGGCCTCGTCATATTTGAAATTACCGGTGATCTGCGCCTTGCCGCCGGTGATGGCTTCGTTAACGCGCGGCACGCTAATGGGCGAGCCGTCCAGATATATGGCTACTTTTTTGCCGACATTTCGGCCGGTGATATCGGCAAAAAGTTTGGCGCCCTCGGCATTGAATTCCAGCCCCACCAACGGCTCGTTGGTATTCTGATTGAATTCCAAGGTTGATTTGGCCAGATATTTTCCCGTGAGCTCGGTGGGCTTGAAATACGGGTCTTCCGTAAAATTTTTCTGCTGTTCTGGCAGCAAGGCCTTGTATCTGTCCAGTATCGCCTGCGTTTCGGCTGCTATTCTTTCCTCGCGGAAATCAAGAAAAGGGGTCTCGCCTATCATGGCAATTGCCTGATGGATATCTTTAATGCCCGCCAACTCCACTATCAGGCGATAATGGCTTCCCACGGTATCCACCTGCACCAAGGGCTCGGCCACTCCGAATAAGTTTACGCGCCGTTCGATGACATCGCGCACGCCCTGCATTGAATTGGTATATTGGCTTTTATCAATGCTGCTCAAATCCGCCTCATAGACCAAATGCGTGCCGCCCTGCAAGTCCAGGCCCAGCCGGAAAGGCAAATTAAAATACTGCGGGATATTGGGAAGCGTCTTTAAAACCGCCGACTTGTTCTTTTGAGCATTTATCCAATCAACCGGCCTGTCCCAAGCGCGCGGATAGATGGCAAAACCGGCGATGGCGGCCAATAAAAAAATCGCCACCACGGTCCAAGCGGTTTGCGACATCTTTTGTTTGGTGAATATGGCCGAGAAAAATCTTGACGCGAAATTCATTGTTAAAGCAAAATGAAAAAATAATCTCCTTCCATAATAACCATCGGGACTTAAAAAGTCAATAAAAAAACGGCCAAACTATAAGCCCGGCCGCCAAAGTTAAATTTCACTGGCCTCGCGCAGATCTTTATGGAGAATCTTCATGGACTCTTTATTGTTGTACAAAACCCGTCCACGGATCTTTTTTCCTTCCAACACCAAAGGCAGCCAGTGCCTGTCAATAGTCCACATCTCATGATACGGAATATCTTTGATATCAAACCATTCCGGCCTCATCATTTCGTCCGTCTCTTGCGGCTCGCCGGAAAACTTCTTAACCACAAAGATATGTGTTTCGTTGACTATTCCCGGCTCATTGGCAAATCTAAACTCGATAAAACCAACCTTCTCTCTCGTCTCAACAACCAAACCGGATTCATCCTTGGTCTCGCGATCCAGACATTCTTCGATTGTTTCCCACTCTTCCACATGCCCGCCAAAGCCATTCCATTTGCCAACGCCCATCCTCCCTTTTTTCTTAAGGCCCAGAAGGATAAAAGATGGCCGGGAAATTATGCCGAGAGTCAAAACTACCTTCATATCGTCCTCCATAAAAAGAGCTTAATTAAATTTCACTTCCTCTTCGCTTTTGCCATTCAAAATCTCGTCCACCATCCTTATCTCATCCAAGATGCCTTTTATTAAATCGTATTTTTTGCATTCTTCATAGCTTGCCCAAATAAATTCGGTCGCATCCTCATCCAGCTTCACTTCGCCGGATTTATACGGCGCGTAAAAACTCAAAGTGATAACAGGTATGCCATCCGGCCTGAGGAACGCCAAGTCCAGCAAGTATTTTATAAAACCCACTTCCAAATTAACCTCTTCCTTGATTTCCCGGCGCAATGAAGTATATAAAGCGTAATACCAATGCCCGTCGTCGGTTGTCGGCGGCGTAGTCGCATAGTCGTCCGTTTCCAACCCGCCGCCCGGCACGGTCCATTTGCTCGGAAAAACCTTTTTATGCGGACTGCGCTTGGTTATCAGATATTTATATTTAACTTGCCCTGAGCCCGTCGAAGGGCCATTTTCTTTCTTATGGATGATGGCGGTGGAAACGATGCGATGCAATTCCTGGTTTGGCATTGATATATATTAATATTAGAAATTTATTTTAATTCCCATGCTATCAAACCATACTTTTTTATTTTATCACGATAGCTCGGGAAGCCATAATACATTTTCCGCAATTCCGTTTCGGTCTTAACCGCCGGATTAATCTGGCTCGGCCGGTATTTTTTAAGCAGCGCGGCAATCGTCGGAAAAACCCGCGCCGCAACGACTTGTTTTATAAATTTTTTCCGCCCGCACGACAAACAAACTTTATCTCCCGTCTGTATTTTTCGATATTTCTCCGTTGCGGCGCGGGTCTCTATTTTCTTCTCCCCCGACTTTATCACCTCAAAAATATCGCGATTTTCCGCTCTGAATTTAATATTAATCCTGCCTTTCATAACATTAATGTGTAAGAGAATATATCTGCGTATCATAACCTCTTGTTTCCTCGTCGTCCCGGGATAAACTCAAGGATTCTATAACCTCAAAAATTTCATTCCTGATCTTTTGCGGATCGGCGTCTCTCTCGGTTAATTTTTCAATCTCAATGAAATTGCCCAATTTTTCAACCTCATCAAGGCAAATTGCATATTCTCCAAGCTTCCCTGACCGCCGCAGTTTTTTTGCTTCTACGGCCGGAGTGTATCCTAAAGCAGTGAGAATTTTATTCATCGCCTCGGGATCATTTATTTCCGTTTCATACTCAAGATTATCCATCTCTCCAGATCTTTGCTGCTTAAGATTGAGTTCGGCAATATTTTTTGAAAAACGCATGCGGATGATAATGTCCCCCTCTTTTGAGCTTTGCCATTCTTCCTTGCTGTTTCCTTTTGAATATATAACATCGCGCTGGCTGATGGGGCCGGAAAGAAGGCATCCTTTTTCTTCAAGTTTTTTTGGATATCGTCCAGGTCGGAAATTTTAATTTTTATTTCTATTTCTCTCATATTTTAATATTATTTTCCGCTCCGCAAAAATTCGCTTAATTTGTTCAGAGCGTTTCTCCTCATGCTTATCTCATTCTTTTCTTCCCGACTCATCTCCGCGAAAGTTTTTTCATAACCGTCGGGCAAAAATATCGGATCCCAACCGAAATTGGTTTCGCCCTTAGGATTAACTATCCGCCCTTTTATCGCGCCCTCAAAAAAATAGATCTCTTCGCGATTTTTGGCATAGCCGATGATGGTTTTCGCCTCCGCCTTGTTGTTCCCCAATTTCTCGGCAATCTCGGCCAGGCCGTCATTTCCTATCGTCTGTAAAAACCATTTTATCAATGGCCCGGGCAATCCCTTCAGGCAATCAAAATACAGCGAAGTATCTTCCACTATGAATTCTCCGTCCGCATGATTGAACGCCTCGGTTAATTTTGTTTTTATGATTTCCTTTGCGTCAATTTCCTGAATTTCCGGCAGATCGATATCCAGTTGCTCCACATCCGGCAAAATAGATTTTACTTCCTCAAATTTATTTTTATTCCCTGTAATAAAATAAATCATAATATTATTTTATTTTCCACAACACTTCTTATATTTCTTGCCGCTCCCACAAGGGCAAGGATCATTGCGCCCCACTTCCCCGTCTTTTTTCTCGGCCACAACCTGGCCAGAAATGATATTTTTAACTTCTCGCCTTTCAGCCGCCTGCTCGCTCATTATGCCGACTTTATAAATAGAGCCGACAAAGCTGCTCTGGATTGCGCCCAGCAGGCGCTGAAAAAGGCGCATGCCTTCGTTTTTATATTCCACCAGCGGGTCTTTCTGGCCGTAGGCGCGCAGTTTTACAGAATGGCGCAGATGCTCCATTTCGTCCAAGTGCTCCATCCAGAACATATCGATGGTGCGCAAATAGAACATTTTCTCGATTTCGCGCATACTGGCCTCACTGACCTCTTTTTCTTTTGTCTCGTAGGCCTGCCTGGCCGAATCGGACAAATATTTTTCCAGCTCTTCCTTGTTTTTAATTTCGGCCATCTTCTGCTCAGCATCGCTGGGCAGATTAAAGATCGCTTTGACACCCTCCTGAATTTCCGCCAGATTCCAATCCTCGCGATAATCGCCTGGCGCGTGAAAATCGATGATCTTGGTTATTTCTTTATCGATTATTCCCAAAACCTCATCGCGCAAGCTATCGGATTCCAAAACTTCCAGCCGCTTGCGATAGATGGTTTCGCGCTGCTTATTCATCACATCGTCATATTCCAGAACATGCTTGCGAGTATCGAAATTAAAGCCCTCTATCTTGGCCTGCGCGTTCTCGATGGCGCGGGAAATCATTTTATTCTCGATGGGCTGGTCTTCCGGAATCTGCATAACTTCCATCAGCCGTTTAATTTTATCGGGTGCAAAAATGCGCATCAGGTCGTCTTCCAGCGAAACGAAAAATTGCGAAGAGCCGGCGTCCCCCTGGCGGCCGGAGCGGCCGCGCAGCTGATCATCGATGCGCCGCGCTTCGTGGCGCTCAGTGCCGATGATATGCAAACCGCCGAGCGCGACAACTTCGTCGTGTTCTTTTTGCCAATTGTTTAAATCTCCCTCTTCGAGTCCTGTCGGCCTAACCCCTCCTAAAGGAGGGGAACCCGCATCGCCGCTCCCTCCCTTTAGGGAGGGCTGGGGAGGATTTTCATCAGGTCTTCCACCAAGAATAATATCCACGCCGCGGCCCGCCATATTGGTCGCCACCGTCACCCCGCCCTTGCGGCCGGCCTTGGCGATTATCTGCGCTTCCCGCTCGTGGTTTTTGGCATTCAACAATTCATGCGGAATGCCTTCTTTTTTCAAAAATTGGCTTAATAGTTCATTTTTTTCTATGGAAACCGTTCCCACCAGCACCGGCTGGCCCGCGTCGTGCCGGTTTTTTATCTCCCGCGCCACGGCGACAAATTTCCCGTGTTCGGTGCGATAAATGCTGTCGGGCATATCCACGCGCACCATCGGCTGATTGGTCGGCACGATAACGACATCCAATTTATAAACTTTAGAAAATTCCTCGGCGGATGTTAAAGCCGTGCCGGTCATGCCGGACAGTTTTTTATACAAGCGGAAATAATTCTGGAAAGTTATCGTCGCCAAGGTGCGCGATTCTTTCTGCACGGGCACCCCTTCTTTGGCTTCCAAGGCCTGATGCAAACCTTCGCTGTAGCGGCGGCCCTGCATCAAGCGGCCCGTAAATTCATCAACGATTATTATTTCGCCGTCTTTCACGACATAATCTTTGTCGCGCTTGAAAAGCGCTTGCGCGCGCAGCGCCTGCTCCAAGTGGTGCGCGTATTTTATCCCGCCTTCGGTATAGATATTTCCCATGCCCAAAATCTTTTCCACCTTATCTATGCCCTCTTCCGTCAAAGTGGCGGCGCGCATTTTTTCATCGAGATTGTAATCAACATTTTCAACAAGACGCGGAGCGATTTTAGAAAAGGTCTCGTATAGTTTTCCCGAATCCTCGTCCGGCGCGGAAATTATCAAAGGCGTGCGCGCTTCGTCTATCAATATCGAGTCCACTTCGTCCACTATGGCAAAGTTATGTTTGCGCTGAGACATATCTTTCAATTCAGCCACCATATTGTCGCGCAGATAATCGAAACCGAATTCGTTGTTGGTACCGTAAGTGATGTCGGCGGCATAGGCCTCGGGCCGGCGGACTTCTTTTAGATTCGCCATCTCCACCGTAATCTCGTTCTTGTCCAACACCACGGGTTCATATATATAGGATCTTTCGTGTTGCAGGCAACCCACGGAAAGCCCCAACAAATTAAAAACCGCGCCCATCCAGTTGGCATCGCGCTTGGACAGATAATCGTTCACCGTAACAACATGCGCGCCTTTTCCTTCAAGCGCGTTAAGATATATCGCCAAAGTGGCGGTTAAGGTTTTTCCTTCGCCCGTTTTCATTTCGGCAATCTTGCCTTCATGCAAAACCATTCCGCCGATAAGTTGCGCGTCAAAATGCCGCTGGCCCAAAGCTCTTTTGGCCGCCTCGCGCGTCAGCGCGAAGGCCTCCGGCAAAATTTCATCCAGCGTTTGACCTTTTTGCAAACGCTCCCTGAGCTCCTGTGTTTTGTTTTTCAATTCCTCAACCGAAAAACGCCCGAACTCCGGTTCAAGCTTGTTTATCTGTTCAACGATGGTTTCGTATTTGGCAATGCTCCCCCCGCCCGCGTTGCCGAAAAAATTAGTTAAAAACGACATATGTTAGTCCTAATCCTCGCTATTTATTTTTGTCACATTAATAATACCCATTAAATGTTATATTATCAATCTTGGACACTTTTACGCTATAGCGTAAAAGTGTCCAAGAGACAGCCGACAACAACTTCTCTATCCCTCCAGTATGGACTCCTACACATTAAAATATTTTTTTAATCTTTTGTCGATATCTTTAATGTCCGACTCCAGATATAGAATATCATCGCCGACTCCAAAAAAATCCGAAATAAAATCAATCTCTTTTTTGCAGTCAAATGGATAAATAAAAACACTTTTCTGAAGCTGCAGCATCCTCAAATTTTTGAATTTAGAGCGCAAAGCATCTCTGGCTTGTTTTTTATCTTCTGGTATGTCAAAAATTATTACCCGCCATTTGCCGTCCCATCGCTTATCGTTTTTTAATTCAATCCTATCGACATCATATTTTAATAATTCTTCCCGGCCTTTTTTCGTTAAAATCATCTCTGCCCGCCCACCCCTCATTTTTCTTTTTATTAATTTTCTTTTTTCTAACCGGCCGACATATCGCCTGGCGCTTGACCGGTTGAAATTTTTCCAAGAAACATAATTTTCGTCTTTTAATAAAAAACTAAAAGCTGACACCGCGTTAGGCGCCGCTATCGCCGCCAACAAAACCCCGCCCATCCCCAAAAACTTCAGAATGGCCTTAGCTGAAAAAGCGTCCGAATCTTTATTTAATTCCTTTATTTTATCAAATATTCTCATTTTAGTAATTCAAGTCCTTTTCAAATTGCCATCCTTATGATTCTTATTATATTATGTATGCCATATATTGGCGCCGCGTATTTTATTATTTTAATTTTATCATCCTGGACACTTTTACGCTATAGCGTAAAAGTGTCCAGGATGATTGCCTATTCTATTATATATCTTGTACCTGTTGTACATCGACCATTCAACCTCGGCCTATTGACAAGTTGATAAAAAGATTCTATACTGTACTGCGTTGACTTATCCGGCTCTTTTTATCTGAAAATATATACCAAACCAACAAGGAGGAATTATGGATGCGAAAGAAAAACAGTTCGGAGAGATTAACACCGTGCTTGCCAAAGAGCTTGAACATCACGCCAGGCCAGGCAGAAGCATGATGGGGCCGCGCTTCAAGATGACATTCTATTTTTCCTTTGCTCACCTGTCCGACGGGCGCCGTATCAATATGGTTTCCAAGGTAACGGGAATCCCGGTTGCGGAGCTGCGCGAATACCGCGAATTCCGCAAAACGGAAATCCCGCGATTGCTCAAAAAGATATTCTTGGAAAATCCGGATTTGGCTCCAAGCAACAAAGAAATCCAAAATGGCAGCGCCTGGGGCGATATGCAACCAGAGTTTTCCAAAAAGATGAGCGTTTGGGCAAAAAAGACCAGTATCAATTTCCACATCATCCGCGCCGTCTGGGACGAAACACTGCCCAGCAAACGCCAAAAGATCTTTGGAAATTAAAACGATATCCGAAACAGCACAAGGACTGCAAATGCAGTCCTTGTTTTTTTATTTATTTTACACAATTTTCTTATAATCTTTTTGAATACAGCAAAAATTTTGTCGGGTCGTCTTTGGCAAAGATTTCCGGAATGTCTTCATTTCATCAATTGTTTTTATTTTCATAATTTTGTGCCCATCTAACCAAACCGCGACTTTCCAATTTTCACATCCGCTATTTGCACCATATACCATAGGAGGCCCTATTTTCATTTTATCATCTTGAGCACTTTTACGCTATAGCGTAAAAGTGCTCAAGAACTACTGTTACATACCGATACCAATACTGATCGAACTTATTCAATCCGGCAAATTCCCCACCTCTCTCTGCTGAAAAAATTAGATAAAAAAGGACATTTTTATTTTTATCGTCCTGAACTTGATTCAGGATCCAGAAGATTAAATTTATACCAAATTATACAAAAAAATAGCCGAAATTGCAAATAAAAAACCACCGATACTAAACATAAAATCGGTGACTAAATACGATCCTATAAATAATCAAAGTTTTTTCGTATAGAATAAAAACATTGACTCGTCTCCGCCGTCCTTGCTCTTTAAGTAAACATCCGGGCCAACACCATTTTCGCCGGATTGAAAACCATTTTTTTGGTATCTCTCCGCCTCGCCTTCCCTGTGTACAAGCATAACCTCTACATCAATATTTTTTCCGTAACCCTTTATTGCCTCTGCTAATCTATCAACAGATTCCGGACTGTCGGGATTTACCCCATCCCAATTAACCCATAAAATATTTTCATAAACGCCAATAGAAGCTATACAAAAGTTTTCAATGTTCCCTTGCTTATCCCGCAAAACAAAACTGTGTGGTTCAAAAATAACCGGCTCTCCTTTCTTCTGTTGTAAAAAAAGATCCAAACAGACCCTAAACTCTTCCATTCTATCAGGAGAGTATATTTTTTCGGCTAATTTTAAAATTTCCTCCTTATTCTCAACGGCTATTTCTTCGGTCGGAATAAAAGGTTCTATCTGCTGATTACTTATATTGGAAAAATAAGAAAAGAGATCTCTTCCCGGCCCAAAATAATCCTTTACATTAAAACTCTGCTTGTAGCCAGCATTTTCGTATTTTCGGCGCGCCCTATCTTCACTTACCCAATCACTTGTTTCACTGGCAATTAAAGTACCGCCTCTCGCTTTGGCTAATTTTTCAGTCCAATTTAAAATGAAACCGCCCACTCCGGAGTTTTGGTATTTCTTACTAACAGCGTACCAACCGAGGCGAACGACCATATGATGCTTTTCTGGGTCTAAAAGATTCCTGGTACCAAGCCCGGCTGCATCTTGGATGTCGGTCGTAAAAATACCAGTCAGCGCAAATGGCTTATTCTCATCATCAGTAATAACATAATACTCGGCTGTGTAAAGCGTTGGGTGGTCTAGTTTTTCTTGCTCAAGATAAGAATCAATTTCTTCTTTAAGATCCGGAAAAGAAACATCTTCACCCTCCCAAGAATCCTTTACTTCCCGAAATAGTTCTTCAGTAAAATTATCACTCATAGCAAAAACTCGAAACTTAATTGGCGTTTCTCCTTCCTTAGTTTTTTTTATTATTTCGTGCTCGAATAAGGGCGCCTCGGGCCTCTCTTGGTTCTTCTTGAATTCTTCCCGGCTAACGACTCCTTGCAGAAATCTTTCTTTTTTTTGTGATTCAGTTTCTTGATTATAAACCTGATTTTCAATTTTTTCTTTAATCATAAAAATTAATCATACAAATTAAATAAAGATTGGGCAGTTTTATAGAAAATGTTCTCTTTCTCTTTTTTGGTTAATTGCAGTCGGTTTATATAGCCAACATATCCTTTTTGGTCACACAGGTTCCAATCAGTCCCGAATAGAAGCTTATCAGTTGAGCCACCAAACAAAAGATAATCAGAAAATAGTCTTTTTAATAAAATTTTATCCTGCGGCTTAACAGAGTCGTATACCAGACCAGAACAATCTATGTAGACATTTTTATTTTTATAAGAAACCTCCGCCGCATCCTTTGCCCAAGGATTGCCAAAATGAGCAATCACGATTTTTAAGTTTGGCAGATCAGAAGCCAAATCATCAAAAATCAAAGGATGTGCATATTTTAATTTTGCGTCTTTTGCTTGATTCCAAGTATCACCGCTATGAAAAATTGCCGGTTGATTGTATTTTTCCAACAGATTCAAATAAGGCCTCAAGATTTTGTCACTGGGATAAAAATGCTCATAACCAGTGTAAAATTTTAAACCGTAAATCTTTTTACCGGCTAACCATTCTTCTATCTGCTCTGGCGTTGATCTATTCTGAGAAAGCGGAGAAATTGAAGCAATCGGGAAAAGAATTCCCTTGAACAATGAAGATTCGCACAACAGTTTCTCGTTGGCGCAATTAAACATTTCGCCGGCATAAACCAAGGCCTTTTTTATTTTAGCTTTTTTCATTGAAGCAACTATTTCTTGTGCTCCAAATTTCTTATCGGGATAAAATTCAAGATGGGTATGGCAATCTATAATCATAGGTTAATACTATCAAATATTCACATTAAAAGACAATCTTTATCGTTAATTTTATTATCATCGGAATTATTGTAAAAAAATAATTGAAAAGGGGCACGGATGAATTTGTCCGCGCCCCTTGTTTTCAACAGTTTGGCTCCAAATATTTGAAGTCATCCCATTGATAGCCGCTTTCCTTGAGCATCCTCGAAATAAGAACTAAATTGCGCCCATCGGCTCGCATCGTGTTATCAACCCATTCAAATTTTCTTTGATTGATAACCCGCAAACCAATGCGAACTAGTTTTCTATTCAAAAGATTTGGCTTGAATACTTGACCCCAGGGCAACGCCCAAACTCCCATTGCTCTTAGTTGGCCAGCCATCCAGCCAAGCGCCATATTCGCCCCGTCTCCTTCTTGAGAAGCCAATAAAACACAAGGATTTCCAAACAGAGGTTCCTTGCCGTTTTTGAAGGTGATTTCATAACGATTCTCTTCTATCGCCGTCATTTTATCAATGAGAATTTTTATTGCGGCTGAGGGCGAAGACCAATGAACTGGCGTGGCGAATACAAAGGCGTCGGCGTCGATCATCGCCTGCAGGATTTCATTGGTGTCATCGTCGCAGTGGATGCATGGGAATTCACATTCCCTGTCCGAATCCGACACGCAACCCTCGCACGGTTTCATCTTTTTCTCGCACAGCATTATGACCTTTGTCTCCGCGCCGAAGCTTCTGGCATGAGCCAATAGCGTTTCCAGCATTTTATGGCTGCTGCTTTTGGCGCCGCGCGGACTGCCGGAAATGCCCAGGATCTTTATGGGCCCCTGGAATTTTTCCCTCGGTTTCAAGCGAACTTCCACGGTTTCCGTGCCTATCAACCGCCTCAGTAAATTGAACAAAAATACTTTCCATGCGTTCATTTTTTCCTCCTGTATGCCTGAATTGTTGTATTTTAGGAACAAAATTACCCTATCTGACTATTCTTATATTATACACTTTTGATTATGATTTGTCAATATATCAGACGCCAAACAAAAAACCGCCCTGCATTTTGCGGAGCGGCAAAAACTTCCCAAAAAAAATTAAAATAAATTTCTGGCTTTCATCATCGCGGCGAATTCCTTCGACGATTTGCCTTGGCTCATTTTTTCCATCGGGCAAAGGTCGTCGCCTTCTTTGTTTAAAATACACTTAACGATTTTTTGATATTCCACTTTCGCGCCGCCGCGCGCCAAGACGATAAGCGCCCCGCGGGAAATCAGCGGCGTCATCACCTTTTTCACTCCGCCATAAATTAGCAGCAGCGCGGCGGCGCGGCCCACGACTTTATCGAAAACCGTAGCTCCGCGCATCTGCGCTTTATGTTTTTTCAGGCAAAAAATCAGCGGCGCAAGCCGCTGTTTTTTTGATTTGTATATGACTTTTCCGCCTTTGATCAGCGCGAAAGCGAGTTTTTTGTCGGTGAAATATTTTAAATCCATTCCCAATTTGTCATCCCGGGCTCCCGCCTCGCCCGACGAACATGCCGGCCTCGCCGAGTCAGGCGGGCGAGTCGAGGCGGGTGACCCGGGATCCAGGTCCTGGATTCTCGCCTTCGCGGGAATGACATTACTGTTTTATTTCGTTTCCTAAAAATTTCCGTAGAGATATAACCGCTACGGGCACCAGTAAAATCTGCAACGCAATCCCCCGCCAGCCATCTTTGACGGCGCTGACGACAAACGGCATAGCCGCCAATTTGGTCGGCAGCAAAATCAGGCCAGCAAACAAAACTGCCCGTCCCAAAATCAACGCGCCAACAAGCGACAGCCAGATATTTTTCATCTTCTGCTGGAAAAACCCCGCCAAGAAACCATAGGCGGCAATTTCGATGACGACAAACGGCAAAACCATAGCCGGCGGCATGCCGGTCAAAGAGTAGCTAATAAGCGGCGTTAAAACGCCGATCGCCAAACCCGCTTGCCAACCAGCAAGCAAAGCGCCGGCGAGCACGAAAAAATGCATAGGCAGAAACAGCCGGCCGGCTGCCACGCCGCCAAGATAGTGCGCCAGCATCGGCGTCAGCACCGATAAGACGGTAAACGCAAAAACAAAAATCGCGGTTTTTACTTTTGTTAAATGCAGAACTTGGAGATTCGTCATATTTTTATTATTTAATATGTTAATTATTAATTAATTGATTAATTTATCTTTTTTCGTAATCCGGCCACCAATAAAGACCCTTATCTTCCTTTTTTAACTGACCCATAAATTCTTCTCGGCGCAGATACAATTTTTTCTGCACTCTGGGGTTGGCCTCAGAAAGAGCATAAGAAAAAAGAATGGGTGAAGCAATGGTGACATCAGCATAAACCACCACGGTGTTTTGCAGCTCGTTAGGATTGACTTTTCCCCAAGAAACAGCTTCCGAAGGGGTGGCGCCGGAAAGCCCGCCCCATTGCGGCGAATCCATGGTTATCTGAATAAAATAATCGTGTCCGCCCCGCTCAATGCCCAAGCACTCCCAAAGCATGGGCTGGGTTTGCATATAAAAATTTTTGGGGCTGCCGCCGCCCAAAATTATCGCCCCGTTCTGTTTGGCGCACATTACAATCGCGGCGGTTTCCAAAACATCAAGATTGGGATCGATGGTTAAATTGATGCCATCTGGCACATAAGAAGCCATATTCATGCCCAAAGTGGAATCGCCCGGCGAAGAGGTGTAAATGGGAATATTCAGTTTGGCCGCTTGCGCCAAAATGGAAATTTCCGGATTTTTAGCTTTGGCCAAAAGCTTGCGGCCGATATAATGGTGCAGTTCGCAAGAAGAAATGGCTCCTCTGGGCGCGTCTTTTTCAAAAGACGTGATCTGATCAAGAAATTTATCGGTTCTTATCAAAGTGTCGGCCCCCAGATAAGTATCGTAAATCCTCACAATCCCGTTTTTCCAAAGCGTCGCGTCATCTATATTAAAGACGCCTTTATGCAAATTCAAACCCAGAGCAAAATGCATATCATGATAAAGATTGGCGCCGGTGGAGATAATGAAATCTATAAAACCCGCTTTCATCATGGAAACAATCATGCCCGACATGCCGGCCGGCGTGAGCGCTCCGGCCATGGTCAAACAAATAGTAGCCGAGTTTTGCGACTTTAACATTTTACGCGTCAATAATTGACAGGCCTCGCTCAAGCGGGCGGAATTATAGGATTGAAAATAACCGTCGACTAATTTTTTAATGCTTAGATTTTTTTTCAGCTCGCGTGCTTCTATTTTGCGTCCGCTCAAAAAATTCTGTCTTAGCGACTTTCGTTTTTTCTTTTTAGCCATAAATATAGCATATCAGCTTATAGATTAATTTAGCCACTAAAAAATCCGGCGCGTGAAGGCCTTTTATCGGCGCCAATTCCACGAAGTCCGCGCCGATAATGGTTTTTTTGGCGCAAACCGCCCGCAAAATATTTATCGCTTCATACCAGTCCAGCCCGCCGGGCTCGGGCGTGCCGGTTGACGGCATTATGCCACAGTCAAACACATCAACATCAAACGATATATAAACTTTATTCTTGAGGCCCTCTACTATTTCTTCAATTTGCCATTTCTTTTTATCTTTGGCCCAAAAAGTTTTTATGCGGCTTTGATTTTTCTCCCAAAAATTAAGCTCGTCGTTTTCGTTGCTGATGTTTCTGATTCCCACCTGCACTAAATTTATCCCGAGATAATCGAGGGACCGGCGCATAGCCGCGGCGTGAGAATATTTTTTTCCCAAATATCCGTCGCGTAGATCGGCGTGCGCGTCAAATTGCAAGATGCTAAAATCATCAAAGCCGGATTTTTTGTATTGGCCAATAATGAATTGTGTTATGCTGTGTTCTCCGCCTAGAATTATCGGTAATTTTTTATTTTTAAGCGAATCGCCGACAATCGCTTCCATCTTTTTAATATTCTTCGGTTCCTTAACCGTCTCGATGGCGACTTTTTTATATGTCTCTTGCCAAAGCTCTTCGTCAAAAAGTTCCACTTGCGAGCTGGCTTTAATTATGGCTCCAGGGCCCTTATCCGCCCCGCCGCCATAAGTCGTCGTCGCTTCAAAACCAAAAGGCACAATTATAACTTGCGCCTCCCGCCCGAGCCCTTCTTTGATATCTAAGAAATTTTTTGCCACAAAAAATAAATTACAATTTGCTATTTTTCAATAAGCCGTTTTTCTTTTTTCCTTTGTCAAAATACGCTTTCAGCGTATGTTTGCGCAACGCTTTGTCCAAAAGCGCCACCGCTTCTTCTCGCTGATCGAACAAGCGCCTCGGCTCCTTCTCCAGTCCTTCCTGCATCAATGCGTGAACAATAAAAGGAAAAACAGCTGTGACATCGGATAAAACATATTGCGAATTTTTCACGCATTCCTCCGATGTCTTGCCCCAAGTATGGGCTTCTGAGGCAGTACAAGAAGACAGACCGCCGTTTTGCACATGCGCGTCGCAAATCTGCACATCGGTGTCATAGCCGCCGACATCCAAGTCGCAAATTTGCGCCAGATACGGCTCCGGCTGCAACGAATAATTTTTTGGCACGCCCCCGCCTAAAATTATGATGGAAAGTTTTTTGCTGAATTTATTCTTGGCCAAATAATGATATGCGCCGAATTCATGAATATCGTCTTCCAGGTTAATTCCGAAATGGTATTTATGCCCCAGCTTTTTTTTCAAAAACGCTAAATTCAAAAAAATGGAGCCGTCCTGCGGGGCGCCGCAAAATATCGGCACGCTATTGCGATAGGCCTGCACCAGAATGCTGCGGTTCAAATCGGCGCGCTTGAATCGCCTGTTACCAAACCGCGCCAGATGCCTGCCCAACAGATAATGAAATTCCGTTGTAGTCATTTGTTTGGCAAAATCCGGCCGCCGCACCAAGTCCACCACCAAATTATCCGTTTCCCAAAGATCGTCTTCCGGAAACCCCGTATCATATATCCTGGTCCAGCCGGCCTTGCGCAGCTTTATGTCGCATTGATTCGGATTCACCTCATACCAATTATCGCTTTCCTGCCGCTGCAGATCATGATAAAGATTGGCGCCGGTGGTCGTGATGATATCTACCAAGCCGGATTTTATCAGCGGGATGATGCAGGAAACGCCAAAATCCGCCGGTGTCATCGCGCCCGACAACGCCAAAACAATAGTATGATCTTTTTCGATCATCCGCCTGATTATCTGGTAGGCATTTTTCACTTCGCGCCCCACATAGGCGCCAAACGCCTTCTCAAGGAGTTGCGCGGTGGTTTCATTGCCCGTGATGGGTTCGGACAACACTCTTTTGCCCACCAGCCGCTTGGTTAAATGTTTCATTCTACAAACAAGCCCCTCCGGCTATATTTAGTTTTTTAGCTGTGGCCGTTGCCATTTGTTTCTTTTTGCTCCAAATAGCTTGGCAAAATGAAAACTGCCGCGGCCAGCACAGTAGTCCATGACCCGTCTTTATTGCCAATGGCCGATTGAGTAATATTGGTCGTTTTAACGATTTTGCCGCTCATCTTATACAAGTCCTCCCGTTCGTCCCAGGCGGTATTGGGATCAAATTCTATGCCGAGCGTTGAAGCCAACATGGAAGCGGCCAAATCCTCGGCATATTCGCCCGCTTTTTGGTCGGTCTCGCCGAAAGAATGATGCTCTGAAAGATAACCGTATTGCTGTTCTCCCTCCGCCGGCACGGCGCAGCCGACCGAAGCAGCAATCAAGCGGTTGGCTTCATTGGTGGCGTTGCGGCTCATAACGCAATAGATTATTTGCCCGGGATGAATTAATTTTAAGCCGTCTTCTTTGGAAATGCGCTTGCAGCCCGGCGGAAATATGCTGGAAACCGTCACTAAATTGAAAGGAGCGATGCCGGCGTCGCGCAAGGCCATTTCAAAAGAAGTCAGATATTCTTTATGAACTCCCACCCCTTTTGTAAAAAATACTCTGCTCGGAACCATATAAATTAGTGGTTAATGATTAATGATTAGGATCTCGTTTTTTAAAGCGCGCCAGCGAAGAAAGCCCGAATTTCTTTTTTATGCTTCGCGCGCCGCGGATGAAAATCGTTTCTTTTTTTGTTTTGAATTTTTTTATTTCCTGCTCCAATTCGTTCCGCACTTCGTCAATAGCGGTATACAGGTCTTCCCTTTCCGATTCAGCCCGGAACATTCTGCCGCCAGCGCTCAAATTAATTTCCGCCCGGAAAATATCGCCTCTTTTGTGGCGGCCAGTCGTGCGCCCGACCTCCACTTCGCATTTTATCGTCTCTTCGCTAAAATTGCCCAAAAACTTCCCCAGGCCATTGATTTTTCTTTGAAGATAATCTTCGATGCTTGGAGTTAAAATAAATTTTTTGCTTTTGAAAATAATTTTCATAAAAATATTTTCTTACTTCTATGATACTACACTAAAAAATAAATGCAATAGAAAATACTAAAAAATAAATTTCTAAATCCTGATGTCTAATTTCCAATGAAAATCTCAATGTCCAATGTCTAATTTTTGGTCATTAAGAAACCAGCTATTTCATTAGGCATTAGAAATTAGTAATTTGACATTTAGAGCCCGAGATATCTGACTTCTTCCTCCAGTTCTATTCCATATTTTTCTTTCACGGATTTTTTTATTATCACTATCAATTCCAAAACATCTTTGGCTTTGGCGCCGCCGGTGTTGATCATATAGTTGGCGTGGCCTTCCCAAATTTTGGCGCCGCCCTTTTGCGTTCCCGCCAAACCGCATTGGTCTATCAGAAATCCAACGCCCAATTTTCCCTCGCGCACGCGCGAAGCAAGTTCTGGATGATCTTTCAGCAACTCATCTTGCTCCCCTTTTGTCCGATAATTTTTAAAAATGCAGCCGGCCGAAGGGAACGGCGGAGAATGCTTGACGACTTTTTTGGCTTCGTTCAAAATCTCGTCTATTTCAGTTTGCTCTTTTTTTATAAAATTCAGATTAATTTCCAAAATTATTTCGCCTGTTTTTTTGAAGCGGCTGTGCCGGTAATCAAAACCGCATTCTGCCTTGCTTAATTTTTTAATATTTAAATCCGCGTCTAAAATCGTAACTTCTTCAACTATCCGCGAGATATCCTGGCCCAAGCGCCCCGCGTTGCCGCATACCGCTCCGCCGACGGTGCCCGGAATGCCAAAGCCCCATTCGGCGCCGCTGAAGCCGTCTTTGGCGGTTTCCACGATAAGTTTATTAAATAGCGCGCCCGCACCGCAAACCGCGACAAGATTGTCGCCTTCTCTTTGATATTCGATCTCCGACATTTTGCATTTTATGACAAGCCCCCTAAAACCCTCATCGCTCGCCAGCAAATTGCTGCCTCCGCCCAAAATAAAAAACAGCAAGGAATTCTCTTTGGCCCATTTTATCGCTTCTATCAACTCTTGGGCGGTTTTTACCGCCGCAAAATATCTGGCCGGCCCGCCGATGCGGAAAGTGGTATGGGAAGCTAAGCTAATGTTTTCTTGCAAATTATTAATCATTTATGTTTATGTGTTTTTTATAATGACAAAATCCTAATGACGAATGGCAAATCAATGACTAATGACTAAATGTCAAACTATAAATTTTTGACATTTGGGCTTGGGATTTTATTTGTCATTGGAAATTGGTCATTTGTTATTCTATCTTAACACCTCCGCTCCCGTCTTATACAAATCTCTTTCTCTCGCATTTACTATATATACCATATTCCAACTCCGGCCGGAATCGGCAAATTGTTGCGCGCTCATATTCAACCAATGCTTGGTGCCGTCGCCGTTGATCTCATAAACCCGCGCATCGCCGTCCGCCCGCACCAGCCAGGCATCTTGATAAAAATTAAGCTGCTCCGGCGCCACCTCGATGACATTTTGCCACCCCAAATGCGGATAGGCCGACAGAATTTGCGGCGTCTGCAGCCAGCGCCGATAATTTCCTTTTATGATGAACACTTTTTCTTCGCCCTTGGCGCGGATCAAAGAACCGTCGGGAAAATTCGGGTTCGCAGGCCGCAGTTCAGGCAAAGGCGCAACGCTCGGCTCCGGCGACAAAGGCGAAATTAAGAAAGGCGGCAGCTGGTTGTCCGCTGTTGTTTTAACGGTATAAGAAAATTGGCGGGCCGGATCGCTGGCCGAAAAATTGGAATTTTTTGTCTGGCTGGACAAAATCAAAATTACGCGCACGACCTGATTGCCGAATCTTTCCACTATGGTTGCCGCCAATCGAGCCGAGTCGAAAGACAGCGGGCGGACGCTTTTTGCGCCATTATTTTCAATGATCACCAGCGCCGCCTGCCAGTTGGCCGCGCCTGCGCCTTGAATTTTAACCATTAAATTCAGGCCGCTTCCTTGCGGCAATATTTCATACCACCGGCCAGCCCAGTCCTTTATCGCGTCGGAAAAAGTAAATTCCATTCCTTCGCGCACGCTCAAAAGATTACTCATTTGGGGACTGACATGCAACCGCTCATAAGGCAAAAGGGGGCTTAAATAACAATATTTCTGGCCCTCGCCTATTTGGCAATCGTCAATATAATCGGCGATTATCCAATTGGCGAAAACATCCCCGAAGCGCTCGGAAAATCCGCCGTCGGCCAAGGCCTGATCTATGCTGGCGATGCCCACCGCCTCGGTTTTCATCATGCGCGTCAAGATCTGCTCGCCGTAGCGGTTTACCAGATATTGCATGAAAAGATTGGCTGCGCCGTAATCGGAAAACTCATTTTGCCACTCGGTCAAAGAATCGGTCGGGTAGCGCAAAAAATCTTTCACCCGCCGTTCCAAGTTGCTGCCCGAATACGGGCTGTCGTAGCCGCAAAGGGATGAAGCGTATTCGGAGCGCGCCTCATTCAGCCAAACATCTTCCACGCTGTTGCGCAATTTTTCTTTTTGGTAAAAGTTTATCATATGCTGAAATTCGTGCGCCAAAAAATCCTTGGCCGAAGACGAAGCGGCATACGAAGAATTTAAATAGAGAATTTCTCGCTCGTTGGAATTGGCAATCTGCGCCCGCGGATATTCGTCGAACGAATTGAAATAGCCGCCGGCCCCCTTTCTTATTTTGGTAATCAAAACAACGACGCGCAGATCGTTATCAATGCCCGGCGACCATTCGGAACCGTAAACCTTGGTCAGCCGGGGATAGATCGTTTTATCAAATTCAACGGCTAAATTTAAAATTGCCGCGCCGGCATCCTCTTTTTCCACCGGCCCCGATTCGGACCACCAATCGTTGGCCGCGTAAAACAGAGCGTGGTCGCCAACCTGCAAAAGAGTGGCACTAACTTGCGTGCGCCCGAGAAGATCATAAGCGGTATCCACGAAAAAGGTTTTGTTCTCGCCCATATCAAAAGCCAGCGCGTTTCCCGCGCATAAAAAACCGCCAAAAACCATTCCTGCGACCAACCATGAAAATTTGTTTTTTTTCGCCATAAACCGCTTTCCGTTTTCCGCTCCATTTTTATAATACCCTCATTTTACTAAAATTTTTCCCTAAACTCAATGAGTCCCCCATCTTTAATAAAAATAGAAAGAAAAACTTGCCAAAATCAACAAAAAATCATAAAATCAAAACAGTGGAAATACCTTCTTATTTATGAGCGCCTTGACGAGAAAAATCAAAGAATTTTTTTGTTTGGCGGGCGATATCGCCATGCTTTATTTGGCGTTGTTTTTGACCCTGCTCATCCGTTACGGCTACGATTGGCGGGAAAATTGGCGCTCCCATTTTTTGCCTTTTACCCTGATCTTTTTCTTTTCTTTAATAATTTTTTATATTCTCGGCCTTTACGACCTGTCGCTGGCCCGCAATAATCTTTATTTCTTCACTGTTCTGACCAAGGCGCTTGTCATCAGCACCGTTCTGGCTATTTTATTTTTCTATTTTATTCCTTATTTCGGCATCGCGCCCAAAACCAATCTCCTCATAAGCTTCGGCATTTTTGCCGTTCTTTTTTTCTTTTGGCGGCAATTCTATAACCGCTTCATCAAAAGTCCCGGCCTGATGAATAATGTTCTGGTCCTGGGGCAGAACGAAGAAACAAAAGAACTGGTCCAATATATAAAAACCAATCCTCAGCTTGGCTATCGCATAAAAAAAATCGTGAGCGCCGATGATGTTAAAATTCTTTACGATCTCATTGAAACCATCATCCAGGAAAAAATCCAGACCGTGGTCATCACCGCCAACCCCCACGAAGATAAAAACCTATCCAGGAATCTGTATCAATGCATTCCTTTGAAAATTACGGTGGCGGATATGCCGTTGTTCTATGAAAAAATCACCGGTAAAATTCCGGTGTCCTCCATCGGCGAAATGTGGTTTTTACAGAATCTGATGAACAGCCATAAAATCTTCTTCGGGGGAGCGAAAAGGTGCGCCGATATTTTTTTCACGCTCATTATCGGGTTTTTCACTTTCGTGCTCACGCCTTTTATCGCTCTGCTGATAAAAATTGACAGCGTCGGCCCCGTTTTTATATGGCAAAAAAGGGTCGGGATAGACAACAAAATATTCAAGATAGCCAAATTCCGCTCCATGCTTGCGCTCGCGCCCGACGGCAGTGCCGAAAAAAATGGCGCCCAATGGTCTGACGAAAAAGATAAACGGATAACCCGCGTGGGCAAGTGGCTGCGCAAAACGCGGCTGGACGAGCTGCCTCAGATTTGGAATGTTTTAAAAGGCGAGATGAGTTTTGTGGGGCCGCGGCCGGAACGACCGGAGTTCGCGTTTTCTAACGAATTGCTTTCTCGCGTCCCCTTCTACCAGGTGCGCCATTCCATAAAGCCGGGCCTCACCGGTTGGGCGCAGATAAAATATCCCTACGGCTCTTCGGTTGAAGACACGCTGCAAAAATTACAATACGACCTTTACTACATTAAAAACCGCTCGGCCGCGCTGGATCTGGCCATCACCTTGAAAACCATCAAAATAATCCTCTCCGGCGGCGGACGATAATAAATGTGATTTATCGAATATGAACTTCTTTGAATTAATAAAATCCCGGCGCAGCATCAGAAAATTTTCCCCTCAAAGCATCAGCCGAGATTTGATAGAAAAAATTATTGAGTCCGGCGCTTACGCCCCGTCCGCCTGCAATATCCAGGGCTGGCGGTTTGTCGTGGTTGATGAACCTCTGCTCAAAGAAAAAATCTTTGACCTGGGCGGATCCGCCATTATCAGATCGGCGCCTGTCGTAATCTTAGTTTTCTACGATAACCGCACCACCAATACAGAATACGCCGACTATATCCAAAGCGCCGCCGCCGCCATGCAAAATATGCTGCTGGCCGCCGCGGAACTGGGCTTGGGCGCCTGCTGGGTGGCCCACCTGCCGCGCAAAAAAGATTTGCGAAAACTTTTTAACTCTCCGAAATATTTTGAGCCGATCGCCGCGATGCTGCTGGGCTTTAAAGACGGCTCGCCGGACACCGCGATGCCGCGCAAATTTGCCCTGGCCAAGATCGTCGGTTATAATGCCTTTGCCGACATCGCCGAAAAAACCGGCGCGCCGGACAATCTTTTTTTAAAACGGCTGGCCAGAAAAATATATTATCGCCTGCCCGGCGGCCCGAAAAAACTCTTGAATAATTTTATCGATAAGAACTTCGTGAAAAAATTTAAAAATTAATTTATGCCAAACTACAAGATAACCGGCTTGACCGCTGTCGTGCCGGTCCATAATGAAGAGTTAATAGTGAAAAAGGTGCTGGAAGACCTGAGGTCTTGCCTCGGGCAATCCGGACTCGACTGGGAGATAATCGCGGTTAATGACGGCTCAAAAGATAAAAGCCAAGCGATATTGGAAAGTATTTTCGGCATAAAGATCCTTACGCACCCCGAAAACCGCGGTTACGGCGCCAGTTTGAAAACCGGCATCAAAGAAGCGAAATATGACTGGATATTGATAATTGACGCGGACGGTACCTACCCCATCTCCGCCATCCCGGAATTTTTAAATTGCGCCGGCAATTACGATATGGTCAGCGGCTACCGCACCGGCAAAAATCACGATGCCCGGTGGCTTGGCCTCCAAAAAATCGTCAAATTCATCCTGAAAAAATTGGTCGGCTATGTCTGCGGCCAAAAAGTCAGGGACATCAACTGCGGCCTCCGCGTTTTCAGCAAAAAGATAGTCCTGGAGTTTTGGCATCTTTATCCTGAAGGATTTTCCTTCACCACGACCTCGCTGACCGCTTTTTTATCCCATGGCTACTCGGTCAAATTCTTGCCCATTGATTATCACCCGCGCCAAGGCAAATCCGGCATCCGGCCCCTGCGGGATTTTTACAACTTCATCAATCTTATTCTGAAAATCGCCCTCTTCTTCCGCCCCCTGAAAGTTTTCGCGCCCATCAGCATACTGCTTTTTTTGGCCGGCCTTGTTGTGGCCGTTTATTCAGCGGTCTTCTTGCCCAAGATCCTGGATACCTCGGTAACCCTGCTCTTTGTTTCTTCTTTGCAAACGCTGTTTTTCGGACTCCTGGCCGCGCTGATAGTCCGGCGGCCGGAATAATCAGCTAAATCAAAAAATGAAAATCTTATTGATCAGCCCGCCTGATTCCAACGAGATCCTGAGTTGTAATCCGGAACTGGTAAAAAAAGAGAGAGGTTGCGACCCGCCGCTGGGTCTTTTATATTTGGCCGGGTATCTGGAAAAACAACCGGGCCTCGAGATAAAAGTTCTGGACACGCAAGTTGAAAAGCTGGATTACCGACAGATAGAAGAACGGGTCCGGGAATTTATGCCGGATGTAGTGGGCATGACCATTATGACTTTTACCATTTTTGATGTGTTGGAAGTCGTGAAAATCGTTAAGAAAATATCGCCAACTATTAAAGTGGCTCTGGGCGGACCGCACGCACACATCTACCCCAAAGAAACCCTGGACCTGCCGGGCGTTGATTTTGCCATCTTGGGCGAAGGCGAAGCGGCTTTGGCTGGATTGCTCGCCAACATCAATCAACCGGAAAAATTGAAAATGGTAAAAAATCTGGCCTTCAAGCATAACGGCCAATTCATCAATACCGGAGTCCAGGACTTCATCAAGGACCTTGATTCCCTGCCCTTCCCGGCGCGCCATCTTGTCCCCTACAAAAAATACACCAATCTCTTGGCCAAAAAAACACCCCACACCACCATGTTCACCTCGCGCGGCTGCCCTTACCAGTGCACTTTTTGCGACCGCCCAACGATGGGCCGGTTCTTCCGTGCCCGCTCGGCTAAAAACATCGTGGACGAAATGGCGCAATGCGTAAAAATGGGCATCGAAGAAATTTTCATTTACGACGACACTTTTACCGTTGACCGCCAGCGCGTTATTGCCATTTGCGACGAAATACAGCGGCGCGGCCTAAAATTCACTTGGGACATTAGGGCGCGCGTTAATACCGTGGACGAAGAAGTGCTGACCAAATTAAAAGCGGCCGGTTGCGAACGCATCCACTACGGCGTTGAGGCCGGCACTGAAAAGATCCTGAAAGTTCTGAACAAGGGGATCCACCTGGATCAAGCGCTGGCTGTTTTCCGCCTGACCCAAAAGATCGGCATCTCCACTTTCGCTTATTTTATGATCGGCGCGCCGGAGGAAACCAAAGCCGATGTTTTGGCTTCCATTGAATTTGCCAAAAAACTGAACCCTGCTTTCGTCCAGGTGACCACGCTAACGCCTTTTCCGGCAACTAAGATATATCTCGACGCGTTGGCCACGGGCCAGATATCCAATGACTACTGGCTGGAATTTGCCCGCCACCCCAAACGGGATTTCCAAACGCCCCACTGGACGAAGATCTTATCCGAAGAAGAGCTGCGGGAACTCTCAACCCGATTTTATAAAGAATTTTATGTCCGGCCCGGCTACATTTTTAAACAGCTTCTTCAAATAAGGTCTTTGGGCGAACTTATTAAAAAAAGCAAGGCCGGTTTAAAAATAATCTTCTCTTAAATTATCGCCTTTAAAGATTATATGCTAAATTTCTTCTCCCGCCTTACCCAAGAAATCAAATACCAGCGGCAAAATGACTGGACGCTCCGGGAAGTGGGCGCGCATTGGGACGCCACCACGGACTATGACGACATCAACGAACGGACCTATTCTTATTTCCGCCGCTTTGTTGACGCCTTCGCTCTCTATCCTGATTTGACGCCCGGCGCCACGCTGGATATCTGCAGCCGCACGGGCAACGGCACAGCTTACTATTTTGAACGCGGTAAAATTACGGATGTCGTCTGCGCCGATGTTTCCCAAAAAATGCTGGATATCTGCCACCAACACCTCAAAGACAAAAACATTGAGCACGAATTATCTCTTTTTACGGATTGGCCCCTGCCCTTCGCTGATAAACAATTCGATACTGTCTTGTCTTTTGAAACCATCGAACATATCGCCCAACCCGAGGTCTTCCTGAAGGAGCTGGGGCGCGTTATCAAGCCCGGCGGCACCCTCATTCTGACTATGCCCAATATTTTATGGGAAGCTGTTCATTTTCTGGCCGCGGTCTTCAAATTCCATCACAGCGAAGGCCCGCACACTTTTTTGCGGAAAAAATTCGTGTCCGAGCAACTGGCCAAAAATAATTTTAAGATCCTCGCCCGGCAAACCACCATTTTAATTCCGGGCGGCCCCAAAAAACTGATAAAGCTGGGTGAGTATCTGGAAAAATTTTTGCCTGCTTTTATTGTTGACTTTCTGGGCCTGCGACACATTTTTATCTGCCAAAAAATTTAGCTCGCATGAATCCCGTTAGAAGCCGCGATTGCGCCAGGATAAAACAGAATTTACATATCACTTTATAATAATACTAAATCCGTCGTAGCTCGTGATTTTTCAGATCGCGATCTGCTTCTAACGGGATGAAAATACTTTTAATCGTTCCTCCCTACACCAACTTTGAAGGCATGAAAGAATCCGGCGGCCATATGCTTTCGCTGGGACTGGCCTACATCGCGGCCTATTTGCGTTCAAA
Source organism: Candidatus Portnoyibacteriota bacterium (assembly GCA_028688325.1). GTDB lineage: Bacteria > Patescibacteriota > Minisyncoccia > Portnoybacterales > GWB1-42-6 > UBA8475. The sequence goes on from JAQTYI010000002.1 coordinate 114,452, forward strand.
AAGCGACGACCAAATAGAAATATTGGACACGGAAGTGGAAGGGTTGAATTATGACCAGATAAAAGACCGGATAAAAAAATATAGCCCGGATATCTGCGGCTTCAACTGCCCTACGCCGACCATGGCCCATGTCGGCCGCCTAACCGCCCTGATAAAGCAAGTTTTGCCCGCCTGCCAAGTGATCCTGGGCGGTATCCATCCCACGGTCATGCCGAACGAATCCCTCCAAGAAACCGGCGCCGATTTTGCGGTCATCGGCGAAGGCGAAATAACTTTTTATGAACTGATCGAAGCCCTGAAGCAAAAACAAACTGACCTTTCAAAAACACCCGGGCTGGCTTGGCGCATCGGCCAAAAAATCATCCTCAACGCGCCGCGCGAATTCATCAATGACCTGGATGCTCTGCCTTTCCCGGCGCGAGATCTATTCGACCTGCCACTTTATTATTCCGCGCCAACCAAAAAAGTTAGCAAGGAGAACGCTACTCCCATCTTAACTTCGCGCGGCTGCCCTTTTAATTGTATCCATTGCTGTTCCCGCGTGGTCTGGCAAGGCCGGTTGCGCTTCCGCTCGGCTCAAAATGTTCTGGCGGAGATCGAAGAATGCATCAATAAATACGACCTGAAAGAATTCAATTTTTTTGACGACACCTTTACCGCTAACCGCGCTCGCGTTATAGAAATATGCCGGGGACTGATTAACCGCCGTCTTAATATTTCCTGGATCTGTTTTTCCCGGGCTAATACCATAGACAAGGAGCTGGCGGCCATTATGAAGCGGGCCGGCTGCCAAAAGATATCCTTTGGCCTGGAAAGCGGTTCTCAAGAAATTCTGAACTTGATGAGAAAAAATACCACGCTGGCCATGGCGCGCCAAGCGGTCGCCGATGTCGCCAACAGTAATATTGCGGTCCATGCGAGCTTCATGCTGGGAAATGTGGGCGAAACCGAAAACACCATAAAAGAAACCTTGGCTTTTGCTAAAGGCCTGCCGCTGGATAATGCCACTTTTTTCATCACCTCCCCTTTCCCCGGCACCGACCTCTACGATATCGCCCGGCGCCTCGGCAGCATCAACAGCCGGACCCGCTGGGAAGAATTCGCCCCGCTAACCAACGCTTCTCCCATCCTCGTGCAAAAGAATGTTTCCAAGGAACGCCTGATATACTGGCAAAAGCGCGCCTTCCGGGAGTTTTACCTCCGGCCAAAATATATCATCAGGAAATTACGCCTGCTGACTTCCTGGAGCGGCATAAAAACCCTGCTGGAAGGATTAAGAATTCTTATCAGGATAATATTTAAGAAAATTTAGCATGCCAAACAACAAATGTCTTTTCGTTTATGTCGGACAATCGGATATGGGATTCACTTTGGCCGGCCAAAGGGACTATGGCATGAAAAGAGAGCCCCAAATCGGGTTTGCCTATCTTAGCGCTGTTTTGCAACAACAAAATGTTGACTCGGAAATTTTAGACCTGACAATTCATCCCCACACCAAAGAATCGCTAAATGACTATATTGGGAAAACTGATCCGATTTTTGTCGGCTTCTACGCCGCTGCCGCCATCAAGGATTGCCTGATCGGTTTTTTGCGGTCAACCCGGCAGAAACTTCCGAACTTAAAAATATTCGTCGGCGGGCCGGATATGTTTGAGTATAAAGATTACATAGCGGCCGGCGCGGATATTTACTGCTTAGGGGAGGGAGAAAGAACCATTGTAGAATTGCTTGACTGGTGCCAAGGGAAAAAAGAAAAACACCAGATTAAAGGCATCGCTTATAAAGACGGTGCCGGCAAATTTCACCAGGCCCCAGCGCAAGAGTTTATTAAAAATCTTGATGAGCTCCCCTTTCCGGCTTGGGATAAGTTCGACCTGAATAATTATTACGATTATCATGTTTTTGATATGGCTCAACCCTACGCCACTATTATGGCCTCACGCGGCTGCCCCTTTAAATGCAGCTACTGCCTTTCCAATAAGATTTGGGGCGGCGTTTGCCGGCGGCGTTCTCCGGATAATGTTCTGGCGGAAATTGATTATTTGGTGCAAAAACGCGGCGTCAAATATATTAAATTCCAAGATGACATTTGGGCGCTGCTGGATATTAATTGGGCCACGGAATTTTGCCAAAAATTAATAAACCGGAAATATAATTTAAAGTGGCGGTGTATATTACACCCAACCAGCTTTTTAAATAATCGCGATAAAATTCTCCCGTTAATGAAAAAAGCTGGCTGCACCTCCGTGACCATCGGCTTGCAATCCGTCTCCGCCAGGATCTTGAAAAATATCCATCGCGATCCGGGACAACCGGCCGCTTTAGCCAACCTGGTCAGCCAGGCAAAAAAAGCCGGCCTGCTAAACAGCGTTGACTTCATTTTCGGCCTGCCGGGCGAAACCGAAGAAACCATTGAAGAAAATATCAAGTTTGCGATAAAGGTCAAGCCGACTTTTTGCGGCTTCTATGCTCTGTCTATTCTGACCGGCTCGGATATTTGGCAAGACCAAAAGCAAGGAAAATTCCAAGGCCTGCCGGAAGATATTGTTCAAAAAAGATGCAAAGAAGCCGCCCGGCGCTTTTATACTGATCCCGGCGTCTTTTTTAACACCTTCTTTTCTATCATGAAAACAAATCCTAAATGGATATTGCGGGCCCTGGGCCACACCAAGTATTTATTAAATCTTTCCGGCGTTTTAGGCAAAAAAACGATTAATGTTAACCGACAATAATTATGCTAAAAAAATTTCTTAAAAAAAGTTATCTGCTCATCGGCCTGGCTATCTTTGTTTGGGTTATGAAAGATATTAATTTTGCCGAGCTCGTTAAAATAATTCCCAATATAAATATCTGGTATTATATTTTGGCTCTTGTTTTATATCTGCCCGTCGCGCTGCTCAAATCCTACCGATGGAAAAAGATCCTGGAAATTCAAGGCATCGTCTATTCCTTTAAGGATGCTTTCTATATTTATAACTCCAGCCTGCTGCTGGGCTTGGTCACGCCGGGCAGGATAGGTGATGCCAGCAAGGTTCTCTACCTGAAAAAAGATAACCGATCTTTCGGGCAAGCGGTTTTTGGCGTCCTCTTTGACAAGGTCTCCGACTTGGTTTTTGTGGCTTTGTTCTTAGCGATCACTTTTCCTTTCTTGCCTCTGGTCCCGCGTCTGGCCGTCAATTACCCCGCTCTTTTTCAATTTTCCTTGCTCGTTGGCGGGTCGGCAATCATTCTTTTCTCTTTCGTCTATTTTAAAAAAAATAGCCGGCTACGCCAGCTGACCCTGAGGACTATAGAAGAACTCAAGAAATTCAAGATAAAAGATGACCTCTACCTGTTGATCCTGACCGCTTTCACTTGGTTCATCTATTTTTTCATGATCTATCTTATCGCGGTCAGCGTCGGCATCAATAGCCAAATCGGATTTTTCTACTTAGCTTTTTCCGCCGCCCTGATAACTTTAGCCGCCCTCTTGCCAATCTCGGTTCTGGGCATCGGCACCCGAGAAGCCGCCTTATTATTTTTTCTGCTACCGCTGGGATTAAATAAAGAAACTATCGTCCTTTTTTCGCTGCTGATAACCTTCAATTATCTCGGCCTTTTTCTGATCTGCTTCTATGCCTGGTTCAAAAAACCGATGGTATAAAGATTATTTTATGCTTTTACTTTTAACTTTGGAAAGGCCGGAAAGATCAAACACATAATCCAGGTGCCTTAAAGCCAGCAAGGGCCAGGCCGGATTCCTTTTCAGCATAAATTTGAGGATATTGAAAACTACTGCCGGATTCGTGAAAAAACGCCGGGAGGCCTCTTTGCATTTTTTATCCAAAAGCTCCCTGGGCAAGGACTGATAATTCCCTTCTTCTTTCGCCTGCCAGATATCAGAACCCGGCAATAAGGACAGCACATAGAAAGCCGTGAAGGTCGGTTTCACTTTCAAAGAATAACGGATAGATTCCTCGATGGTCTCCTCGGTCTCGCCCGGCAAGCCGAAAATGAAAGCCGTACTGTTCAAAATGTCTTCTTGCTTCATCACCTCTATCAATTTAGCCAAGGCCTCCGGTTCCGCGGGGCTTCTTTTTATATTCCGCAATATCTTAGACGAAGCGGATTGCAAACCGGTATTTATGGATGTGCAACCGGCCTCTCTCATCCTCGGCAAAATTTCCTTTTGGCTTTTCAGAAAACTCATCGGATGCAAAATGCACCGCCAAGTTAAATCATACTTCCGGTTTTTTATTTCGCGGCATATTTCTTTGGCCCAGCCATCATTCTGCCACGACCAGATGTCATCCTGAAAAGTGATGGTTTTGACCCCGAGCTCCCTGACCAGATAATCTATCTCCCTCATCACATGCCCAACCGAACGCAAACGATACTTGCCCTGCCAAATTTTGTGGGAAACGCAATAAGCGCAACAAAAAGGACAGCCCCGGGAAGCCATAATGGATGTATGGGGCGGCCGCATGTCAAAAACATGATAGTCGTAATAATTGTTCAGATCGAATTTATCCCAGGCCGGAACGGGCAGCTCATCCAAATTTTCTATCAACTCCCTCGGCGGCGTGGAAATTATCTGTCCGCCTTCTTTATAAGCAATCCCTTTTATGTCGTTCCGCCGTTTTTTACCGGCCGCGTAGTCGATCAATTCCGCCATAGTTCGCTCGCCTTCGCCCAAGCAATAGGCGTCAGCGCCCGCGTTAAGATAGGCGGCGAAATCATAAACATCCGGCCCGCCGACGAATATTTTCAGGTCCGGGAACCTTTGATGGAGAAATTCTATGAATTCCACCAAATTATCTTTTATGGCCGCGGCCGCGTAGAGGCCGACAAACAACGGCGCCAGGGCCGCCACATAATCAGCCAGCCATTCCTTGTTATGGGATTGGACGGTAAAATCAAGGATTTCCGGCTCCACCCCGCGCTCTCGTGCCACGGCAGCCAAATAAGCCGAGCCGATCTGCGGCTCTCTCTTTATCCCGTAGTCCCTCTTTTTGGCCAGCATATAATCCATATCCGTCTGGCCGACATAAATAAAAACGCATTTCTTTGAGATATTATTCATATATTTGACCCTATCTGACCAGATTAAGGATAAATGACTTTATAGGAGAAATTTTCGGTTCGCCGGCCGAAGAGAGGCCGTCGGTCAGGTTTATGGCGCCCGATGACTCGGTGATCTTTTTAGACAGTTCGCTGTCATAAGCCATAATATAGCCGACTTTAAAATCAGCAAAGGCCTCCTTAATTTTATTTTCCGCCAGCAGCTTTTTTACGGTTGCCTCACGGAAGATAACAATAGATTTTTCCGCCAGATAATTCAACAAAACGGCATCCTGAGTATCCGAGCTAAAAGCGATAACCCGATCGGACTTTATATCGCGGCTTTTTATCTGGGCAAGATAATGCTCTGTTCTCGCGGAGTTACCGTTATAAACATTGCCGAACACCACATGGTCGGCTAAAAAAATGCTATACGCGAAAATGAAGATCAAAAAGAAAGAAAAAATCAGATTATTCTTAGCGGATAAACCAAGCTTTTCTTTGAGGATATCAATCAGATAAAATATCCCTAAAGAAGCTAACAGCGGCATCGCCCAGGAAAAATCCATCAGGTGGGGCCGCGAAGCCAAAACGACAAAAGACAGCAAGAGAATTGTTGTTGTCACCCAAAAAATAAAAAACTTATAGAGATCTTCGTCTTTGCGTCTTAAATAGAATAAACCTAGTAGCGCCAGGAACATCACGACCGGTCCGCCGGCCTCTTGCAACGAGAAAAAATAGCCCAGATGCCCGGCTAAAAGCAACCCGCCCAAAGGCAACCTTTCCCAAAAAGCCGCGCTACCCTCGCCGGTGTTCCCCAGCACTTTCTTTAATTGTAAAGATTCCATAAATCCGGCATTTTTTATTCCGGCATTATAGCTATCCAAAAAACTCTGTCTCTCGAAGTGATAAGTATAGGGATCCGGGTATAAGTGGCCGTAAAGCGAGAAATCCTGGAAGCTGTTTTCCGACTGGGCGTTGGAAAAAAATAATTTTGAATAGACATTCCCGCCTTCTTGGCTGAAAAAAGACGGAATGTAAAAAACCGATAGAATTAAAACTACCGGAATAAAAAGCGGGATTAGCAGCCGGCGAGAACGGTAGAGCCAAAAATATAAAAATAAAATGGGGATGAGCAGCAGAAAGGCCTCTCTGGCCAAGGCCGCCAAAACCAGGCAGATCCCGGCCGAAAACAGCCAGATATTTTCTCGGCGTGCACCGCGGCCAAAAACAAAACACAGGAAGAAAAGCGACAAAAATAAAAATGCAAATTCATAACTCCCGATAGAATAGATTTGCTGCCAAAGGATCGGGGTTAACGCGTAGAGTGCCGAAAACAAAGCGGCGGCTCCAAACCCGTAAAGGCGGCGGACAACCACGGCGAATATCAATAGCGCCAAACAATTCAATAGGATAGAAACAATAACCAAAACATCCGGCGACAACGGACCCGTCACCTTGAACAGGGCGGCATATAAATAAGTGGTCAACTTATTGCCGGCTAAGGCAACTTCCGCCTCATCTTTGACCAACGATGGCGCCAAAAAAACATTTAATTTATTTTCAAAGCCAAAAACGCCGGTCTGCTGAAAATTCTTCGCGATAACCAGCGAGTCCTTTATCTTATACGGCGCCTGGCCTTTGAACAGCACCGGCGCGTACCAGACACAAAAACTGCCGATAAATATCGTTGTAAAAAATAACAAAAGAAGGACTATTTTTTTTATTGAACTGCTCATAAACTTTTTATAATTATAATCATAAAACCTTATAAATCCTTACGATTTTTTTTTCGCTTGATTTTTCGAACATCAGATCTAAATTATTATTAACCAAGCATTTTTGCTCTATGCCTTCAGGCCAGCTTCCATCAACATAAAGATATTGATAATTTAAATATTTGATAGCGCTTGATAGGCATTCATCTAAAACGCTCTTATATCGAATTGCCGCCTCTTTTGAAGCATTAGCAGGGCCATATTGCTCTTTGAAATTACTATAAAAATTGGGCGCTAATCTCCCGGTAAGAACAACGAATCTAGAATTATAATCTGTGCCCGCTTGCGTTTCGTTAGGGATCAAAAAATAATCATTGATAGTTGTTTGCTCTCTGATCCAACGAAAAGCTTCGGTTTCTATCTCTGTCTTGAAAGGCTTGGCCACTAAGGGTTGCCCCTTCTCCAAAGACGGAAAGGCCGCCTGCACAACAAGATATAGCGCTCCCTGAAAAATAAAAATCGAGACCAGAAAAACCGCTAGAATTTTTTGCGGCCTATTTTTTAAATATAGAAATAGCCATCCCAAAAATAAACCAAAACTAAAATTCCAAAATAAAGAAGCTAAAAATTTAGTCCTGGTCAAATCCCCTTGCCAGGCGCCAACTGTCAAGACCAATGGAATAAAAAGAGAAACGAATATAAGCAAAATAAAAAATAATCCTTCGCGAAAAAAATTTTTAAAAAAATACCTGGCGACGGGAATAATAAAAATAGCCAACAAACCCCACCCTAAAAACATCTCCCAGCTAAAAATGGGGATCGTTGAAAATTGCCTTGTTTTTCCAGTATAGATTAAACCGTTTGAAAGATATTCCGCGGTAATTGAAAAATTATTGCCGGTCGAATAATTATGATCTAAAAATAACCCCTTAACAGTCTGGGTTATGGTCCCGCCCTGCAAAACTGCGCTTAGGCTCCCTAAAAACAAAACCAATAACGAACTTTTTAAAAAAAATTTTCCAGCTTCCCAGTCTTTTTTAAAAACACCATATAACAACGGGTATAAGAAAAAAACGATGCCAAGAACCCCAAAAAATACTTCGGCGCTTAAAGCTAAAAAAGAAAATAACACGCTCGCTAATAATGATATCCTCAGCCACCTATTTTTATCGTTAATTATCCTGAAATATAAATAGATGATCGTCAGTGTTAAAGCAAAGCCTAAGGCCGCCCAAACGGTCTGAAAATTTTCTATTGTTAAGGTAGTCACATGCGTACTCCCTTCGTCTAAAAATAAGCCGCTCAAAAACCTAAAAGGAGCTTCTGTTGGCAGGCTTAAAATATAATTTTTAAACAAATAGAATAAATCTCTAAATCCATAAAAAAACACTAGATTGCCGCCCAAGATCATCGCCAAAGACGCAAAATAGGCTTTAAAGCTGTCCTTACAAAAACTTTTTGCTAGCGCAAAACCTAGTAAAAAGACGGTCCCAATAATAAAGAAGTTAAAAAGGTCGAAGCCGAACCAAAGGGGCAAACCGGTAACTTTATAAATAGCGGCGATAAAAAGGCCCCAACCATAATGATATAAAGTGTAAAGATTAGGGTTAAAAACATCTTTCACCGGAAAATTATTTTCGGCGATAGTAGCGACAAGAGGAAGATGAGTAAGGCTACTGGTTTCGCCTATTGTCCGAAGACCGGATATCCCGGACAGGATCATTAATATAAAAACCGTAATAAATAAAATTTTCCTATATTTTTTATCAATTCCCCATTCTACTTTTTCTTGCCGTTTATTAAGAAGGTATAAAAAATAAGATGCGGCAGCCAGCCCAATTAATATCAGGTAAAAATTTATTTGTATTTTAATTAAATAAGAAAGTGCGTTAAGTAAAAACGAGTAGACTCCATGCCCTACTATAAAAGCCAGCGGAATCAGTGTCTCTATCTTATTTTCTCCAAGGACAAATCTGGATAGATTCCAACCAAAAAATAATATGATGCCAAAAAAAACAAGCAACAAAAATGCGGTGAGAATTAAAGCAATCATAAAAAATTAACGACGGCTAATTAAGATTACCTACCAAAGATGCTTTTAGTTTACTGGTCTGATCAAAAATTATATATGCACCCCCGATCAACCAACGATTTCAATTACCGTTTTGATAATATATTCAGTCTCTTTTTTGGTCAATTTCGGATACAGCGGCAATGTTATGGTTCTCAGACCGATATCTTCGGCGACCGGAAAATCGCCTTCTTTCAGTCCATATTTTTTCCGGTAATAACTCAGCAAGTGCGCCGGACTATAATTGACCACCGTATTAATGCCCTTCAACCGCAATTGTTGCATTATGGCATCGCGCCGACTCTTGCCGACCAAGATTGTGTATAGGTATCGCGCTGAAACGGTATCGGACTCCAGCCCTAGCAAGGTTATTCCTTTTATTTTAGAAAAATATTTATCGTATGTTTGACAGATTTTTTCTCTGATCTTAAGCCGCCGGTCAACCCGCTTAAGCTGATCGAGCATCAAAGCCGCCTGGATGTTGCTCATATTGCACTTAAAGCCCAAGAATTCTTTATCATAATGGACATACGTTTTGCCGTACCGCTCGGAAACGTCTTTACTTAAACCGTGAGACCGAGCCTGCTTGAACCAATCATTCGCATCAGCGATATTAGTCGCGATCGCTCCGCCTTCACCGCAAGTAATATTTTTAGTGGCGTAGAAACTGAAACAAGCGATATCCCCTAGCTGAGCGGGGGCGGCGCCGTCTCTTTTACCTTCCAGACAATGCGCCGAATCTTCAATTATTTTCAAACCGTATTTATCCGCCAGGCTCCTGATCTTTCGCATATCGCACATTTGACCGTATAAATGGACCGGCAAAATAGCTTTGGTTTTTTTTGTTATCTTACTCTCTATCAAATCAGCGTTGATATTACCGGTTCCAGCTTCAACATCAACCAGAACCGGCTTAGCCCCGACGTATTCAATCGCGTCCAAGGTCGCCGTATAAGTTAACGGGGTGGTGATAACTTCATCGCCCGAACCAATGCCAAAATAAGCCAGAGACAAATGCAACGCCGCCGTACCGCTCATCAATCCGACCGCGTATTTAGCACCGAGATACTGGGCTAATTTTTTTTCAAAATCAGCCACTGTTTCGCCGGTCGTCAAAAAAACTCCTTTCAAAACTTTATTCAAGTTCGCGATATCCGCCTTGCTGATATCATGCTTATAAAACTCTATCTTCATGCCTTGTCTAATGGATTATTTTTTTACCGTCTTTGTTGATTATCGGAATTTTTCTCATCCATAATCTTGTTTCCCACCATTCTTGATTGTTTCTATACCAGTCAATGGTTTTTTCCAGGCCGCTTTCAAAAGAAATTTTTGGTTGCCAGCCTAAAAGCTTCCTTGCTTTTTCAATATCCGCGGTATGACGAAAAACTTGACCCGGCCTGTCATCCGTATAGGTTATTAACGATTTCGGTCTCTCCATTTTTTCCACAATAATTTCAGCGATTGTTTTAATGCTTATACTCTTGCCTGTCCCAATATTTATCACCTGTCCTTTGAGTTTTTCTATGTCTCCGCTCATGATTTTATCTATCGCCTGGCATGTGTCCTCAACATTAACCCAATCTCTTTGCGCGCTGCCATCGCCATGAACGGTTATCGGCTCATTTAAAAGACAGTTAGTAATGAATCTTGGAATTACTTTTTCTAAATGCTGCCTGGAGCCATAATTATTAAACGGCCTAACAATCACCACCGGAATATCATAGGTGGCCCAGTAAGAGTAAACCAGCCTATCGGCGCCGGCTTTAGCCGCCGCGTAGGGACTCATCGGCAAAAGCGGATGCTCGTCTTCCTTCATCGTATCTGAATTTGCCGTGCCATAAACCTCCGAAGTAGAGATGTGAATAAACTTTTCTATTCTTTTCTTGTGTTTTGATACGGCATTCGCCACCGATTGAGTCCCCAGGGTATCCGTCTGAAAAAAAATCAAGTTATCATAGATCGAACGCGTAACATGCGTTTCCGCCGCGAAATGAACAACTATATCCGCGTTAGAAACAAGTTCGTCAACTAAATCATTATTGCAAATATTGCCATAAACCAACTCAAAGCGCTCCTTATTTCTCAGCATTTCCGGATCAAAATTATCAATTCCTCCGGCATAAGTTAAACAGTCCAAAACAATAATTCTATAATCGGGGTATTTCTTAAAAAGATATCCGGTAAAATTACTGCCGATAAATCCGGCTCCGCCGGTGATTAAAACTGTTTTTTTCATAATTTTAATTAAAATTCATTAAACTTGTTTTTTATATTTATAATCGTTAAAATTCCCGTTTTTCAAAAAGCAGCTTTGCCTCGGGACCGCAATTAAATATGGCATCAATAATAGATAGATGAGAAACGAACTCCTTACCCAATTGCCTATAAACCGGATGCTTATAATCGTGAAAATAAACACTTATATCATCCTGCTTAAACTGCTCAACGGAGATATAGTCTCGCGCGGCATCTCCCGTAAGGTAACTGTCTATCCCGAGCTCCTTGCAAATCGCGATCAGCCTGTCAGATTTTTTAAAATTACGGTCTATGTTCAACTCGGAAGAAAAAACTATTTTTCTTTCAATCTCTAAAATTCCAGCCGCCCAATAAATAATTGGCATCAATAAATCGATTAAAAGCCGGGGTTTTTTTGATAATATTTCGGATAGTCCCGGGCCATATTTTGAGAACCACTCAGTTTTGCTATATGCGTGCTTAATCGTCTCTATGTGATTTTTTTGCCAATCAAAACCATAGCTGATCAAAGCTTCGTTTATTTTTAAATCCTCTCTTGATGTCCCAGCCGTATTGACCGGAACGGTAAGAGTGTGTATTTTATCGCCGAATTTAATCCTGTTTCGATTTCGCCAATCTCTTCTTGTATATTGAACGTCATCATAAATTACAAAAACATCGGACTGAAATAGAAGATCAAAAAATCCCGCCCAGGGAAGATAACCCGGTTGTAAAATAGCGCCGGTCATCTTCTTTCTGATTTCAAAACTTTAAAATAATTATATTTCCATGACTTATACGGCCAGTCTGCGCATTTGGCGCAGATATCAATTTTGTCAAATTTACGATCAAGATGATATTTTCTGTAACTTTCGAATTTTTTACCGTTCCAAATATCATAAATTTTCTTCCGATTAACATCACCAACAACATGATTACGCTTCAAATCATCGGCGCAAAACAGAGCCAAACCGTCGCTGTTAATATGCAACCTGTCAAAAGGCCATGGACAAGGCACTCTCTTTGATTTATCTAAAAATGGTTCCGTAAAATTAGCCTGATCTAAAACATTCCACGTTATCCATTTGCGGAAAATCACCGTATCGACTTTATTTTTCCAATAGTCGACAACTGCCTGAGGATCTTTTAGCTTATCGGGTTGGTTAATAACACTAACGGCCACGATAGTCTTTGCTTTTAGCTCCCTTTTTCGCGACATCAATAATTCAATATTTCTCTTAACCGAATCGAAATCCAGTCCTATTCTGATTTTGGAATATGTTTTCTTGTCCATCGCGTCAACGGAAACCTCAATCAGGTCGATACCGGCTTTCAAAAGCCGGTCTATTTTTTCCGGGTTCAACAGAGCGCCATTAGTGATAAAACCGATCCGGGCGCCTTGCTTTATCGCATATTCAACCAAATCAATTATTTTCTGATTTAACAAAGGCTCCCCCAACCCGGTGATTCTGATCAAAGAACCATACTGCCCCGCCTCCCAGGCGATCCTTTTAAAAACCTTTTCCGGCATAACTTTATTCTTATCGACCTGCCTTAATTCTGAATGCAAATTAAAAGGACAATGCGGACACCGCGAATTACAAATATTAGAAACCCAAAGCACTAACATCGGCGGAAAATCTGCCACTTTGCAAAATTTATCTGGTATGTGTTCCTTCTGTCCGGTCATCGGTTATTTAAGGGGTCAATTAACATTAAAATCGCTATGCTTGATTACGAATTTACCATAATTTATTAAACCATCGACGGCTCAATATTAACAATATTCCGCGTAAGCCGATTGCCAATCACGGCAGGCCCGACACAGTTCCGGTAACTCATCGAAGCGATTCTGCAAATGCATTTTTCGATATTCTCTGAGCTGGCCGCGCCAAAGCTCCTTTAAGGAAAGCTCTTTGGCATTACCGCACTTCACCTGACAATGCATATCCACTGAGCACAAAGCGACTTCGCCATCAGCGCAAATATTCATTGTTTTCATTAACCAATAGCACGGCTTACGCTCAATCTCTTCGTTGCGCCAAAGATTTGGTGCGCTGACCAACCCCCCCCAACTTACCTTGGGGCGAATTTTTACGTTAACGCCTTGATCGGCCCAAAACTTTTTAAAATCATCGAGTCCGCGTTCGTTCTCTTCGCTCAACACGAACTGGGCAAAAATTTTCTGCTCAGGCTTACCGTATTTATCAAGCAGCTTCTTATAATTGATTATATTTTGACGGGTCTTATAAAAATCGCCTCCCGCCCTGATTTTATTATAGTCTTCTTCGTTCGCGGCATCGATACCGACATAAATCGCGTCTAAGCCCGATTCGATCACGGCCTGCGCCTTTTTTTCATCCATCAAAGTGCCGTTGGTGTTGGTAACGACATCTTTCAACCCTTTATCCTTCGCGTATTTTATGCGCGCGGCGATATCGGGAACAAGGAACGGTTCTCCGAAAAAAATCTCCCAAACGCGGGCCTTGGGATTCTCAACTGCTATTTCATCAATGATCTTTTTATAAAGCGCCAGCTCCATATTCTTGAATGGCCGATATTTGGCAATATTTTTATGGTCACAGGCGGTGCAATGCAAATTACAGCAGTTGCTGTTCTCGATCAAAATAACTTCCGGAAAATTTTCCGCCTCTTTGATCCGATTAGCTTTTTCGATATCACTTTTATAAGTCATTTTATTTTTCAATTAAATAATCTTCTATGAATAGCGCTTCGATGCCGCTGGTAAAAAAAGTTTTCAACGCATCTTCAGGCGAATTGACGATTGGCTCGCCGTTCAGGTTAAAAGAAGTATTGAGCAGAACAGGAACACCCGCGCGTTCTTCAAATTCATCCAGAAGTTCGCGAAGCAGGGGCTCTTCATTCCTTGAAACGGTCTGCAGCCTGCCGGTGCCATCTTGATGCACGACAGCCGGAACTTTTTTTATAGCTTGTTCTCTAAATTTAAACGCCTTTTCCATATATCGCACCTGATCGCTGTCTCTCGTCTCAAAATACTCGCTCAATCTTTCGAAGGGAATCATCGGAGCGAATGGCCGATAAGCCTCTCTATATTTTACCATACTATTCAACTTGTCCTTCATCTCTTTATTTTTTGGCGAAGCAAAAATGGAACGATGACCCAATGCGCGCTGGCCAAACTCGCTTCTTCCCTGAAACCAGCCGATGACCTTGTTCCGGGCCAAAAGGTCGGCGGCCTCCGCCGCGCGATTTTTCAGGCGGCGACTTTTTATTTTATATTTTTCAAGCAACTCCCCTATCTTTTCAGAAGAATATTCTTTTCCGATGGCAGCGGTTTGGCCGGGCGCCTGGACCTTGATGCCAGACTGCAACGCCGCGCTAAACGCCGCGCCGATGGAATTGCCGCTGTCATCCGGGGCGAATCCAATCGAGCAACGGGAAAAATCAGTTTTTTGAACCACCGATCCGTTAAACAAGCAGTTCATGGCTGTGCCGCCGCTCAAGACTAGGTTTTTCGATCCAGTCTGACGACTGAGAAAAGCCAGGTTATTTTCCATAACTCTTTCGAACATTTCTTGCCCAGCAGCCGCAATATCATAATGCTTTTTTAAAAGTTGTTCGTTTGGCTTCCTGGCCGAGCCAAAAAGCTTTTCCATTTTTTCACTGTAAGATTTCGGCTGATCAAAATTATAAAAACCGAAATACGAGAGATCCAGCTCATAATCGCCATCCTTTAAAATTCTGACCAGCTTGCTCATTTGCGGAGCAAAAACTTTTTTATTGCCGTAAGCCGCCATGCCCATCACTTTCCACTCGTCAGCGAATGGCCGATAACCCAAAAAATCGGTCAATGCGGCATAAAGACAACCGACAGATTCGGGAAAAAACTTAGTCCTGATGGTTTCGAGCTTATCGTTTTTCGCATAGATCCAGGAAGTCACCTTTTGTTCGCTCCAACCGTCAGTCACCATCAGAGCGCATTCTTCAAACCCCGAGATCTGATAAGCCGCCTGGGCATGGCAAGCATGATGGTCGACAAAAATAATATTGGTTTTATTCCCGTTATCAAAATCAAAGCTGGAATTGGCCTGCTTAACGCCTCGCTCAAACAGCGGAAGCAGATGATTGGGAACCGAAGCGAGCCACTCGCCCGGATAACGCATCCAATCAGAAAATCCGCCGCGATATTTCATGGCAACGTTTTCGCCGGCGTTCCAACCGATCGCAAAAATATCCACGTTTTCAGGAGAGATTTTACAATAATCCAGACAAAAATCGAGAGCTTTATGAGGAAAAGCTTTGTCCTGCTTCACGCGCGTAAATCTTTCTTCCGGTGAGCCGGCCACGAGTTTGCCGTCTTTCAAAATAACGGCCGACGCAATCGGCCCCGATTGATGGATACCAACAATATATGAAGATTTTTCCATTATTTTTTTACGGCGCGAACTCCCAGCGTCGCTTTTAAAAAATATCCTTTTTCGAGCAAATTTTCTTTGATTTTTTGTACACTACTCCACCTGGAGCGCGTACGGAAATCATTTGTATCAAGCACTTTGAAATTACCAAAGCCGCCTTTTTCAAGCCAAGATAGCATCTGCGCCGGGGAGATTCTGTGACGAAAAGAGCTTGAGTACCAATCAAAATTATGCAGATGCTTTAACATGAAGCTAGGCTGGCCGGAAAGATGAAAAATATTCTCGAAAATTGGTACCGCCCCCGGAATATATTCTATGCAGGTCGGAATTAAAGAGAGATAATAAATAACCTTAACCGGCAGACGTTTGGTCAAACCACAGATACAATTGTCGATAAATTTTTGGAAAGGGGTCAGGTTCCGGTAAACCAACAAGACAATTTCACCGCCCGGCTTAACTTTTTTACCCAGACACTCGACAGCCTTTTCCGGGTCCGGCGTCATCATCAGAACCCCATGACAATAGACGATATCGAAATATTCATCTTTAAACGGCATTTTAAAAAGATCTGATTGCAAAAAGTGAATGCCCGTAAACTCACGGCAGTTTTCGACAGCGCGCTCAATCGCCTGCGTAAAATCAAAACCAACAATATTGCCGGCCCCCTCTTCTGCGAACTGAACAAGCCAACGACCGTTGCCGCAACCGGCATCAAGAATATCTTTTCCGACAAGATCACCTTTTTCCCAGCCAGTCAGTTCATAAAATCTTTCTTTATTCCGCTTCGCCTTGTGCCAATCCATTCTCAAAAGATAATGCTCGAAATTCTTGCTGTAGTTATCAAATCTATCACTTTCCGGGAGTAATCTCGGAATTCCCTTGATTATAGGATAAATTTTGCCGCACGAACTACATTTTATGTCGCCGGAGACTATCACACCATTCTCCCTGAGTATATTTTCAAAACTAAACTTGGCTCCACATTCAGGGCAAACGATTATTTCTATTAACGTTTCTTCCATACTTAATTTAATTACAAAAAATACTTTTCCCACCAGCGCTGAAAAACTACAAGCTCCCAAATTTTGTTCGACATCCGGGTAAATTCTTCTGAAGAAAAGGCCGGCTGGCTAGAAGAATAATAGCATCCAAGCAGCCTTTTGACAATATTTGGATCAAATAAACCGTGCGCCTTAAGGCGCTTCGATAAAAGAGCTTCTTCGACAAAACCGCGCATATTTTTAAAAAGCCAATAATTAAGAGGCAAGATAAAACCCTCTTTGGGCCGGTTTATTATATGAGCGGGCAGATAACCTTGAGCTGCTTGCTTCAATACATACTTGACCGATCCCCGCTTAATCTTCAAGCTGCCGGGAATGGTCGCCGCGAATTCAACCAGGCGCGTATCCAAAAAAGGCGGGCGCAGCTCAATCGAATGAGCCATAGATAATTTGTCACTGTAAGAAAGCACCTGGTCCGGAAAAACACCCTTGAATTCGGCTTCAAGAACCTTATTGAGCGCATCGCGGCTGGTTCCGGCGGCAAAATATCCTCTCCATAACTTACCGGTGTCGAATCCGCGAATACGAGTCTTGAATTTCTTGCTATAAAAGACTTTCTTTTCCATTTCGCTGAAAACGGATAATTGTGATCGCCATTGCCAAGGCTTCATCTTTTTGAACCGGCGCAAGATTTTTTCATCGTTCAGAGAGAGGCCAATATCTTTCAGCGCGGCCTCGTCGAAACCGGAGGCCTGGAAAGATTCCAGGGGCGAGGCGAGACGATGTGACAAATAACTTCCGAAAAGTTCGTCGCCGCCGTCGCCCGAAAGCGCCACTTTGACATATTTTTTTATGAGCCGCGAAATGAAAAAAGTCGAAGTCACCGCCGCGAAAGGCTCATCAAATGCTCCGATCACATCGTCAATACCCTCAGGAATCTCTTTCCAAGACATTATATATTCATGGTGACAAGTTTTATAAAGCTTAGAGATTTCCCTGGCGGCGTTCAGATCATCGAGTTTGTTTTCAAATTTTTCTTCGTAGCCTAAGCAAAACGTGTTGATCGGCTTTTTTGTGCATTCGCTCATCAAAGCCAAAACAAGGCTTGAATCAAGTCCGCCGCTGAGATACGCGCCCACCGTAACATCGCTCCTCATTCTCAGCCTGACCGAATCGGAAAGAAGTTTAATTATTTTTTGAGCGGCTTCTTTTTCCTCGATTTCATTGTTTTCTTTATATTCAAAATCCCAGTATTTTTCTTTTTTTATCTTATTATTTGATATCGAAATCAGTTCGCCCGGGACCAAAGAAAAAATCCCCTTAAACATAGTTTTAGGCGCCGGCGTGTGCTTTAAGGACAAATAATGATGCAGGCTTTCAATTTCAATTTCTTTTTTATACCCAGGATGGGCCAGGATCGCCTTGATTTCCGAGCCAAAAATAAAATTTCCGCCGCCGAAAAAATAATAAAGAGGCTTAATCCCTATCTGATCTCTAACAAGGATCAGCTTCCCCAACCGGCAGTCCCAGATCGCGATGGCGAACATCCCATTGAGGCGAACCGGAAAATCAAGGCCGTATTCTTCATAAAGATGAACGATAGTTTCAGTATCTGACTTCGTTGAAAAAATATGACCCTTTTTTTCCAGGTCATCTTTCAGCTCTAAATAATTAAAAATCTCTCCGTTAAAGACGACCCAGACGGTTTTGTCTTCGTTAGAAATCGGCTGACGCCCGCCGGTCAGATCGATTATGCTCAAACGGCGCATCCCCAAATTGATACCATCACCGACGTAAAAACCCTCATCATCGGGCCCACGATGCTCCAGGGTGTCCGTCATCTTTTTTATCAACCGCTCATCAGGCTGACCGCTAAAACCGCAAATTCCGCACATATTTTTACTCCCGCCTATTAACATTTAATCTGCAAATAACGCCTTTCTTTATAACCTCTCTTTGACCCAAAACCACCCATTTGAACCACAACCGGAAAATATCTTCTATGGAATCAATTATGGCCCCCAGCCTTGTCCCCTTGGCCTCGCCGGCTTTCCTGGGAATAAAATTCACCGGAACTTCTTTTATGGACAGCCCGTGCCAATAAGACTTTATCAATCCTTCGGGATTGGCAAAAGAACTTTTCGCTTCATATTTTACCGACTGGATCCATTTGGTTGGATAAAAAGTGATATTCTGAAAATCCGAAAGAGGCACCCGAAAAAGAACCCTTATAAGAAGATAATTGATGACCGACACGACAGCTTTAAATATCGTGTCGGAGCGCTTGGTCAAGTGCTTAACGCCGAAAAGTTTTAAAATTACGGCCACTGGGGCTAAAAACCTTAATTTTATCTCTACTGGACTCCGCCTGACACCTTGAACGATATCGTAGGTTTTTAGATTTTCTAAAAACAACCTCAAGTATGAAACATCGTAACACCAATCCACCATTTGCCAAAATAAATAATCTTTGGTAGCCGCCTGAATCGCCCGCCGGCTGGAATAGCCAATATTCAAATTCTTATGGTTCCGGAATATTTTTAATCGCGGATTCTTGGCCCGGATCGACTCGGCGATTTCGTAGGTTTTATCTGTGCTACCATCGTCTATCAGAATAATTTCATAGTCGTACACCGCCTCATCCATCAGGTTTAACGCTCTTTCCAGAAACTCCTTAATCAAAAGCTCTTCATTATAAGCCCAGCTGAGCAAAGAAACACTCCGGTCAAATTTACCATTTAATAAATTTTTTAATCCGTTATCTTTAGTCATGATATTTATTGTTTAAAATATGGCCGACCTTGTTTATATTTTTTGCTCCGTAGCCTTCAATTTGGTCCTGGCCAATAAAATTAAATCTGATCCCTCTATGATGCCTCCTATCATACCTATAGTCAAAGAGAGCACCCCGAAAGCCAGAGACAAGAAAAGCGCCGATTCCCTGGCTATCCCGACAGAACCCAAAAAATAAACAAAAGAACCCTCTCTGATGCCAAAACCAAAAAAGGTGACCGGAGCCAAAATTAAGGCGAGGTTAGACAGACAATTTACGACAAAAACATCAAAAAAAGAAACATCTATACTAGCAGCCGCGGCCAGCGCATAAATAGCGACTGAGCTGATCACATACATTATAGCCCCCACCGCCACAGCCCAAGCCAATAAAAAATAGTTTTTTGAATAAGATCGGAGCGCAAAAAAAACTTTATCTAAAATATCTTCCGCCGGAGAATATATCCTTGCCGCTATCTTTTTTAAACAAACCTCTATTTCCCCCATAAACAGCAAAGAACAAAAAAATAAAGCCAGGAGGGCGACTGAGATTATCGCCAACTCGTGATAATAAGGGAATCCTTCAGAACCCGGAACAAAAGAGCCAAGAACAATAGACAAAAGTAAGCCGACAAAACCGGTCAAACGATCCATAAAAATAGCGCTCACAAGAACTCGCCTATCTTGCGAAGTCTTAAAAACCCGATAGCACTTGATCAGATCGCCGGTGACTGCCCCACCAGGCATGATCGCGGTATAGAATAAGCCGATCAAGTTCAGCTTCAAATAATAAATCAGTTTCAATTTAGCGCCTAAAAAAGAGGCCAACCGGCGCCATTTAACGGTGCTGATAAAAAAATGCGCGCTACAAATAAAAAATGCAACCAGCACCAAACTAAGACTGGTCTTAAAAAAAACTGAATAAAAAACCTTAAACTCTATTTTTAAAAAAATTAAATATAGGATAAGGAAAGTGGCAACCATCCGTAAAAAAAAGAGAGTTTTATTTTTTTGTTCTTTTTGTTTCAAAAACATACATATAAGCCCCAACAGCCACTATTGATCTCGCTTCTTAACCGCGATATAAACATTGGCGTAGACCGCTGGTTCTCCTTTTATCCTGCCGTCCAGCCAAGCCGCCAATTTTTGACTCCAACGCAAAAACCTATTAGCCCAAGGCCCTTGTTTTTTTTCTTTATAGGCCTTAAAACGGCTAAAAAAAGACAATCGGACCAGTTCTTTAAGCGTAGTAAAGAATTTTCCGTAAGATTCGCACTCTAAAATTTCAAAACCGGCGTTCCGAAACAAAGATATTAACCCGTCTTTGGTGTAGCGAAAATAATCTTTGGGGTCGGGATGATAGGGCGCCAAGAATGGGCATGATAAAACACATATTCCGCCACTCTTTAATACCCGGAATATCTCCTCTATCATTACCCATGGCTTCTCAACATGCTCTAAAACTTGGGTCGAAATGACCGTATCAAAAGAGCCGTCTTCAAACGGCAAAGCCAAAACATCCCCCACCACATCTATATGTTCGCCCGGGAACATATCTAAAGCGATGTATTCGGTCGCTTTGTCTTTTATAATATCGCGGTATTTGGCCGAACCCGCCCCCAAATCCAAGGTCCGTCCGACAATGAAACGGGTAAAATATTGGACCGCTTCCTTGGTTTGAGTTATATTTTTATCGTTAATTTTTTTCATTTTCGCAGACCAAAAAATTCAAGAATGACCAGTTAGGCCAGGCAAAAATATTTAAAATTCGGTGCCAACCGACCATACGGCTCGGGAAAAAATAAGTCAGCAAAGAAGAAACGGGAAAGGTCGGAAAAAGACCCCGCCTTTTTTTTATCGTGAACTTAAATTCCCTCAGAAGCTCCAAGTATTCGGCGATCGGACGGTCGCTGATATGGCGCTTCGCCTCGGAGGTCCTGATGAGCCGGCCCAGAAAGAAAAAAGTGAACCGGGAAGCAAAATGCGCCAAATTGGACAAAGTCAGGATCAAAGTTCCGCCCGGCTTTAATATCCTCTTTATTTCTTTCAGCGCCGCTTCCTGGTCTTCAAAAGATAGATGTTCTAACACGCAAAGACACAGCGCTGTGTCAAAGCTGTTATCGGCAAATCCCGTTCGCGTGAGGCCGCGTTTTAAAACAAATTCGGATTCGTAATTCAGGTCCAGCCCGACAATATCATATCCCCTTTCTTTGAACTTCTCCACTAAAACCCCTTCCCCGCAACCCAAGTCAATGATCTTCCGGCTTTTATCCAAACTCGTTAAGGTTTTTTCCACCAATCTCATCTTGGCCACATACACGGGAAAAAACCGCCAGTCATTATCGAGGTTCTTATGGTAATCGCCTTTTTCCAGATATTCGTTCTCTCTATTAGCCATTGTTAATCATCTTACCAAAAACTTGTAAAAAATCAAAATTTTTAGTATTATTAGCATATCTTAATCCGTTGATTTTTATATCATCATGGCAAACGAAATCTATCTTTCTCTGGTCTCTCCGGTCTGCAACGAAGAGCCCAGTCTGAAAGAACTCTACGCGAAAATTAAAAAAGCTCTCGGCGCCATTGATAAAAAGTCCGAGATAATTTTTGTTGACGACGGCTCTTCCGATAACAGCTTCCGCCTGCTGCGGGAGCTGGCCGCCAACGACGATGGCGTAAAGATCGTCCGCTTCATCCGGAACTATGGCCAAACCGCGGCCTTGGCGGCCGGGTTTGATCTGGCCCAAGGCGAGGTCATAATCCAGATGGATGCCGATCTGCAAGATGACCCAGAGGATATTCCCAGGTTTTTAGAAAAGATCAACGAGGGCTACGACCTGGTGGTCGGCTGGCGGAAGAACCGGCAGGACCGGTACCTGACCAAAACCTTACCCTCAAAGATCGCCAACGCCATCATTTCCCGGATCACCAAAGTTAAGCTCCATGATTATGGCTCTCCCATGAAAGCTTACCGGAGCGGGATATTAAAAAATATATCTCTCTATGGAGAGATGCACCGCTTCATCCCCGCTTATATGGCCTGGCACGGCGCCAAGATCATTGAGATAGAAGCCACGCATCACGCGCGGCAGTTCGGCCAAACCAAATACACCCTCTGGAAGACCTTTAAGGTCATCTTAGATGTCATCACGGTAAAATTTCTGCTTAACTACATTAACCGGCCTATGCATTTTTTTGGCGGCGCGGGCTTTTTTGCTTTGGCCGCCAGCTTTTTAACCCTGGCCGCGGCCCTGATCCTCAAATTCGGCTATCAATTCAACCTAAATCGCAATCCGCTCCTGCTCATTTCGGTTTTCTTAGCTATCGTCGGCGTGATGTTCATTCTGCTTGGCCTGCTGGCTGAAATATTAGTCCGGGTATATTTTGCCGCCCAGAATAAGCAAAGCTATATCGTCAAAGAAAAAATAAATCTATAATGCGCTTTTTTTCCAAGCTCCCCAGAGCCAAGGCCTATTTGAAATTATCAGAATTGCTGATGATTTTTTTAAAGATACTGTCCACCAAGCTTCAGGCCGGCGAAAAAACGATAGCCTGGGAAGCGGCCTTCAGTGAGCGCCTGGGCTCCACCGGCGCTCTTTGTTTATCCCGGGCCCGGTTAGCCTTATTTTTTTTACTGAAAAATCTGGGCCTGCCGGCGGGCAGCGAAATCATTATGACCCCCCTGACCATCGCCGATATGGTCAACGCGGTGCGCTGGGCGAAGTTGAAGCCGGTTTTTTGCGACTTGGGCGTCAATACCTATAATATCGACTACCGGATGCTGCGCCAACTCATTACTCCGCGCACCCGCATCCTTTTTATCACCCACCTGAATGGCCTGGCCACGGATATGGACGAGATAATGGCCATCGCCCGCCAGCATAGTTTGATAGTTATTGAAGACGCCTCTCAAGCCTTGGGCGCCGCTTTCAAAGGTAAAACGCTGGGAACGTTCGGGCTGGCCGGTATCTTCAGCCTATCTTTCATGAAAACCTGCTGCACTCTTTTTGGCGGAATGATAATTTCCGATGACCGCGAGCTCCTGAAAAAAATCCGCCAAGAAACCAGAAATTTTCCGGCACCCGGCAGAGTCTCTTTATTGAAAGAAACTATCAGGAATATTATAATTTATCTGGCCACCAACCGTTTTGTTTTTTCGCTGGGCACCTATTATTTCATAAAATTTTCCGGCCGCCTGGTCGCCAAATTCATTAAGAGCAATCCACCGGCCGAATTGACCGACGAGCCGCCAAAAAAGCTTCTTTGCTCTTATACCGATTGCCAAGCCGAGCTGGGGCTAAAAATATTAAAGCGCTTATCAGCGGAGGATGGGCAAAGAATAAAAAATGTTGAAGCCTTGACCGCCGCGCTCTCCGGTGAAGCAAAAAAATATCTTCCGCTTATACTGCCGGAAACTAAAAATGTTTTTTGGCGCCTGCCCTTCCAGACCAACGATCCGATAAATTTCCAAAAATACTTGCTGAAGAATTATATCGATAGCGCCAGTACCAATCTGATCGTGGCCACGGAAGAGGAAGCCTTCAAAGAATACGCCGGCCAACCCGCGCCCAACGCCCAACTCGCCCACCAAACAATATTCCTGCCTGTCCACTCCTCTTTCAGCGCCAACGATATGAGATTCCTGGCGCGAATTCTAAATAATTATACCGGCCAAAACCGAGCCTAAAAATATGCTTAAACAGCTTAAACGCCAGTACCATAATATTTTCAAAATCGGCGCGGTTTCCCCCTGGCCGCTGCTACGCAACGGCCTGACCTTTCCTTTCCGCTATAAATTCAATCTGGACTCCAAACCCGTCAACATCATCTGGGACATCACTTATCGCTGCAACCTCAATTGCCATTATTGTTTTTTTGCCGTCAGCCGACCGCTAAAAAAAGAGGTTGAGTTGCCGACCGAAAAAATAATCAAATTCGTCTCGCAAGTTGCCAAATATAAGCCCAGTTTTTATTTTACCGGCGGCGAACCGCTGCTGCGACCGGACCTGGAAAAAATAATCGCGGCCATCCGCGCCAATAAAATGAAGGTCGGCCTGAACACCAACGCCACTTTAATGACCCGCGAGCGCCTGCTTAGCATGGATAAAGCCGGTTTGAACTACATCATCGTTTCGCTCGACCCGAACAAAGAAACAACGGATAAAGCGCGCGGAGCGGGTGTCTACGACAAAGCCCTGCAAACCATCAAGATGGCCAAAGAGATGAATTTGCGAGTCCGCCTGACGGTTAACTGCGTGGTGGACGAAACCAATTTCCAATATTTGGACGGCTTCCTGGACATGATCGAAACGCTCAATGTTGACGCGCTGAAATTATCATTTGTGCATTTCAGCGCCGGCGCCGAGATAAAGAACCATGTGGCCGATTGCGCGCGTCGGCTCGGGATCGACGCCAATTGGGCGCCCGATTGTTTTCAAAAAGAAATCCCGGGTTTTGGCGAAGAGATTGCCGCCAAAATCCGATCCCTCATGCCAAAGATCAAACGAATGAAAACACCGGTATCTTTCAACCCCAATCTCAGCGAAAAAGAAACCGTTAACTGGTTCAACTCCGCCAAGCCCTTGAACCGAAAATGCCTTTTCATTTTCAATGTGGTCCGGTTGTCGCCCAACGGCGATATTTATCCCTGCCAGCTCGTCAACCACCCGGTCGGCAACATCACGCAAGGCGATTTTCTTAAAATTTACAATAATCAATTCTATAAGACCCTGCGCCGAGAATTCAAAAAGGCGCCCTTCCCCGCCTGCTTGCGCTGCAACAAACAATAATCCCATGACAAACCAACCAAAAATAATTTTTACCCGCCCCTTGCTAACCCCGGAAGAGATGTACGGAGAGCTGGCCAGCGCCGGCGCGGCCGAGGCCTCAGTGGGCCTTTGTTCTTTAGCAGCCGCCACCCGGCAAGCCGGTTTTGGCACCCAAATAATCGACGCAGTCGCTTTAAATTTGAAAAATGACGAGCTGGCCGCTCAGATTGTGGCCGCCGCACCGGATTTTGTCGGCATTTCAGTGGTCACGCTAGCCGCCTATAACGCCGGCGACCTGGCCGAAAAAATAAAAAAATTAAATCCCGAAATCATCACTCTGATCGGCGGCGTCCATATCACTTCCGTGCCGGAAGAGACCATGAAGCGCTTTCCCGCTTTTGATATCGGCATCATCGGCGAAGCGGAAATCACGATTGCGGAGTTATTAAAGGCCTTGCGCGATAAACGAAAATTAGCCGATATTCCCGGGCTGGTCCTTCGCCAAGAAGGCGCTCTGATAAAAACTCCCAAAAGAGAGTTCATCAAAGACCTTGATTCCTTGCCGCTGCCGGCTTGGGACCTCCTGCCCGATCTCCACCAATACTACAAGCCGCCGGCTTGGAGCTTGAACCAGGATACTTCCATGCTAATTATTTCTTCCCGCGGCTGTTCCAACGCCTGTATTTATTGCGACCGGGGCTGTTTTGGCACATTCGTGCGCATCCACAGCGCCGACTATGTTTTTAAGATGATAAAAGACCTCTACGAAAACTACGGCGTTAAGCAGTTCCGCATCAACGACGATAATTTTATCCTTTTTAAATCTCGGACCCGAGAAATTTGTCATAAAATAATTGAATCCAAGCTCCCCATCAAGTGGTCCTGTTTTGGCCGGGCCGACTCGGTGGAACCGGAAATGCTGGCCCTGATGAAACAAGCCGGTTGCTGGCAGATATCTTATGGCGTGGAAACCGGCTCCCAAGAAATCCATAACCTGGAGAATAAGAACTTAACGCTTCAACAGATAGAAGACGCTATCGCCCTCACCAAAAAAATGGGCATCAGCACTATCGGCTTCACCATGATCGCCCACCCCAATGAAACAAAAGAAACGATAAAAAGCACCGTTAGGTTCTGTAAAAGATTGGCTCTGGATGATTTTAAGATGGTCTTCTTAACACCCTACCCCAACACCCCTCTTTATCATTATGCCGAAAAATACGGCACCTTAAACAAGGACTGGCGAAAAATGAACGCCTATACCGAGCCCTGCTTTGTGCCTTATGGCGTCACCAAGCAAGAACTGATAAAATACCGGAAATTGGCTTACTGGCAATTTTACCTCCGACCCAAAATAATTTTTTCCCATCTTTCACAGATCGAAAACCCGAAACAGATAATTGTTCTGGTCAAAGGATTTTTCTCACTGATGAAACTTTGGCTGGGAATTAAATAATCGAAAAAAATGAAAGAAAGAATCCTAAAATTAGTGGATTTCTCCGGCCAGCTTATCCGCACGGACATGCGCTATGTGGTTAAGAATTATTTTTGGTTCGGCCTGGAATACGGCGTAAGCATGGTGGCAGGACTGGCCACCTCCGTCGCTTTTGCCAACCTAATTTCCCCGGAAACTTACGGCCTGCTCCAATTCATCCTGACTATAATGTCTTTCCTGACACTCGCCACGCTAACGAGATTGAACGACTCGCTGACCATCAGTGTGGCCAGGGGGAACGAAGGCGGCATAGGGCAAATAATAAGAACGAAAATAAAATACGGGTTGCTGGGCTCGCTGGCCGGAGTCATTTTAAGCGGCTACTATTTTTACCAAAACAACGCCACCCTGGCGCTGTTGGTCCTTATCGCGGTATTTTTTGTCCCCTTGCTCAACCTACCGTATCTTTACAGCAATTATCTGGCCGGCAAAAAGAATTTCCAGGTCCTGTCTATCGTCAATAGCGTATCGTCCGCGGTCTACTCCCTGGCTATCGTCGGCGCGCTTTGGCTGGCTCAGAATGTTATCGCGGTCGTTGGCGCCTATTTCATCATAAATTTTATCGTCCATCTGGCCGCCGCTTTTTATGTATTCAAAAAATATCCGCCCAATAAAGCCACCGAAGACCACACTATCAGCTACGGCAAAAAGATCAGCTACCTGGGTGTTTTTAATACTATCGCCTCTTCTATCGACAGCATTTTTATCTTCCATTACTTGGGAGCGATAGACCTGGCCGCCTACGCCTTTGCCAAAAAAATGCCGGAAAAACTCAAAGATCTCCTGTCTTTTCTGGCGGCGCTGGGAACCCCAAAATACGCAACCCAGGATATTTCCGATTCCCGCGTAAAAAAAGAGGCCTTAAGGAAATCTCTCATCCTGACCTTAGCCACCCTGCTGGTCATCTTGCTCTATGTTGCCGCCGCGCCGTTCATCTTTAAATGGCTTTTCCCGGCGTACCTGGCCTACGCCCGCTTATCCGTCATCTACGCCCTCTCTATTCCCATCGCGGCTTTTGGCACATTATTGATAACTTTTATGGAATCGGCCCGGCAGATAAAATCACTGGCCAAATTCAATATTATTTTTGCCGTCCTGAAAACGCTGATCATGTTCCTGGCCATAAGATACTACGGCTTATCGGGTCTCGTCTGGTCTTTCCTTTTCACCCGGGCCTTGAGCTCTGCGATGATAACTTATTACTTCATTAAAGGAACCGATGAATGAATCCCGTTAGAAGCCGCGATCGCGCCTGTAATTATTTAAATCAATTGTTAAAAAAGATTTGCTAATAAATTGTATAATTTTTGCGGATCGCTGGATCGCGATCTGCTTCTAACGGGATGAAAATATTACTGATCAATCCGCCGGTCTGCAATGAGATCAACCACGCTTCATCCAGCGCTCCGCCGCTGGCCTTGCTCTATTTGGCCGGCTATTTACGCCAAAACGGCTACCCGGATATCAAGGTCGTGGACGCGGAGGCCTCCCGGCTCACCTGGGACAAACTGAAAGAATTGCTGCAAAAAGAGAAACCGGATATTATCGGCGCAACCGGCGTTTCGCTGATCTTTCCGGCCTTAGTGAAAACCGTCAAACTCGTCAAAAAAACTTTGCCCGGCGCCAAAATAATCGTCGGCGGGTTTGCCGCCACCACCGAACCGGAAAAAATTCTGCGCGAATCCTCGGGCGCGATCAGCTTTGTTGTTAAGGGCGAAGGGGAATTGACCTTGCTGGAGCTGGTCAAAAAAATAGAAAAGCAGGAAGCGGATTTCAGGCAAGTCAAAGGCATCGCCTATTTGGACCAACAAGGCCAATTTATCACCACCGAGCCCCGAGAGTACATAAAAGACCTAAGCACCGTTCCCTGGCCGGCATATGACTTGCTGGATAAAGACCCAACCACATATAAAGGCATGCCCCACGATTTTGAGGGCATGCGCCGCCCGGTCGCAGTGATGCTTACGACTCGCGGCTGCCCGCACCGGTGCGCCTTCTGCAGCTTGGGATCAAAGATGCACCGCGAACGGGACATCAAAGACGCGGTTGATGAAATAGAATTTTACCATAATAAGTTCGGAGCCAATTCCATCCAATTATACGACGATGAATTTATCGGCATGAGCCCCAAACAAAACGAAAGAGTGGTCGCGTTTTGCGACGAGATAATCCGGCGCGGTTTGAATAAAAAACTGTCATTTCTAACGCAAGGCCGTTGCAGCCAATTCGTTGATTTGCCCACCCTCAAAAAAATGCGGGAAGCAAATTTCGTTTGGATCTGGTGGGGCGTGGAATCCGGCTCGCAAAAGATCTTGGATTTCATCCACAAAGATATCACCATCGCCAGCGTCAAGCGGACATTTGATCTGGCCAAACAAGCCGGTATCAAACGGCTGATGTTCATTATGGTCGGCTTCCCCAAAGAAACCCCGGCCGACATAAAGCTGTCCGCCGACTTGATAAAAAAGGTTAAGCCGGATCAAGTGGCCATCCATATCATGTCGCCCTACCCGGGATCAGAGCTTAGAAAATATCTGGAAGAGCACAAACTGTTGGACAACGACGACTATTATAGCTTCGATACCCGCATGACGGTTAACCATCACACCGAGGAGTTAAGCGCCCAGGAAATAAAAAAATATTACCAAATGATGATCTTCCGCTTTGAGACCGGCTATTGGTATTTCTTTAAATTCCTTCTCCGGTCGCTGGCCAGCGCCAACGGCTGGAAAAATTTGGGTCGGCGAGTGAGAACCGCCTTTAGCTATCTCCTGGCTTGGGGCAAAATGACCAATTAGGCCCGCTTGAGAAATTCCGCGTACCAGGATAAAAGATTCTTCACATATTCGTCCAAAGAAAAATCCGCCTGCAACCTTTGATAGGCCGCTTCGCCGAAGGAGCGGGCCTTTTCTTTATCGCCAAGCAGTTCCGTTATCTTAGCCGCCAATTCTTTTATGTCGAAAGGATTAACGACATAACCGGTCCGGCCGTCCAAAACGAATTCCTTGGCCCCGCCAAAGCAAGTGGTCACGATGGGTTTTTTAAAAGACGCGGCCTCAAAATTGGCGCCGGCCAGCAACGGGTCGGGATAGATAGACGGAGAGACCACCAAAGAAACCGACTTTAAAATAGCTGTCGCCTGATCGCCGCTCATCCAACCCAAAACCTCTATATCGGCCGCCGGCAACCGTTTTTCGCTGATATACGCTTTTATCTTCTTCTGCTCATAGTTATCCGCGCCGGCCAAAATTATCTTGGCGGCCGGAACTTTTTCTTTGATCAATGGGAAAGCGTCCAATAAAGCGTAGACGCCTTTGGCCTCGTTGAGCCGGCCGAAAAGATATATGGTCTTCGCCTCAAAACCGCCGAATTCCGGCTCCGTTGCCGACAAGGGAAAACCGTTGTGCAGCACCGCGACATTTGTTATCCCGTTCTGCGCCAGGGCCTCGGCTAATTCCTGGCTAATCGCGAATATCTTATCTGCATTCTTTATATACTTTCTGATAAAGAGACGGCGAAAAGGATTAAATCTTTTACGGCCGGCCTTTAGGTTATCCAGCCAGCTTACCCGGTAGTTGATCGCTCCGCAGACGCGCTCCTTCTGAAAGAATTTACCGAAGTTAAATAGCATGAAATCCCGGGCATGAAGGAAAACCGCCGAGGCATATTTTTTCGCTACCGACAAAGACGCATAGGATAGATGCGTGTTCACCATATCTGCGTGGACGACATCGGGCTTAACTTGCTTGATAATTTTTTTTATCTTTCCCAGAACGAAAGGATTATAGATATTAAAATAATCCCTAAGAACAGGCGAGTATTTGGAATAAACATTGAAGATCCTTATCTTCTCTCTCGTTTCCTCGATTTCCTGCTTTTTGTTCTGGCAAGAAGTAATAAAAAAAACCTCATGGCCCAATTGAGCAAGCTTAACCGCCACCTCCCAATTCCTTTTACCCGGCCCGCCGATATGGCGAGGCGGGATAAAATCGGCTAAAAATAAAATTTTCATCGTTTTATTAAATTTTCCTCTCCCCCTCAGACGAGGGGGAGAAAAAGAGGGGGTGATGATACGCTTTTTCATCACCTCGCCCTACCCTCTCCTCGTCTGAGGAGAGGGGGAATGCAAAATTCATGATTCAGGACCCTTAGATTCTTCGGTCGCTACTCTCCCACAGAATGACACCAAATTTATTGTATATCTTTAAATATTCTTCCGCTACCCTGTCCCAAGTCCTTTGTTTAGCAACATCCTTGGCAGAGCGCCCCATTTGCTCTCTTAAACCCTGATCCTGGGTCAATTTAAGCAGGGCCCGGACAATAGATGCCTCGTTCGCAGAATCAACCAGAAAACCCGTCTGGCCGTCTATTATAGCGTCTTCTGCCCCGCAATTCAAGCTGCCTACCGAGGGCCTCCCCGCCGCGCCCGCCTCCAGATAGACCAAACCATAGCCCTCAAAAATGACGCTATCGCTGACCGGCGTCAATAAAAATATATCCGCCGCCTGATACAGAGCAACCAGCTGTTCATCGCCAGGCGTTATGAATTTTACATTACTCTCAAGGCCGTAATGGCCGACCAATTCTTTTAACCGCTTAAGATATTGCTCGTCCGATGTCTTACCGGCTATCAAATACAGCAGATCAGGATATTTTTCTTTCAGCACGGAAAGAGCCGCCAGGGATAAATGATACCCCTTCCTTTCCTTCACGGCACCCACGCCCAGAATTACCGGGAAGCGGCCGGCTAATAATTCTTTAAACTGGGCCTCCGGTTCTATCGATAGCTGGAATCTGGCAAAGTCAACGCCATTATTAATTACCGCGGTTTTAGTATCAGGCGCAAGTTTTTTTATTTGGGTCTGAGTAAAACGGCTCACGCAAAAAACAGCGCTGGCCTTTTTATACGCCCAGCGCAATTTGAAGCCCCGCCAGCCGCCCCGCGCCAGCGGCTCCACCGCGTAGGTGCCGTGGGCCGTGATAAAAAACGGCCGATTGCCCGCCACCAAAGAAGCCAGAAAGGCCTGGGGCTCGGTTAAGCAATGAATCGCCTCGCACCTTTTAAAGGCCTTCTTCGCTTGCCAATACCCGATTTTACCGCTAAGCACGACCGCCTCCACGCCCTCTTTCTTTAAAGCCGAGATTAAATTAGCCGAGTAGTTTCCCCAGCCATTCTTTAGGTCAAGATTGTTAATTAAGAAACCGATCTTCATCCCGTTAATTTAAACTTATAAATATACAGCAACTAAGTTAGTCCCTATTTAATTCCTAATTACCTAATTACTGACAAAAACCCTAAACCTCAATGACGAATGACCAATAAAATCCCAAACTATAAAATCTCAAAAATTTGGATTTATGATTTTATTTGAAATTAGAGTTTGGACATTGGGGTTTTGATTAAAATAACTAAAAAATATAGCAATAGATTCTTCAGTTATGCCTCAGAATGGCGCTAAGCTTTCGAGCTCCTCGATAACCCCATTTTGCCAGTTGGTGCAAAACGGGATTTTTTATGACTCGCTTTTTCAAGCGCTCTCCGATCTCAGCCAGCGCTTTCTTTTTATTATACGCCCAATAAACATTAAACTTGAAATTTCTGACCGCCCGCTCAATCTCCCGGCGCGAAATGGTCGGCAAAGTCAACGCTGACTTCTCCATATAAGAATCCTCGCTATCGCCGCCAATGTATCCCTTGGCCGAACATAACTCGCCCAGCACCGTTAAGGGATACGGGTAAAAAGCCGTCACCTGCATAAAATCGGGCCGGATCTCCTGGTTAAGTTTTACCGTGTCCGCTATCGTGGCCGATGTTTCTTCCGGCACGCCGATCATATTAAATGAAAATGTCTTGATGCCGAATCGCTTGGCCAGCGCAAATGTCTTAATAATGTCCTCATCGGAAAAATAGCGGCTCAAGACCCGGCGGCGCAGGTCCGAATTTCCCGCCTCAATACCGATCTTCACCATGCGGCAGCCCGCCTCTTTTAAAAGTTCCGTCCCTTCTTCATCGATGGTGCCGGGCCTGATGTTGCACTCGAAAGTCAGGCCCCAATTCTTTTTGATAAGCTTTTCGCAAAATTCTTTGAGCCAAATCTTATTCAAAGAAAAAGTGTCGTCGTCCAGCTTGAAATAATTAAAATCGTATCGGCTTTTTAGCTGCTCAATCTCTCGCAAAGCCAGCTCTACGCTCCGCCAACGCACATACCCGCCCGGCCCTTTATATATCTTTTTCAACGCGTGGTTGCAGCAATAAGTGCATTCAAAAGGGCAGCCGCGGGAAAAAATGAAGCGGGGCGTTTTTTTGCCCGGCTCCGCGAAATAACGGAAAATAGTCCTGTCGGGCATGGGCAAGGAATCCAGGTCGCCCGCCAAAGGCGCCAATTCATTTTTCACCATCTCCTTGCCCTTTCTGAACCAAAAATTCTTAACATCAAAATATTCCCGGCCGCCGGCCAGCCGATCGGCCAGCTCCAAAAACGATGCCTCGCCCTCACCGACACAGATAGCGTCTATCGCCGTTTCGTCGACAAAGGACTCCGGCTTTAAAATAGCGTGCACTCCGCCCACCGCGATAAAAACATCCGCCGTTTTCTTTATCTCTCGCGCCAGCTCTTTCACATAAACGAATTGGTGGGAATTGGCCGTTAGACCAACCAAACTTGGCTGTTGATTTTTTATAACCGCCAAAAATCGCGGCAAATCCGCCGCCCAGTCGTTCACTTCAAACAGGCCCACACTATGTCCGCCCCGCTTGAGCACTGCGGCCAAATAAGCCAAACCGACATTCCATTGGCAACCGGAATTTATTTCCGGCAAAACTAATAATACCTTCATATACTGAATCATTTCTTTAAATTTTAATCAGCCCTATTCCCGCCCAAGCTTGCCGCTCGTTCTCAATAAATTCTTCAAATTCATGCTTATCTTTCAATTCCTGCCAGAACATGTCCACCCGGCAATTAACTTGGAGCGGATGCCTGGCAACATCATGCAAAGCGATTATTCCTCCCCTTCTAACTAATGGCGAGTATAATTCAAAATCTCTTTTTATGCCATCATAAGAGTGGTCGCCATCAATAAATAAAAAATCAATTGGGCGGCCATTTAATATTTTCTTTACCTCTGCTAATGTTTCTTCTCTGTGAGAATCCTTTCTGATGAGATAAATCTGCTGCTTATTCCTAGCAAAAGATTTGAATAGCCGCAGTTTCCACCAAGGATAATCTCGCCTTCTTCTGGGCAAATCCAGGCCGATCATCAAAGAATCATCCGGAGCCACCCTAGCCAGAGAAAATAAAGTTCCCCCTTGAGCCGTTCCAATTTCCATGATAACTCTTGGCTTCAATTCTTTAACGCGCCTTAATAAAGAGATGATTTCACTTCTAACCTGAATGGGCGCCAAATAACCAAAATACGAGCAAAACACGAAATCAACCAACCGATCAATACTGTCGAACTTTATTCTTTTTATTTTTCTAAAACAGAAAGGCAAGGAAAACAAAAAAGCGTAATGCTTGGTGATTTGCTTAACCAGAACCCAAAAACCCTCGTTTTTTAAAATTAATTTCGCCCGCCTTGCCCTGGGAATTACACTGGTAAAAAAATCGTTAATGATCATTAGCTTTGTCCAGTTATTTTTTTAAAGGTCTCCGCCAAGCCACGCGCCAATTGGCGCGTTGAGAATTGTCGCTCCACCCTAATCCTGGCGTTTTTGGCAATTTTTTCCCGAAAATCGGTTTCATTAAAAATCTTTATTTTTTCCGCTATATCCGCCGCGCCATAAAAATCAACCGATAAAAATTCCCAGCCATCTATCACATAATCCGCTAAATATTTCTTCCGGCTCGCGATCACCGGCAAGCCGCTGGCCATGGCATCCAACAGAACCGTCTGGCCGGAGCAATCAGAGCCACCCAAAGAGTTGTCGTCGTGGGTGATAAGCAACAACATTTTGGCTTCGTGGTATTTTTTATTGAGTTCTGGCGCGGGAAGATCATAAAAAATCTTAACATTATCCGGAATCTCCTTTACGCCTTGCAAGTTCCTTTCGCTGCAAACGATTTGAAATTCTTCTTCCGGCAAGAGTTTGGCCGTTTCCACCACCGTTTTATAGTCGCGGCCGTTATCCCGGCCCGCCGACAAAATATAATTTTTTCTATTATCAAATTGCGGCTGATAGTATTCAACATCAACTCCCAACGGAATAAAATAAAGTTTATTTTTTAATTCAGGAAACTTGTTAACTAAATAATCGCGTTGCACGCCGGACAAACAGACGATCGCGTCAATTTCGGCCAGGAGCCAATTGATAATTTTTGACTTAAGCCCTTTCTTATTCGCTAAAAAAGTTCTGTTAAGACCGATGTTCAATAGAACAAATTTCCTTCTGGGCCGGAAAATCTTCTTAAAGACGGCCGAGAATAGAAGCGAAGAGCCAAAAACCAGGTCGTAGCCCGGTGTTAAAAAATACGACAAAAGATGCCTCAGACGGAAACCCAGCAAGCGGTTCGCCAGATCGCCAAATTCCTTATACTCCGCCGCCACGCCAAATTCTCCCAAATGGTTCAAGCCGTATAATTGGGTATCGGGGTAATCTTTTCCCGCCTCACCCTTAAATTTATTTTTTCTTAGACCGGAATAAAGATAGAGCACTCTCATCAATTTATTTTTTTCAACGATTGCTTAATAAAATTAGCGATTTTTTCGCCCCGTTTTTTCCAAGTATATTCTTTCGCTACCTCCTTGTTTTGCCGCGCGGCCTGATCATAGAATGGCCTATTCTCTAAATATTTCTTTATGGTGTTGGCCAGAATTTCGCTATTGCCCGGCTTAAACAACAGATTGCCATCAAGCGGCAAAACTTCCTTAATATTGGGGAGGTCGGAAGAAATGATCGGCCGGCCAGCGGCTAAATATTCAAATAATTTCATCGGCGATTGAGAATATTCGTTTTCCGGATGGGGCAATAAAAGAAAATCGGCGGCCGCCAAAAACACCGGCACCTCTGCTTGCTTTTTGGGCCCCGCCAAATGAAAATTGGCAATAACCGCCGACTTAAATTCCGAGTCAATTGGCCCAATCGCCTCAAAATTTACCCAAGGCAAATTTTTGGCAGCATCAATCAACACATCCACCCCTTTTATTTTTCTGATGGCGCCGCTATAGACGCCCAGCAAAGCGCCTGCTGCCAAACCTAATTTTTGGCGGGCTAAATCCTTATCTATGTCTTGGCCAAAACGCTCAAGCGAAACCGCGTCATGGACAACTAAAATGTTTTTATTATATTTTAAATAATGCTGCTTTAAAACTTCGCTGATAACAATAAGGCCGGCCGCCCGTTTGGCTAAAAACGAATCTCTGAATCTTTCGCTCCAACTTAGGGGTTTACGGTGAATTTCATAAAAAAAGGGGATGCCCAACCAATAAGCAGCTATCGCCAAAACAAAAAATAAGCTGGAGCGAAAATAAATAAAGTCCACCTGGGTTCGCCGCCTCTGTTTCAACAAAAAACCGGCGGCCGAAATGTCAAAAGCTAAAAAAGCTTTCAAGCAAGCTTCTTTTATTCCCCAAGCGCTTTGAAAAATTACCGGCACCTCTTTTTTTAAGCCATAAACGGAAAAAAGCTTAGTTAGGTCATACTTTTTTCTCCCATACCAAGGAAAAATTAGCGTTAAATCCAAGAAAGGGCGGATGGCTTCCACCGTGCTTAACATCTGAAAAACATGGGCGCGCTTATTTTCAATGTCGGAATTGACAAAATATAATCCTTTCATAAAAATCAGTTAAGTTTTAATTGGGCTAGGCGCCCAACGACCAAATCATATTTTTCCGGATATTGTTTGCCAAGAATTTCCAGAATCGCCTCAATGCAATACAGCGCCAGCGCCTCCGATGAGGGCACTCCCGCGATTTGGCAAAAAGCCGCTTGGCCCCGTTGTCGCCAATCCGATAAATTTTTGATATTTCTCAAGGTAGTGAAAAAATGAACCGCGTCCAACAGCCAAAATGGCCGCTCCCCCGCCCGCTCCCAGTCAATCAGGCGCAGCCGCCCTCGGCTATTGATGATGTTCTTACGGGTCAAATCGCCATGGGTAAAGCCGGTTTTAATTACGGCCTCGCTGCTAACAAGCTCATTTAAAAGGTTTTTCGATTCCGCGTCTTGATTCGGAGCGCTTTCTCTGAAAATTTCCGCCAAAACTTTGGCAGAAATTTGACCAACCGCGCCAAAAGAACGCGCTAATTCCAAAATTTCTTTTTCTTTTTGAAACGCCACGCTTTCTGACAAGGGCTGACCGAAAATAACCTCTTCCGCGTAAAAATAAGATTCGCCAACCAGGCCGTCAAAATAGACGCGCGGCGCGGCCAGTTCGTTGGCTTGACCGAATTTTTCTTGCGCTTCTTTCTCTCTTTTTAGTTTTTCATTGGCCGCCGCGTCTCGAGTCGTTTTAATAAGACAAATGGGTGAGCCGTCATTGGTGGCCAGAAAAAGCACCTTGCTCTGCCAATTAGCTCGGCCGTGATAAAATTTTGACAGCCGGATCGGCCCTGTTGGCGCCGGGCATCGCTCCGAGGTTGGAAGCTTGGCCCAATTTTCCGTTATAAATTTTTGGATATTTTCGGTCATTTGGTTATAAAGATGACATAGCTATAAAAAAAATTCCTCATCAAGCCGCCCAGCCAAGGTATTTTTATCAAGAACCTGGTCAATTTGCCTGTTGTTCCCTTATCAATGCTCATAGAATTCAAAATAAACTTTAACGCACCGAGATCCTCGAACGGCATAAGGAACTGCGGCAAGTTATAACCGGGATGCGCGATATAAAAATCCGGCGCTCCGTCAAAACCGGCGTCTTTGAGCAGGTGTTCATAGCCCTTCTTGGCATAAGTATAGGTTCGGTAGGGCTTGCCTCTTTTTAAATAACTCGCCAAATTGGCGGCAAAACGGGGTAAAAAGTTCGTGTATTTCAAGCTGTTATGATCCTTGGCGCTGAAAAGATATGCGGCAGCCAAGCGATTCTCTATTCCGATATACATCACGCCACCCGGCGCCAGCAACGAACGCAAGCGGCGCAGGTCGTCCAGCTGGTCCTGCCGCGGATCTTTATTCTTGTTTTTTTCGCCGAGCCATTCCACCACCCCATTCAGAATTATCGCGTCAAAGGTATCCGGCGCAAACGGCAGCCCCTCAATGTCGCTGTGCAAAAAATTAACATTAGCCGCGCCCTCGTTCTTCCGGCGCGCCTCGCAAAACGCCACTCTTTTTTTAGACAGATCGCATCCCCAAACTTCTCCGGCTATTCTGGCCGCGTTAAAAGAGTGCGCGCCCAGACCGCAGCCAACATCCAAAACGCGGCTGGTCTTGTCCAGCGGCAGATAATAGAGAAAATCACTCCGCCCCGGCCCAAAAATAAAATCCTCCCGTCCCAAAGACCTGATCATTTCCCGCGCTGCCTCAACCCGCCCCAAACGATAATATTCCAATATCTTATCCAGGGCTTCTTCCGGAAATTCCCCCCAATAAACATCTCTGGCGGATGTTTCTCTTGTTTTTATCTCTGTTTTGTCCATAAGTTAAATTATTTCACAAATCGATAAATTTCCACATTCGGGCCGATCTGTCGTGTTGACCAAATATTACCCAGAAAAAAATGTGGTTCAAGATTCAGCAGGCCTTTTGCGTATTCTTTATCTCCCCGCGGGTAGAGAGAAAAGACCAGCTCCCGCGGCCCGAAAACATCCAATATCTTGTCCTGTTCCCTTTCCTGCTCACCGCTGTAAAAAGTCACAACGCCATAATCGGCCTTTTTCTCTTTATCCGGCAAAGAAGCGACATCCGTTAAATTAGTGTCTATTAAAAAATAATTGGGATCGGGATATCTCGCTTCGGGCATTTGCAATAGATATTTTTTTCTGGTATCCAGCCAGCCATACATATTGTATTTTTGCAAAAACTCTATCCCAGCTTTATTACTGTTCAAATAAACATCCGCCACCACCCTTTTACCCGAAGGAATATTTCCATAGACCCACTCAATGGCCGAACTCAAGGTGTAGGGCTTCAATAGTTTAAAAGAATAAAGACCCGATGCAGCCAAAGAATAAAGAGAGACCGCGGCAATCAAAAACACTAACACAACCCTGCTCTTTTTCCAAAAAGGCCTGTCCCAAAGCCAAAAAACAAAATAAGAAGCGCTAATGGCCAAAAAAGGAACGGCCGGCAAAGTATACCGGCAAAGAAAATGGTAAAAAATAAAAGAGAAAACAAAAAGAGTATATAGCGGCAAGACGGACAGAAAAACGATTCTGGCATCAATCCGGAATTTTCTTAACACAACCGCGGTGCCGGCTAAGGCCGCCAACAGAACGACCGGCGAATCGTAAAATAAGGATTTAAAGATAAAAAGCCAATTGTTACCCAGAGAAAAATTGGCTATGGCCGAAGGCATCAACCGAACATTGGCTAAAAAATCCGGCTTCCAGCCGATTAGTTGCGATAGCGCCAGCAGCACATCATAAAAATGCTTATAGACGGTGTAGAAATTTAGAAAAGTGAACGCTGCCACCAAACTCATAAGCAAAACATTGGCTTCGATAAAATTTTTGTTCCAAAATTTGGTTTTAGTCCTTACGGCGAACAGGAAATGTGCGTAAATAAAAAACGGGTATAGTATAATCGGGATCTGCCCGATAGCGTAACCCAGCCCTAAGCTAATGACAGCCAACCAATACCATTTTCGCTCCCCGGAAACAGACAGACAATAAAAGCCGTAGGCGCCCAGCACCGTGAAAAAAACCAGCGGCGTCCAAACATGACTGACCTGCGATTCATGAACATGAAGAAAGCTTATTGACAGCAAAAAAGACGCCAGCAAAGCGACTCGCTTATCAAAAATCTTCCGGGCAAAAATATAGGTCAGATAAACCGTTCCCGCGCCGAATAAAGCCGACAAAAATCTCCCCGGGAGCAAAAACCATTCCCGGTGCAAGATAACAAATTCTTTAAAATCCAATAATCCAGAAAACGCACCGGAGATTATCCCCAAAAAACCGATCAGTCCATAGATCGGCGCCAAAAGATAAGAATACAACGGCGGCAGATAACCGCCCATCTCTGGCGTCAATATCAAGCTATGGTTTTCCAATATTTTAAAGGCAATAATGGTATTGTTCAGTTCATCGCCGAAAACATCGCTATAAGGCAAAGCGAAAAACAACGATGCCAGCCGAATCAATAAGGCGCCGCCGATAATTATCGCTATCCATTTATTTTCAACAAGCCATTTTTTCATCCCGTTAAAAAATATCAATTACTTTATAATTTGAAGAAGTGATTTTCATAAAGATACAAGTTATTATTTCTTTATATTTTACTAAATATTTTCTAACGGGATAAATATTATTTTCTAGGACTCGTCCCTTTATAAATTCCGCCTTGTTTATTTATCATATTAATTTATGCGGGCGATTACGCCTACGGCTTTGTTCGGCTACCTTCCTCATTTCATTTAAAATTTCTAACGGGATAAATAATTTTTATACCACATTTGGAACGACATCAACGACCAAATAAGCGTTAAGTTATATTCTTTCTTGGAAATATGATCTTCCAAAATTCGCCTGGCCGCCGGAAAATCTACGAATTCCTCGCTGCCGGAGCAATAATTTGGCGAGAGAACATCAAAAGCAAAATCTTTCAGGTCGCCCCGCAGCCACTTGGCCATAGGTGAAAACCAGCCGCGCTTAGGCGCCTTGGCGACATAATCAGGCAATAAATCGCCCAGCGCGGCTTTAAAAATCGTCTTGGAGTCAAAAAGACCTAATTTGTGCCCAATCGGAATTTTCAGGGCAAATTCCACCAGCGAGCGGTCCAGCAACGGCACCCGTTCTTCTAAGCCGTGAGCCATTGTGGTTTTATCCGTCCGCATCAATGATTCTTCCGGCAACCAGTTTTCCAAGTCCATAAGCATCAACAAGTCATTGGAATCGGAAGAAGCACTGTCTGAATACGACTCTTCCAGTTTTTTCTTGTACCAGTCGTCCTTAAAATAACTTGGTTTTATCGCTCTGGCAAGCAGCTTGTCTTTCTGGGACAAATACAGCAAATAGCGCTCAACGCCTTGGGGCGTCGCCA
The DNA here is from genome assembly GCA_028688325.1 of Candidatus Portnoyibacteriota bacterium. GTDB lineage: Bacteria > Patescibacteriota > Minisyncoccia > Portnoybacterales > GWB1-42-6 > UBA8475. Next base: position 155,086 of record JAQTYI010000002.1, read on the forward strand.
GCTTTTTGCCCAAATCGCCTTTTTTATTCCAATAACTGACCGCCTTATCCAAAAAGGCGCGCCGCAAAAATACGGGAATTTTTTGATATTGATCAAGCAATAAATTCAGCCGATACCGGGGATAGCCGGCGAAAATTTCATCTCCTCCGTCGCCCCCCAGCGCCACCGCCACCTCGCGCTTGGCAAACCCCGACAACAAATAAGTGATGGATTGGGTGTGGTTGGACATCGGCTCATCCATATGCCAGGCGACTTTTTCCAGCGCCCCCAAAACATCCTTGGCGCCAATCATCAGTTCGCGGTGCTCCGTTCCAAGGTCTTTAGCAACGCGACGGGCCATTTCAAAGTCAATATTGTATTTTTCCCGCTCCTCCACCACATCAAAGCCCACGCAAAAAGTTTTAAGCTTGGCCGCGGAAAACTTCTGCGCCAAAGCCGCCACAACCGTGGAGTCAATGCCGCCGCTCAAAAAGACACCCAGGGGCCTGTCGGAGACCAGTTGCTTTTTCACCGCCTCTTCAGCCAAACGCCTAATCTCATTTTTTATTTCATTCCGGCTCAACGCTGTTTTTTCAAATTTCGGCCGCCAATAACGCCGGATATCCAGTTGACCTTTCTTCAGGGTCAAAAAGTGCCCCGGCGGCAATTTAAAGATCTTTCTAAAAATGGTTAGCGGCGCCAGCGGATAAAGCATATGCCAACAGGAGCTTAACGCCCGCTGATTAATCTCTCTCTTAATATCATGCTCCAAAATTGCCTTGATCTCGGAAGAAAAAATCAGCTTCTGTTCGTCCCAAAAATAATACAGGGGCTTAACGCCTAAATGGTCGCGGACTGCGAATAAAGACCTCTCTTTCAGATTGTAAATAGCGAAGGCGAAAATACCGTCCAGCTCCTCAACACACCGCTCCCTCCGCTCTTCAAAAAGATGCAACACGACCTCAGTATCGGTGTTGGAAAAAAACTTGTGGCCTTTTTGCTCCAAGGCGCGGCGCAGCTCTTTAAAATTATAAATTTCGCCGTTAAAAACGATTGCCAGCGTTTTGTCCTCGTTAAAAATCGGCTGGCGGCCGCGTTCTGACAGATCGATAACTGCCAAGCGCGCGTGCCCTAAAGAAAAATTATCATCCAAAAATATCCCGTCCTGATCCGGGCCGCGATGCTTGATTGCCGCGTTCATGCGGCCGATCAATCGTTCATCTTTGAAACTGAAGCCGTTTATTCCGCACATAAAATTATTCAGCTTTTATTTGCGCTTTTAAATAATTTACGCCCAGTTGCCCCAAAGACCTCAAATCTTCCCACTGCCTGACGCGACGCAGTTTTTTGAAAAATCTTTTGGCCAAATTTTTTTTGTTTCCCATTCTTTTCAAAACGAACGCCTTAACCAGCTCAAAGGGCAGCTCCGGCCATTCAAAATACGGCACTGACGGATCTTCGCCGGCGATATACGATTTTTCGCTTTTGTAAGGTGAATTCCAGGAAAAATCGACCGGCATCAGACCCTCTTGTTTGGCGATCGCCTCCAGTTCGGTTCCCGGATAAATAACGATAAAACTGTATGACGGCTTAGCCCCCATGGCCTTGAATTCTTGTATGGCATCAACGGTCATGGCGATATCGGCCATCGTCTCATGCGGAAAGATCATCAAAAAATTCAGCGTCACATCCAACCCAACTTCAAGCGCCGCCTTAATGGCAGTTCTGGCTTGATCCATAGTGATGCCCTTTTTCATTATCTTTAAAACGCGCGGACTGCCCGATTCAATACCAAAATTCACCCTCACGCATCCGGCTTTTTTCATCAGGGCCAAAAGTTCTTTGTCAACCGTGTTCACCCGGCAAGGCGCATACCACTTGATGGCCAGGCGCCTTTTTAAAATTTCGTTGCAAACATCTTCGGCGTGCCGGCGGACAATAGTGAAAGTGTCGTCCCAAAATTTAAAGGCCTTAAAACCGTATCGTTTGTTAAGCAACTCCAGCTCGTCAACAAAATTTTCGGCGCTTCTGAGCCGTAAAGCGCCTTTATGAAAAGCCAAGGAAGAGCAAAAGATACAGCGGTTCGGGCAGCCGCGGGAACTGATAACCCCGATGGTTTTATCGCCGCCTTTTTCAATGGGCGTGCCGCCGTAATTTTCCAGGCCGAACAAATCCCAGGCCGGCCAAGGCAGTTCGTCCAAATTCCACATAAAAGCGCGATCGGGATTTTCCACGATGTTTCCAAAGCCGTCACGCCAGACCAGACCCAAAACATCTTTCATCTTATCCGGTTTAAAATTTGTTTTGAGCAGTTCGCGCGAAGTTATCTCGCCTTCGCCTTTTATGACAAAATCAATTTCCGGCACGACCGCCAACGCGTTTTTGGCCGTCAAGCCGAAATGCGGCCCGCCGGTAAATATTTTTATCCGGCCGTCGCCCTTTTTTACATGTCTGGCCGTTTCAATGGCCAAGAACCGATTGTGGGTGTTGGCGGCAAGGCCGACTATATCCGGCCCCAGCTCCAAAGCCCGGCGAGCTGCTTCCTGCGGCGAGTAGCCGAAAGTGTGGGCATCTATGATGCTAACGGCATGGCCGTCGGCCAAAATGCTTGACGCCAAATAACCGACGCTCAAAAACGGCAGACCTTTCAATTCTATCTCTCCGGAAGCGCGGGACGCGTAAATTAAAACCACTTTCAACCCGCCGGATTTTTTTTGTTTTGATATGCTCATTCTTATAAATAAAACTGAATTTTATTCTTCGGCCAGTTATATATAACCACCGAATAAGTCAATTTGCCTTTAAATTGCGCCCGGCCGCCGGCCCGGTAAATAAAATTCCTTTTCAGCGCCCAAAGCTCATCACCCGGCGACACTAATCCTTCCTTAACTGAAAAAGCGGCCGTGAAGCCCATCTCCTTCAGGATAGCAAAAAAATCGTTCCGGAAACAGCCTTTGGGATACGCAAATAAACGGCAAGGTTGGCCGATCAAATCCTCCAGTGCCTCTTTTGATTGGCGCACTTCTTTGATAAAATCCGCCGCGCTTAAATTTTCCAGGCGCGGATGGGTGTGAGTATGGGAGCCAAACTCCACCAAACCCGAAGAAACCATTTCTTTTATCTGGGCTTGGTCCAGCACTTTTATCCGCACATTTTCGGAATTAGTGAAAGAGCGGCCGATATAATCAGTCGCCAAAAAGATCGTCGCCGGGAAATTATATTTTTTAAGGATGGGCCAAGCGCTGGTAAAATTATCGGCGTAACCGTCGTCAAATGTTAAGGCAACCGTTTTATCGCTTAGTTTTTCTCCCCTCTTTAATTTGCCGGTTAATTGAGCCAAAGAAACAACTTGAAAATCATGTTCATTCAAGTAAGCCATCTGCCAAGCGAATTCTTTTGGCGTAACGGTAAAAAACGCCCCGTTGTCGCCGATCGAATGATACATCAGGATGGAAACCCTGGGCGAACGGTAAAACAAGCGTGCGGCAATGCTGAACGCGTTCAAAAAAAGATAAATAATTTTTTTTATGGTTTCCCGTTTCATCCCGTTAGAGAAAGGAAGCGTTTTAAACGATTCTTTAAATACCTTTTGCCCATACCAGATTTTAGATATCTTTCTCGGGCAAAAGCATCGTTCTTATTCAAGCACGCTTCATAGTAAATAATATTAAATGGACCGCGACCTTTGGTTGAAGCCACTAAGCCGTCATTGTGTTGTTTAAAGCGCTTCCGTAAATCGTCAGTGCAGCCGGTATACCAGCACTTAGTTCTTTTACTCCTCAATAAATAAGTATACCAGATTTGGTTTTCTCTAACGGGATTCATAATTATTTTTTAATAACCGCGAACCAAGCCATCGCAGCTGCGTAATTCCGGCTAACTTTTTTTGGCCATAACCGGTCAGCCAACAAGCACAGCGGCCGCCAAATTATTTTTAATATCCGGCAAATAAAAAAATTGCCCATGGCAAAATCAATTAGCTCCCCGGCCGCGCTGAAGCGCTCGCCCACCGGCCAAACTTGCACCCGGCTAAAACCGGCGCCGGCCAATAATTCTTCCGTCTGGCGACGGGTGAATCGATGCCGGTCAACTACGCGCGTTTCTTCCGATTTTAAAAATTGGAAAGTGATAAAGGCATGGCCATCCGGTCTTAAAACGCGCCTGATTTCCGCCAGCAGCGCCGCGGGCTCCTTAATAAGATACAAAGCGTTAAACATAAAAATATTATCCGCGAAATTATCCGCCAAAGGAATGCCTTGGTCCAGGTCAGCGATAATATCGGTTTTGGCGCCAAGATTTGAATCCAGGCGCACCATTTGCCGGGGCGCTATCCGCCAGTAGCGCGCGTAGCTGGCTTGCGGCGAGCCGCTAGCCAAATCAACGCAAACCCCGCCAAGACCCGAGCAATGCCGAGCAACCTGCCAATTAAAAAGCACGCGGTAGAACGACTTGCCCCGCAAGGTTTCTTTTATTAGGTCATAGGTTTTATTCATAATTTTAATCTTTAAACCGCGGTCTTAATTCTGCCATCAACTTTTCCAAACTTTGCCGGCTAACAACAATTTCCCGCAACTGTTTTTTTATTTCTTCGGCCCGGGCAGTTGGCAAATTTAATAAAGCTTCCGCTTTAGCCGCCAGGTCCGCCGCGTCGCCTTCTTTAAAAATCAATTCGGCCGCCAGGTCTTGAGGCAAGATAGCTTCCAGGTTTTTATTTGAAGCTAAAACCAAAGATTCGCAAGCCATCGCCTCAAAAATCATTTTATCAAAACTGCCGGAGGGCGTCGCGTTGACAAAAATCTCGTGCTGATTAAAAACGGCCGGCGCCAGCCGATAAGGCACGCCTTTTTCAAATTTCACGCTATCGCCCAATCCGTATTCTTCCGCTTTTTGCTTAAGGACTGTTGCGTATTTTTTGTCGCGGGCCGGCGCGTTGCCGACAATCTTAGCAGTAAAATTCGTATTTTTTTCTTTCAAAATTCGCAAGGCCTCGATAAAAACCTCCGGTTTTTTTATTGGTGATAAGCGGCCAAAAAACAGAAGAGAAAACGGGATTTTTTCTCCGGCCGCTTCGGGCTTGAAAAAATCGGTATCCACGCCGACCGGCATAATTTGGGTCTTTTTAAATTTGGCCACATAGGCAAAACGCGAAGTGCAAAAAACTTTATCCGAAAAATAAACCGCCAAGTCAGCCCAAAGGTCACCCTTGGGATGATTGCGCCACAACATTATTTTTTTACCCAGCAAGCGCCAAAGCCACCCGCCCAGAATGACATACTCCTGATTCATATGGATAAAAACCGCGTCATAATTATTTCGCTCGCGCCAAATATACCAATAAAAATTTTTTAAATAAATTAATTTTTTTATAATTTCCAATTTCCAATTTCCAATTTCCAATTTCTCTTTGCCCAACGATAACGCTTTGACATTCAGCGGCAGTTCGTAATCCCCCACGCCCAAAGCCACCACGGTTATTTTTTCAAAATGCCGGGCCAGCTTGGCTACCCAACCGTGAAAAAAACCAAGCAAATCATCGTTCTTATCTATTTTTTGAGTAAGAATAAGTAATTTCATGTGTTCTTTGCCATCGCAGCTTTTTGCCAAGATGCCAAATACAGATTAAGTGTTTCTTGTTTTGACGGTAACGCGGCAACGGCTCGCCTGGCCTCATCGCCAAAGCGTTGGCGTAAAGCTTTATCCGCCAACAGTTCTGCCATCGCCTCGGTTAAAATCTCTCCGCCGCCAACCGGGATAACCAAGCCGCTTTCCCCGTTCTTAATGACCTCGCCCGCGCAACCCACATCCGTCATAATCACGGGCAAGCCATAAGACGCCGCCTCAACCACCGCTAATCCCCAACCTTCCGAGTCCGATGTTAGAATAAAAACATCGGCCTGCCCATAGATATCCCTTAACTCTTCCCGGCTTTTTTGCCCCAATAATTTTACATTCTCGCTTAATTTTAATTTCTCAATCTTCTTTTTTAAATTCTTTCTTTCCGGCCCATCACCCGCCACCCATAACTCAGCGTTAGGATATTTTTTTATTATCTCCGCCATGGCCTTAACTTGCAGAGTAATATTTTTCACCAACACCAGCCGCCCCACGGTCAAAAAAATGAACCGGCCGTTATCTCTGGCCTTGTCCGCGGCTGACTGCTGGCCGCTCATTGGCGAGTATATCGGCACAACCGTGACTTTTTCCGATTTTACGCCAAAACCATCTATTAATTGTTTCTTTAACCGCTGGCTGACCGCGCGGACCGCGTCGGCCCGCGGCAAAACATATTTAACGATAATTTTTCGCAAATCTCTGTATTTTTCAAAACCGTGAACTTGGATTTCCAAGCCAACCCCGAATTCTTCAGCCAGCATTAAGCCAAGCAAAGATAGATAATACTGGTCTTGCGCCGTTATCGCCTTGATTGCTCCTTTGTTAAGCAATATTTTGGCTGTTTTATAAATATTAAAAAACTGCGTTATTTTGTTGCCGCCGCCAGAGCCGTAAACCTTTACTTTTTCCGATAATTCGATCTTTTCTTTTTTTACACTTGGCACTATGATCGTATATTCTTCAACTAAATTACCATAGTCAATAGCTCTCCGCGCTAAAGCGGAATTTTTGTCCAGAATCGAAGCGTCCAACCCCAAAGATAATATTTTCATACTATTGACTGACAAATTTCTTGGCTAATTTATATTCTACGGGCCAAGCAAAAAATTTTAATTTCCAGCGCAGCTGGCAGATAAGAATAAATCCCAGCTTCAACAGCTTTTGCGCCTTGACGGAAGAACCCAGCGCCGATTTTATGCCGTGCGCGCCAAAGCGCACGAAGGCCTCCGTCGATTCCACAAAATCCTTATCTTCTTTTTTCACCCAGGGAAAATTTTCCACGGACAAATAATTAATTTCGTTACGCGACAATTCCGCCCATTCTTCCAGCGATTGCGGTTCTTTCCAGCCGCTGGCCACGCATTCATCATACAATTCCGAACCGGGATAAGGCCGGAACGCCTGCGGGCCAAGTATCTGGATCTTGGGGCTCAATTTTATCAGTTTATCGATCAAATTCAAGGTCTCCATCATTTCCGAGCGCGCCTCGCCGGGCAACCCGATCATAAATGAGTATTGCGGAATTATGCCGTGACGCAAAGCGGCTTTGGCGGAAATTATCACATCTTCCGGATTTATGTCTTTTTTCATTTTTTTGAGCAGCCGCGGGCAGCCCGACTCGGCGCCGAAAGACAAAAGATAGCAGCCGCTTTTCTTCAGCTTGGCCATAAAATCATCGTCTATCATTCCCTCGCGAATATAGTTGGCGCGCACGGTCGTCTCCCAAGGAATTACCAAATCGTTTTTTATCATACCATCTATAATGGCTCTGGCGCGCGCCATATCCACAAAAAAATTTTCGTCCCAAAAACGCAGGGGCTTGCCGGCAAAATACGGCTTGCTTTTGATTATACGCAAGTCCTCCAGCACTTGCTGGGCGGTTCTTGGCCGCCAGGAATTTTTCAAAATTGCGTTGATGCAAAAGGAACAGCGGTGCGGACAGCCCCGCGAGGTGAGTGAAGGGATCAAAGTCAGCCGCTCCAAAATTTCCCGCGGTACCAATTCCCAATCAAACAGCGGCATTTGGGCGGGGTCGTGAAGCGCGCGGGCCTTATTTGAAAATATCCGGCCCCTCTCTTTATAAACCGCGCCGGCCACTTCGCTGATTTTTTTTCCGCTGGCAATTTCCAAGATCGTCTCTTCCCCCTCGCCCACCGCCACAATGTCTATCAGGCCGCTTTTTATGGTCTGTTCCGGAAAAAAAGTCGGATGCGGCCCACCCCAGATTATTTTGCACTCCGGATTAAGCTCCCTGATTATTTTGGATATCTCCAATGCCTGGCCGACCTGCATAGTCATCACCGAAAAAGCCGCCGCGCCGCTCTTGGGAACTTCCGTTTTTAAGCGCTCCAAAAAATTCGGCTGTCTGGCTCCGTCCAGTATTTCCATGGGCACGCCCTTGCTTTTCAAATACGAAGCCATGCTTAACAGTCCGACCGACAATGAAGTGTCGTAAACGGCTTTGGCGATATTGAAGGGCGGATTGATTAATAGAATCTTGTTCATAATTTCTAATTATTCTAATTTTTAATTGACCTAATCAAATTCCAATGTCTAATTTCTAACCTCCGCCATTGGGCATTGATTAGAAATTGGGTTAATTAGGAATTAGAAATTTAAATACTCTTTATCACCTCCACCGTTTCTGCCACCAACTTTTTCCATTTAAATTTTTCCAGCGTCTTTTTGCCATTTTGGATGAATTTTTCCCGCAAGGCCTCGTCGTTCAAAAGCGTTTTGACGGCCGTTATCCAAGCTTTTTGGTCGTTATATGGCACGAGCAACCCGTTTTCCCCGCTTTGAACGACTTCCGCGTTGCCGCCGATGGATGTAGCGATAACCGGCAAACCGACGGCCATGGCGTTGAGCACAGAATGGGGCAAGCCCTCATAGTTGGTATTTAAAACGAATATCGTGGAGCGGCTGAAAATCTTATGGCTCTCCGGCTCGCTCACCCGGCCGCGAAATTTAACATTTTGCTCGATGCTCAATTTCCGCGCCTGCTCTTTCAAGGATTCCATTTCGGGCCCGTCGCCCAGCACCTCAAAAATGATATCGGGAATCTCTTTTTTCAGCTCAGCGACGACATCAAGCATCACCCCTACGCCTTTCCAAGGCATGAGGCGCCCCGCAAAGACCAAAGTTGGCGCCATCGGCCTGGTCTTTTGCGGCAGCTCGCCGAAAAAATCCACCGCGTTATAGATAACGCGGATATTTTTTTCCGCCGCGCCGATCGCTTTGGCGATACCGGCGATGAAATTGCTTACCGCAATGACCCTGTCGGCGCCGGCCAGTATCTTCGCCCGCCGTTTTTTCATTTTCTCTATCCGGCGGCCGTATTTTTTATTCTGGAAATCGACAATATAATCTTTGATCCAACCGCACGCCGAGGCCGTCTCCCAAGCGCTGTCGCCGGCAAAGCGGATGATGTATTTTTTGCCGGTAAGTTTTTTTATCAGATAAGCGAAATAACCCACACTGTAAGTATCGGTGGCATAAATAATATCGCACCGGCCGGACAGGCGCCACATCCGCCAAAAATACGAGATCTTGGAGCAAGGCGATTGCCTGCTTATCCGCCAAACCATGCCTTCACGCTTTTCCTGTTCGCTCAAAGCCGTGTCCGAATAAGTGATGACTTTAATGTCCATACCGGCCTTTTTCAGGGCTCCGGGCAATTCCGTCAGCAAAGTGGCCGGGCCACCCAGGTCCGGAGGATAAATGCCAGTGGCGATCAAAATTTTTACCTGTCCGTTATGTTTGCCGGTCATAAACCATTTCTTTCGGCTTGAAAACAAAAGCCCCGTAGGCGATGAAATTCCATATCGCTATCAGCGCGGCCGCGAAAACTTGCGCCAACAGATACCAAATGCCGAAAATATCCACCAAAAGGTACATCAGGCCCGTATTGGCCGTTAAGCTTATCAAAGCGACCAAGAGATAAACGGCCATCTGTTTTTTCATCATTCCCCGGCTCTTGTCCTGAAAGGTCCATAATTTCTGCAGAAAAAAACTGACGAAAAAGGCCACGACAAAAGACGCGGCGGCCGAAAACAGATACCAGACCCCCAACCAGTCGGTAAAAACAAAAAGCAGCGCCAAGTTAACGCCGGTGGCGGTGCCGCCGGCGATCAGATATCTTAATATTTTTTTTCTTTTGGCCAGTTGTTCCTTCAAAAAATCCATCATAAAGTTAACTGTGTGAATGTTTCTTTCATCTGCGCGGCGATTTTATTCCAGCTGTATTGTTCCTGAACCAGCACTCTGCCGTTGATGATGAGCTTGGAATGCAAGGCGTGGTCGGCCAGCAATAGATTTATTTTTTCCGCTATGCTTTGGGAGTCCGAAACCTCGCAAAAAAGACCGGTTGGCGCTTGCCCCGAGTTTACCGAGGGATCGCGTAAAAAATCCGGTATGCCGCCGACTTTTGTGCCGATTATCGGCACGCCCGCGGCCATGGCTTCCAAAAAAACATTGCCCAGCCCCTCGGCCAGCGACGGCCGGACAAATACATCGGCAATCGCCAAAAATTGCGGCACTTTATCGTGGGGCACATCGCCTAAAAATAATACCCTGTCGTTTAATCCCGAATTTTTAACCCGCGCCTTTAATTCCCGTTCCAGCGAACCGCTTCCCAAAATCAACAATTTAACCTCGGCCGGCAAATGCGACATCGCTTTGATCAGGTCGGCAATGCCATTTTTTTCCACCAGGCGCGAAACCGTGACAATAACTTTTTCTTGAATGGTTATACCCAGGCGCGATCTTAATTCCTGCTTGTTGCCGCCCGGCGTCTGAAATTTATTTATATCCACGCCGTTCGGTACGATGGCTATTTGGCTTTTGGCGCCGTGCGCCAGCGCGAATTCCTTGAGATACCGGCTGATAGCCGTGATGAGATCGGCGCTAACGAACATTTTTTTATAATACGGCCCGAGCCATAAAGCGCGGGAAGCGATATGTTCGGGAGTGTCTCCTTCCTGCAAGGTTAAAACATACGGCACGCTCTTTAACTTATTTTTAAAAAATAGCGCGGCCAAACCGCCAAAAGACGCCATGATGGCCCAAGCGATATCGTACGGCTCCTGCCGGTGCAATTTTTCGGCCAGCGCCGCTCCGCGCCAAGGCAATAAAAATTTATCCAGTTTTCCCCAACCCCAACCCGCGCGATAGACATTAATTTTGCCCACTTTCTCCTGCTTGGGCAAATTCCTTTTTATCCGCGCGCAGATGAGGTCAAAAACAAAATCGCCGCCGAGCCGATCGGTAATTTCTTTAACCGCTATCTCAGCGCCCCCTATTAAAGGCAGATAAGCAGTGGAAAATATTAAAATTCTCTTTATCATAAAGATAATTATAATTTTGATTCTCGCCCGCCGATTAGCAAAAGACCGGCAACAGAAAACCCAGCACTCTCTCGTTGCCTTTTATTTATCTGATTATCGCACAAATAGGACAAAATATCAAATAAAAAACAGGCCTGTAAAGAGCCCATTTTTTGCCATTTTTTAATAAAATTTTTACTCCAAACCTATCTCTTTTTTGTATTCCGCGAGCCACTCCAGCAAATTTATCGTCGGCTCCCAGCCCAAAAGCTCTTTGGCCAAGGAATTATCCGCTAATGTTTCTTTGGGCTCGATCCTGGGTGAAATATTTATTCTTGGTCCGCCGATGATTCCGGCTATTTGATTGACGCTATGATTGCTTCCCCGGCCGATATTTATCACTTCGCCCTTGCCGACATTGGAGCTGTTGGCCGCCAAGATATTGGCGCGCACCACATCGGCAACGCCGGTAAAATCGCGCTTCTGCTCGCCGTCGCCCACTATGGTCATCGGCTTTCCCGCCAAGCGCTGCCTGACAAATATTCCCAATACCAAAGTATAAGCCCCTTCCAAGGGCTGGCGCCGGCCGTAAACATTGAAATAACGCAAGGCGACCGTCGGCAGGCCGTAGAGCTCGGAAAATAGCCGGCAATATTGTTCGCCCATATGCTTTTGCATGGCGTAAGGGCTCATGGGATTGGTCGGCATATCTTCGCGCAAAGGCATTTTTTCCTGGTCGCCGTAAGCGGAAGAAGAAGCGGAGTAGATGACTTTTTTCACTTTTGCGTCACGGCTGGCGACCAAAACATTCAAAGTGCCGTTTAAATTGACATCATTGGAGCCGACCGGATCCTGGATCGACGGCTGCACGCGGGGCCTCGCCGCCAAATGAAAAACATAATCCACGCCTTCAAACAGCGGCTTGATGGCATTTAGATTCCTGATGTCCTCTTGATAAAGCTTGGCTCCGGGATTCAGATATTCGCGCTTGCCGGCTGAAAGATCATCTATCACAATAACCTCATTGCCCCGACTGACCAGTTCGTCAACCAGATGAGAGCCGATAAAACCCGCGCCGCCCGTCACCAGGCATTTGGCCGATCTCTTTTTTTGAGACGGAACGGGAAACAGCGAGCGATTCAAAGCGTCGTTAAATACCTCCTCTCCATAAACTCCGGACAGCAAGTCCAGGTCTTTTTTGCTCGAAATCAGCAAATCAATATTCTTATTTTTAACGCTTTCCAAAACATCTTTTCCCAGAGAGTCGCCGACCATCTCTTCGTAGAATTTATGAAAAGCCGCAAAATCCTTGATAAAACAGTGGCCGCCCGCCCCCCGGCCGCTTTTGTGGATCGGGTCCAGATGCGTCCGGCCGATGCGCCAATCAGCCGCCATCGCGTCCCTGACCACTTCCCAGCGAGCGCCGGATTTGGCGACAAGATCAAAAAACATATTTATAAAAACCACTTTAAAATAGAACCAGTTATTGCCGCCATATTTTATTAGCTCCGCTTCGCGTGAAGAACACACCAAAGAATACGGGGCATAAGGCAAAACTTTCATCGCTTCTTGAGCTGCCCGGCGAAAATCGGAATTATCTATCGGCAGACCGATAATGTTGCGTTGGGGATTGGCGGAGTCATGGGCAGCTGTGGCTTCAGTTAAAAATTCGGGCGAATGCAGAACAAAAATACCGGGATTTTCCTCCTGGATCTTTTCGGTAGCACCGGGCAGAACGGTCGACTTGATGACCGCGATCTTTCCCCGCCCGATCTTCTTTATCACTTGCCGCAAAATAGCATCGTCAAAACCCCGAGGAGTGGTGGGCGTGGGCACGGCGATAAAAACAATATCGCACTCGCTTATGCCGTGACCATTCCGGACATAAGGCTCTTCCAGAGCGTAACGGACAATATCAAAACCGCGCCGTTCGAAATCGTCGGCGTAGCTTTTACCTATCCATCCCTGGCCGATAAACCCTATTTTTTTGTTCAAATTTTGCCCGTTCATCGCCGTAGAAATTATTATGCCGCAAAAAAGTTATTACTGATTTATTATCCTATATATAAATTGTCGAAAAGTCAATTAGGAAGACAAAAAAACCGCTGTTCTGCGCGGCTTACTATTTATCTTGCAAGAACTGGCTTTTTGACGCTTTTTACCCTAAAATATCGATATGCGTAAAATCCTCTATATCATCACTCAATCGGAGCCGGGACGGCGCGTCGCCCCGCTAAAGCGGGACTCCCTAAAACCCCTCGGTTTTAGTATTTCCGCCAAGGGGGCGCTTCGCTCCCCCGCCACCCCCTCTGCGCGTCGCCAAAACAACTGATATCGCTTCACTCATATGAAAAAAATCATCTATATCATCACTCAATCGGAGCTCGGCGGCGCGCAGGAAAATGTGCTTGATTTGGCCGCGGGACTGAGGGAAAAATACGATGTTTTGGTGGCGGCCGGGCCGGACGGCGGCGGCAAGCTTTTTAAGCAACTGGCCGACAATAAGATCAGCTTCCAGGAACTCAAGTGGCTCCGCCGCAGCGCGGCCAATCCATTTGCCGACATCGCGGGGCTGGTTGAAATTTTCTCACTCTTGCTCAAGGAGCGCCCCGATGTTATCCATCTGCACAGCTCCAAAGCGGGCTTTTTGGGCTCGCTGGCCGGCAAGCTCGCCGGCGTCAAAGTTGTTTATACTGTCCATGGCGCGGTTTTTGAAGCGTCCTTTTCCGGGCTCGCCAGAAAATTTTTCCTGTATCTGGAAAAATTCAGCGCCCCGTTTAAAGATAAAATCATCTGCGTTTCTGCCAACGATAAAAAGCTTTGGCTAAAATACAATGCCGCTCCGGAAACCAAGTTGGCGATAGTTTACAACGGCATCGACCTTAAAACGGCTTTTTTACCCAAAGCAGAGGCGAAAGAATATCTGGCCAGCCAAAGCGCCAACTTTTTTGAAGCACTGCGCGGCTCAAACGAAAAATTAAGAATCGTCGGCACGGTTGCCAATTTCTTTCCGGAGAAGGGGTTGCCTTATCTTATCGAAGCAGCCGATGTCCTTATCAATAAAAAACAAATAAAAAATATTATTTTTGCGATAATGGGCGAAGGGCCCCAGCGACTTCTGCTTAAAGAGATGCTGGAAGAGCGCGGATTAGCTGATAAGTTCATACTGCTTGGAACGGTTGCCAATCCTTTTAAATATTTAAAGGCCTTCGATGTTTTCACGCAACCGTCAACAAAAGAAGGATTGCCCTACGCCATTTTATGGGCCATGGCCGCGGAATTGCCGATTGTCGCCTCGCATGTCGGCGGCATTCCCGAAATGGTGAAAAACGGCGATAACGGCTTCTTGATTTTCCCGCGCGATACCGATACATTGGCCGAAAAGATCCTTGAGTTGCTGAGCAATCACGCGCTAAGCCAAAAATTCACCTTCAACTCCCGGCAAAAGATCAGGGAATTTTCCCTGGATAAAATGATAGCGGCCACGGAAAAGATATATCTGGAAAAATAACTGAAACAAAAAACCACCTTACTCGAAGGTGTTTTTTTGTTTAATTCCCGAACCTCAATTTCAAATTTCCAATAAAATCCCAAATCTCAATTATCAATTATCAATTATCAAAAAATTATTTCGACTTATTGATAATCGAGGAAAAGATAAAAACAAGCTCTTGGCGTTCTTTCCATAGGGTCCGGCAATCTTGCTGATTTAATGGACAAGCTTTAGCTATCATTCTTAACCAATGCATTGTTTCTTTGGCCTCTTTCCGAGAAATCGCAAGCTTATGTTTGAAATCTTTTTTAGATTCGCCGGCATCCGCTTCCGTATAGTTTGCGCCGATACTCGTCCCCGATCTGACTATTTGGCCGATCAAAGGCCTCGTTACTTCGTCTTTTTTTATTAATCGGGCAAATTCAATAATATTTTCACCCAATAAAGCGGTTCTTTCCAAAAGGTCATATTTTTTGTTATTGGAAATTGGGATTTTATTTGACATTAAGATTTAGTCATTGGTCATTTCAGAGCCCCAGCCCCTTGATAAACTGCTCGCTTTGACTCTGATAGCTCGGATTAATTTGGATCGCCTGCAGGGCCAGTTCCTTGGCTTTCTGCTTATCGCCCATTTGGGCGTAAACCGCCGCCAAACTGGCGTAAGGAGCCGCGTCGCCGGATGCCAATTTTATCCATTCCTGGTGAAGCGCGATGATGCGCGGCCAATCGCTGGTGCGCTTATAAGCACTGATCAGTTGCTTAATCTCCGTCAGCCCATATGCCCGGCCCAGCTCCTTGGCTTTTTTAATTTCCGCCTCGCCCAAATCTTTTTGACCGACGCCAATGGCAATCACGCCGTAATTCCAATGCGATAAAGACACTCTGTCGTTCAACTCCACCGCACGCTTGAATTGCGCCAAAGCATCGGCTGGCCGGCCCTGGTACATCTTTATTTGGCCGGTATAAAAATAAAGCTCTTGCCGAGTGGGACTTAATTCCAAAGCTTTTTGCAACAGCGCATCGGCTTGCGCTAAATAATCGTTATCCGACGCGGCCGACGACAAATAAACGCTAGTCAGCATCATCATAAACCGCACATTCAGCGGTTCCTGCCCCAGGGCCCCGTTCATGCCGTCGATCGCCAATTTTGTAAACTTCTTCTTGACATCCGCCGGAATGTTGCTGTTCTGCGATAATTGCAAAGCCGCATCCTGGACGCGCATAGCGATTTCCGGCAAACCGTATGTGCCGATATCAAAAGACGCCTTAAATTGCGCCAGCGATTCATCCGCCTTGCCTTGCTGTAAAGTTTGCAAAGCGCCTATGCCTTCCATACTGGCCAGGCCCGGCTTTATGTTCACGAAATAAAGCGCGAACGCCAGAATCAGAACCGTCGTAACTTTAAAAAAGAAATTCGGTCTTACCGGCTGAATATTAAGATTTTCCGCAGAAGGTTTCACGCTTAAAAAAACAATGAAAGCCATTATGGAATAAAACATCAGAAGCGTCACCTGCGTGTCGAACACAAAAACATTCTGAATGCCATAGGTCAACAAAACCACCGAAAAAATGGCCGCGGTAAAATAAGTTATTTTCCCTTGCCGCCAAGCCGACCATAAATACCAGAAAGCTAAAAAGATCACCGCCAAATAAGCCGCCATTCCCAGCAGGCCCGTGTTGACCAAAATATCCAAATAAGCGTTATGCGAACGATCAAACCACGACTCCACCGGATAAAGATCGGGGTTATAAAATTGGTTAAAAACGACATAATAATTTTCCGGCCCCCAGCCAAAAAGCGGTTTTCCCAAAAAGCCCCGCCAACTCATTTGCCACGCCATTAAGCGCGTTTGGGCGGTTGTTTCGGCCAAGTTGATATGGGTAATCCGGCTCAAAGTCGGGCTATTTTGAACAAAAGCGGAATCACGGCTTAGAAAAATAAAACCGCCGACCAAGAACAGACCGATAAAAACCGCCAGAAGGTATCTTTTTAATCTTTCCGGCCGCGCAAAAGGCAGGATCGCCAGGTCTTTTTGGCGAGCAAAGATAAAAAATATAAACAGGCCCAGAACCCCGGCTCCAAAAGCCACCAACGCGCCTCTGGTCTGGGTTTCATACATAACAAACAGATTTACCACTATCGCCAAACCGTAGAAAAGACGCCAGCCGGTTGATCTTTTTTCCAGCATCAGCCAGAGGGCGAATAAAGCGTTAAAAAGCATATAGCCGGCCAAAAAAGAAGCGTTGCCGATGGTACCATCCAAACGCGCGCCGCCGCTGGAAGTAAAAATGCCAGCCAGCTGTCCCAAGCCGTAAAACGCTTCTATAACGCTGGCTAAAATCGAAAAATCGAAAAATTTGTGCCAGTCCTTCTGGGTTTTGAAAATATTAGCCGCCACGAATAAAAATCCCAGATAATGCAAGAGCGATATTACGCCGGCCATGCGCTCGTAGTTTGACCAGAAGCTGTGATATGTGTTCACTCCGAAAATCGAGCTCAATATCATCACCACAAAATATGCCGTCAGTGCTTTAAAAAGCCAGGATGAGCGGGGTCGGTAGTCGGGATTTTTTAATGCCAAAAACAGATATAACGCGAGAATGATTTCCACAATTATTTGGAAAGACGCTTGTTTGGGGAAAATATACGGGAAAATAAAACTTCCGCCGATAAGCAAGGGCATAAAAAGACAAGCGAAAAGACCGGCTTTGATGGTTGAAACGAGCCAATTTGACTGATAGCTTTTAACCGATTTTGACATAATTTTATAAATTTCTAATTGATTACACAAAATCCCAATGCCCAAAACCAAAACCCAAATAAAATCACGAATCTCAAATCTCAAATTATTAAAGATTTGGGGTTGGGATTTTATTGGAAATTTGTCATTGGGATTTGCTTGAAAATTATTTTATCTGTTCCCAATACCGCCTAACTTCCTCACCCATTTTACCATCAATCTTTTGCGCTTGTGAAATGATTTCCTGCGCTTTGGCCTGTTGCCCCGATAAAGAATAGCCGGCCGCCAAGACCAGATAGGCGTCTTTTTTATTCGGCCTCAGCTCTTTAGCTCGGTTGCCCAAGTCAATGGCCATGCTCATCCGGCCACGGTCTTGGGTCGAAAAATAAAGATCCAACCAGGCCAGCGCAAGATAATTCCCGGCTTGGTCGGGCGAGCGCTCAATCCCTTTTGCCAGCGCCGCGGCGGCGATATTATAAAAGTCCTCATTTTGCGCCAAAGCCGGGTTTTGATTGATTTTATCAATATAGTCCAAAGAGGCCTGATATGCAATCTCGGCGGAACCGAATGCGCCCAGATCAAGCGCATCTTTCAGCAGAGGCGCCTCAAGGGCGGCATTTTCCGCGGGCAATGACAATATCTGGTTGGCCCGGTAGGCGGCCAGGAGAGGTTTGAAATTAAAAGAGTAAACGGCCGTTAGCAAATAGCCGACAACCAATAGCAAAATAATTTTTTTAAAAACACTCCACTCGCCGCCGCGAGAAATCTCCCGCCGGCAAGGAAATATCACGCAGTCGGACTGCGTGATATTGACGATAAATGCCAGAACGAAAAACAGCATTAGATAAGAAACAAAGGAATCAAAAATAAAAAAATTCTGGACCAGATACGCGGCCAGGAGAGACAAAAAAATGACAGAAAATAAAAACGCCTTTTTTTTATTTTCTGTCATCCCGGACTCGATCCGGGATCCAGGAGCATGGATTCCGGCTTTCGCCGGAATGACAACCCTAATTAATTCATAGCTTACTATAATAAAAATACCCAAATACGCCAACAATCCCAGCCAACCCGTTGCCACGCCGTAATCAAAAATAAAATTGTGTGCGCGGTCAGTTGCGTAGGCCTCAAATTCCGCCAGGCGCGGCGATAGATATCGGCCCGTGGCCGCCTCGAAATTTTCCGGACCAAAACCCAAAATCGGCTTGGTTTGCCAGGCCCGCCAAGCGCCTTGCCAAAGAAGCAAGCGGCTTTGGGTCGTGGCATCGCTCAGGGAAAAATGGGTTAAGCGATACAGAGTTGAATTATTTTTTACCAGGTCGTTGCCGCGGAAAAGAAACAAAGAAATAATCAAAACAAAAATAATGGCCAAAAACACCCAGCTTGTTTTTTTTGTCATCCCGAATTTATTTTGGGATTTCCTGTCACTGGATCCTGAAACAAGTTTAGGACGACAAACTTCTTGATTAAATAAAAAAATAATTATCCCCGCCGCCAGCCCCAGCCACGCGCCGCGCGTGCCGGACAATAATAAGCTTATGGTTAATAGCAAAGAACTAATAGCAAAAAACCATTTTCGCCACCCGGCCGACGCAAAAAATAAATAACCGGCTAAAAAAAGATTAAGCAAGGCATAGCCGGCAAAAAAGCCCGCGTTGCCGATAAGACCAAAGACCCGGCCATTTGCCGGCAAAAGAATACCCCAGCCCCCCAGGCGCTGAATAAGGGCTGTGAGGGCGATAAATACGGCCACTGCCACTGAAATTCCCGCTAATTTAACCCAATCTTGCTGCCCCTTAAAAACGGCGGATAACATTAAAAACCAAGCAACAAAATGCGCTAAACCCCAAACTCCGCCTCCCCGCTCCAAACTACCCCAAAAACTATTGTAAAAATCTAAGCCAAAAATGGCAGAGAGAAGGTTGATGGCGAAAAAAACCAATACCGCGCCCGCAACGCTGGTAAACCAACTTGTGTAGCGGGCAGGCCTGGATTCCGGCTCTCCGCTCACGCTTCGGCCGAAATGACAAAATGTTTTGGGATATTTTAGCGCCAGATAAAGATAGAGCGCCGCGGCGATCTCCACCAAAATCCTGAACGCGAAAACTTTTGGCGCGGTATAAGGAAAAATAAAAGAAGCGCTGGCAAAAAGCGGCGCGGCCAGGCAAGCAGCCAGTAAAATTTTTATCAACCCGAAAATTTTATTATCTGTCTTAGAAAAATCTGAAATTTTCAATTTTCAATGATCAATTATCAATGAATTTTCAATGATTAAATTTTCAATTGATAATTTGAAAATTGGTGATTGATTGAAAATTGTAAATTGATAATTGAAAATTACTTTATTACTGCTTCGCTTCCAACTCCGCCAAGTCCGCTTTGGCGGCCGCGTTATCGGGCAATAGACGCACCAACTCCTTGTACCACTGGATAGCTTTATTCGTTTGGTTCGTATCCCGGAAATAACCGGCCAGCGGACCGATCAGATTGGCATTATCGGGAAATTTTTGCAAGGCCTCCAGCATCGTGGTTTCATACATCGCTTCTTGCCCGGGCAAACGATAGCGGTAGATATCCGCCATCATTAAATAAAAATTAATATCGTTCGGTTCATTGGCAATAGCTATCTTTATCATTTCCAGCCCTTTTTGCGGCTGGTTCAAAAAATTAGCGTAGAGATCCGCCAAATTGACGAACGGCGGCGAACTTTTAGGCCGAAGCTGCGCCGCATATTGCCAAACATCCCGCGCGCCTTCATAATCGCCCACACCTTTTTTCAATATCCCCAAAAAAAGCCAACCGGTAAAATCCTCCTGATCGGCCCGCAAGCGGACCAAAGCTTTATTAAAATTTTCCTGATAGATTCGCGCTTCTCCAGCGGAGAGATTTTTATCTTTTATTTCAAAAATTAATAATTTTTCCGGAGTCAAAACAGCTTCTTTTTTAAAAATATATCCTTGTTGATAGGCGAAAAAAACGCCGGCAGATAAAACTAATGCGGTCATGACGCCACAAATAATATAATATTTTTTAGACATAATAAAAATTATGCCATACCGGATTAAATCCGGCATCCAGGCCCTAAATTCTGGATCCCGCGGCAAGCCCGGGATGACAAAAAATGAATAATTACTTAACGGTATTCTATCAAATTTTTCCCAAAAAGAAAACACCCAAAGCCCGAAGGCAAAGGGTGTTCTCTTTTTTCCCGCGGCTAAGTCACAAGCAAAGCCGAAGGAATTTTCTCATTTAAGAGATTATTTGCTCAAGGTTTGAGCCGTCAGGTTGGAAGAAGGCAAACCTGAAACCAGGTAGCCGTTCGTCCAATCAGTTATAGACGAACCAACCGGCGTCGTATCATGGCTGGCGCTTGAAACATCAGACCAGATGAAGTCGTCGCTGGCGTCCAACTCAGCATTGTCAAAGGTCACCATACCAGCGCTCATAGATGTCGGAGCTGCGGCATCACCCATCAAGTAGGTGGTAACCGAAGCGCCCGAACCGGCACCGGCAATAGTTCCTCGCAACGCAAAGGTGCGAGAAGTGCCGGCGGAAACGGTTCTGGTAGTGGTCGCTGTGCCCCAAGTCGCGGCCGCAGCATAGGTATAGATGTCAATGACACCGCCCATGTCCGCGTAGAACTGAGTGTTCGTGGTCGTCGCGTTTAGGGTGACTTGAGCCGACTCTGTTATATCCACCAAGGTAATATCCTTAATGGACAAATGTGCGCCGAGAACCGATTGGCTGGTAGTCGCGATCGTGAAGGTGAACTTGACCAAGTCAATGTCGCCCTTGGCATCAGCGGACACTTTGAATCTATACAAATCCATAGTGCCGTTAGTCAAAGTGTTGGTGTCCAACGCGACCGTGGAAACGGTCGGGACTGACTTGTAGATGTAAGCCGAGGTCTGCGCCGTGGTCGAGCTGTAGTTAGCAATTGACGCACCCGATGACTGGCCAGTACCCATGTTATATGTGGTGCTGGTTGAGCCATAGTAGTCAATCGCAATCTGATGGCCCGCATCCGCCACGGTGTTCGTGGTGAGGATAGGCGCGATATCGGCCTTAATGGTAACGATCTTGTCAACATTCGGTGCAAGGACCAACGCCGGCGACAGAGTAAAGGTGGTTGACGCATTGTTGGTCAAGCCAACCGCATCGCCCGTGCCTAGCGTACCGCTAGCCAATAATGTCGCTCCGTCGTAGATATAAACTTTAGACAAATCGTTCGCTGAAGAGCTGGCATTTGTCAAAGCCAACATGACTTTAGTCACATTTATCTGTTCGGCGGTGGCCTTAAACTTCAACACGGTCATGGTATTGCCCGTGGTGTTACCCGCGATCAACTTGCCAGTCGGGGTTGAAGAATCCAGAACCACGCTGTATTGGCCGCCAGCCGCGATGGTCATCGCTTGGCCCGCCTGCGCCACGGTCACACCAGTGGCCGTAATGGTCAAAGTGGTGGAAACGCCGGTCGCTGTAATGGTCGGAGAGGCCTTCAAGCCCCAAGCATGGGTGCTGGTTGAGCCGGTCGTCGCGTTGCCCGCGATATTGCCTTTCAGAGCGAGGGTCTTGGAAGTTCCCTTCGGAATTATCACGCCGGCGCTGTCCAAGGTAATAGTCGTCTGATTAGCCGCGTCGGCTGTGCCAGCCAAAGTGGTCACATTGCTACCGGTGTTTAGAGCGGTCGTGCCATCCCACAATTGCAAAGTGGAGATGTCGGTCGCTACGCCAGCCGCGCCGATGGTGTCTTGAACTTCAACCACAGTCACTTTGACATCTTCGCCGGAGGCGGTGGCGTCAAAGAGTAAATTGGCAAAAGTGTAGCCAACAATGCCGCGGATAACTTCTTGGGCCACCGGGGTGCCGGAAACCGAAACCACTAACGAGCCGCCCTTGACAGTCATGGTGTTGCCAGTAACTTGGGTGGCCGGAGTGGCGGTAATGGAATTGCCGGTCGTGCCGCCGGTGATGCTGGTAATCTTGTCACCCGGGGTATTGAAGCCCACCGCGATGGTGCCATCGTTGGTCAGCGTGGTCGCTAAATTACCCTTGACAAGAACCTGGGTCGTGCCAACCGGGAAAGTAACAGTGCCGGTAAAGGTGGCTTTTGACTCGCCCGCGCTGGCATAAGCTGCATCAACCGGACCAGCTAAAATAGTACCGTCGGCTTTAGTCAGGGTCATGTTGGTAATATTGCCAACACCCAAAGAAGAAGTGGCGATTTTCAAGATCATGCTCGCCACATTGATTGGTTCGCCCGCGACAACAAAGTCGAAGGAGCCCAACAAAACGCCGGTCGCGCCTTTGGTAATGTTGGCGGCCGGAGCGCCGGTTGAACTCTTGTCAATGCGCAGAGAGCCGGTGCCGACGGTGATGTCATTGGCATTGAAGACCGGGTTGCCAGCCGTATTCCACGGGTATGTGGTGTTGGCATCCGGAGTCAAATAATAACCATAGACATTACCCTTGATAACCACATCTGTCGTGCGATAAATATCGAACGAGATGGTTCTGGCTGAACCGCTCAAGATATTACCTTTGACGGTAAATTCTTTGGACAAACCCTTGGCAATAGTAATGCCAGCGGTGCCAAAAGAAGCGGTGAAATACTTACCGTCGGAAGAAACCGTTGTGGCATAGTTGGTCGTGCCATCAGAAACCACAACGCTCCCTAAGTCCGAAGACGCGGCCGAGCCGGACTGGTTAAACCGGATAGAGGTTATAGTCAGGTCTTCAATTGAACCAGCCGTGAATTTGACGCCGGAGAAATTGAAGTCGTTCGTGCCGACTTCCTTATTAGTGGAAGTGGCTGCATTCAACGAACCGGAAGCGACAGTGTAGCTGCCGATGCTCAAGGTTTCGTTGATGGTTTGGCTGTTGCCGGTTATCGGCAACACGCCGCTAACAGTAGCGGTGGTTTCCACCGAGACCAAAGCCAAATTAGCGGTCTGTCCGGCCGCGCTCTGCGAGGTGGACGGCATGTTGGCCGCTAAAGTGTAATACTTGGTAGTATTGGCCGGAATGGTAAAGGACTCCCGAACGGTGATCTGGTGATCAGCATTCAAGGTTTGATTTAAGCCGATCTGAAGATTGGTCGTGTTATCAATCAAAGCGACTGAAGACAAGGCCGTATCAGCCGCTAAACCGGTCCGCTGCGCTTTGATAGCCGTGACCGTAACATCGGTCGCGCCGGCCGTTAAAGCAAATTTTGTGAACGGAACGCGGGCCGCCTTCAAAGGCGCAATACCGGCCGCCGGAGTGTCAGAAGCCAAAGAAACCGTTACGGTTCCGGCCACACCCGGGGTGACAGTGGTTGAAGGAGAAGCAGAAGTTCCGCCAGTGATATCAGCACCTGGGGTGTAGACATCGCGGTCAGTGGTATTTATCTGGTAAACAGAATCCCAATCATAACCGGCGGCGGTGAACGCTTCGGCGGTCATGTTGACCCACTGTTTCGAACCGTTATCGCTGTTTGGAACCGGAACCAGGGAATAAACTTTAGGATCGCCGACGGCTCTCACTAAAGTAGAAGTCGTGAACTGGTCCATTTGCGCTTGAGTCACGGTCTTTATTCTGCTCCAGCTCAAGTGTTGATAACTGTTGAAAACGGACGGGCTCAAGACCAATCTTTTGAAGTTCTTGGCACCCATGTATTTCACAATATAAACATCAAGAGTATTGGCAACTCTGATGGTGTCGCCTTCAAGAATGCCGGCAACAGCAGCGGAAGCAGCCAAAGGAGCCAAGGCCGCAACGCCAGACAACCACAAGATAGTGGTCACGCTGGTTGAAACGGAAATGACTTTTTTGAATGTTTTACTCATTTTTAATTTCGTATTTGATCCGCCAATTAAATTTCTTTAATTGACAAGATCTATTTTCAATTCGTTCGGTTATTTTTTTCCTTGCGAGAATTCCGATGGCTTGCGCCTTGGAATTGCACCCCCGCGCTTTTTCTCGTATCACCGAATAAGCGATATGATTTTTCTGCTCCGCGTTAATATCCGCGTAGCAGATCCGCGTTTTAAGGCGCGGCATAAAGCGAGGTGTCCTCGAGGTTTAATCTGCCACCCCCCTTTTTATTCATTCCGCTACGTCCCGTAAACAAGACATTCGCGCAATGGGGGCCAAGTAATAAATAACCTCTGAATTGATTTTTTAATGATTTTTTGTTTTTTTTGTTTCAAAAAGCCACTCGGAAACGAAACTCAAAACATCTGAGGAATTTCAACCTCAAATGCTTGACGACCTGCAGTTCCCTTCCGTGCCCCAAACCGGGCCTAATCCCGTTAGAAATTATTGAATAATCTTCTTAGCTCTTTAGCTTGCGCTTATTTATACGGATAAGCCAGGTGCCGCCAAGCGATTACGCGATAATTTCTAACGGGACAAATCCCTTGTTTAAGACAAAAAATGGTCTTTTTTTCTATATAACGATTATATAAAATAACTACCCTTATAGTCAACCCCATTGGAAATTCATCCAAATATAGCTTTTATTCCGAATATAAGCCGGCGGCGGCTTCGCTTTTTCCGCTTATAATGCCGCAATTTTGGCTGAATTTCCAATGGAGCAGATCAGAACGACCTGCGGATAAACAATTCTTTTTTTTCTCTAAATAAGCCGATTTTTGTCTATTTGGCCGATTCGGTCGTGGTTGCCGTCCCTTTAACCTCCGGAGTGGCCGCATCTTGCGTCATTTTATCGGTGCCAAAATCAATGGATTTGGCTGCCTTAAGCAAATCCAGCGCCCCTGCCAAGTCACCCTTCCCCAGAAGGCCTTTCGCCCCATTTAGCAAATCCAAACTTTGCTCAAACTGGTTTATCAGCACGGCTCTTATCGGCAAGTTATCGGCAAGTTTATCGGCAAGTTTATCGGCAAGTTTTTGTTCTTTTGCCGATATTTGCTTTCTGGTGTACTCAATTTCGGATATTAACTTTTCGGCTATCTCCCGCGTGGTCGTAACATTCTTGTCTGAAATATTCAAAATCATCATCTCCAATGCCGCAATATTCGTTTCGTCGGCCGCCTTGGTCGCATCGGCCAGTTTGGCGGTCAATCCCGGCTTAATATCGCCCGCCAAGTTTTCTTTGGCCGCGGCCAGTGTTTTGCCAATCTGGGAGGATTTATCGCTAACCATCTTAGCGGCAGCCAGAGCTCTTTGCGGTTCGGCCCTGGTTCCTTCTTTTACTATAACCAATTGGTTTTGCATGCTCTCGGCCACCTGAGACATTTTTTCCGCTTTTTGATCAGCCGAGTCGTTGCTATTGGCCACATCGGTCAATTCCTGCAAGCGCGCATCGGCCAGCTGGGTCTGCAGTTTTAAACGGCTGTCGCCCGATAAAGATGCCGAGACCCTGGCTCTTTCCACGGCTAATTTAACCGGATACAGAGGGCTTCCGGGCATGGCCTGCCCGGCGGCCCAAACCGATAGCGTGCCCCCGCCGACAACCACCATTGCCGCCACCGCCAAACTATGAGCCCAATTGAAAGACGACTGCTGAATATTGCCCCAAAAAGCGAAAAGCTCTCTTAAAACAAACGCATCCCTGTTCAAAAGGTTCTTTTTTCTGTCCATTTCCAAACGGAAAGCCAGGCGTGCGCGGCAAGACAAAACCCACTCCTCGGTGGGCTTGATTTCTTTGAGCGCTTGAATTTTAGAAATGAGTTGTTTTTCGTCCATTACTAAATAAGACGAAAAAACAGCAAAAGTATTACAGCTATCTTAGAATTCCCGTGTTTATACCATAAAATCAACCCGACCGAGATGTAAAATGCAAATTTCTAATTGTTCTAATTTCTAATTGACCTAATTAATGGCCAATGTCTAATGTTTAAATTTTAGAAATTGGGATTTGATTAGAAATTAGGTTAATTAGGTAATTAGAAATTTATTTTAAAACTTCCTTTAAGCTGCTCAACGCCCTAGACAACAAAGTCCTAACCGTTCCCTCCCTTTTATCCAATATCTGGGCTATTTCCTTTATCTCCAGCTCGTCCAGATAGCGCCAAATGATGACTTCGCGATAATCGTCGCTCAACCGGCTTAAGGCCGTTTTCACCGCATCCATATCCAACGACACGGCCGCCGCCTCGCCGGGCCCGTCTTTTTTATCGGCAATCGTTTTATCGACAATCTCATCCAGCGACAATGGCGAGCGGTCTTTTTGCCGATAAAAATCAGTTATCAAATTACGCGCCACTTGATAAAAGAAGGCACGCGGATTTTTTAACTGCCGGTTGCCGGTTGCCGGTTGCCGATTGCCGATATATTGCCACGATTTCAAAAACACCTCCGAGGTCAAATCCTGCGCCTGTTCTTGCGAGCCGACGCGAAAATAAATATAGCGGTAAATTTTCCCGACATGCGCGTCATAAAGCTCCAAAAATTGTTGTTCATTGATTTGACTCTGATTGTCCATGTTTCCAAAATTTGCTGCAAATTAGCTTAAATAAAGTTTTCAATTTTCAATGCTCAATTTTTCACCCTTCGGGTGACCACCCGTAGGGTGGCAATCAATTATCAAATTTTCATTGAACATTGGTAATTGAAAATTCATTGATAATTGGAAATTGATAATTTTTAATCTATATAGTTATGCAAAAATAGTGGTTGTTATAGCCATAGTTTCTTCATAAACTTACCCAAATCCTTTTTCAACTCCGGCCGGTCCATCGCGTAAATCAGATTGGCTTTCAAATAATTCAACGGGTCTCCGGTCGTCAACCATTGGCCGCCTTTGACCGGCTTAGCCATAAAAACCCCGCCTTGTTTGACATAAGCCCTGATAGCGTCCACGATCCAAAGCTCGTTGTTTTTTCCCAAAGCGGTTTTCTTTAAAATATTGACGATATCCTGATTCAAAATCATCCGCCCGAAATCCGCCAAACACGAAGGCGCCTGGCCCAGAGGCGGTTTTTCAACGATATCTTCTATTTGCATCGTGCCCTTTTTCAGCTTTATTATACCGTATCGGGAGACCTCGCTGGCAGCCACTTTCTGGACGCCGATCATCAGATTGCCGTATTTGCCGTAATCGTCAATCATTTGTTTTGTGAAAGAAACCTTTGATTTGACCAAGTCGTCGCCCCAGGCGAATATGAACGGCTCATTATCCACCAGGGTAGCGGCGGACAAAACCGGCGTGCCGTTGCCATAAGGCCCTTTTTGGCGCACATAGATAAAATTCGCCAATTCGGATATCTTTTTTACCCGCTCGCGCAAGGTTTCTTTACCTGCTTTTTTCAATTCATCCATTAACGCCCAGTTATGGTCAAAGTGGTCTTCTAACGGCTTTTTATCCCATTTTGTGACCAAAATTATATCTTCGATACCCGCGGCTACCAGTTCTTCAATAACAAGCTGAATTATGGGCTTATCCACGATGGGCAGCATTTCCTTTGGCATGGCCTTGGTTGCCGGCAAAAGCCGGGTTCCGGAACCCGCCACCGCCACGATCGCTTTTTTAATCAGCTTCTTTTTCATATTTTTTATCGGAAATCTTATTGCCGATAAGCTTATTTCACGGAATACTCAGTGGCCTTTTTTTCTCCGCTCTTTTTTATCAAGCCGGCTCTGGCCATACCAGCAAGCTCGTTGCGCAATGTGCGTTCGGATATGTCATTTTTAAAAAGGGGAGACAAATCAGATATTTTTAGAGGAGCGTTTTTGTCCAGCGCCGCGAGTATCTTTGACCGGCGGCCGCTTGAATTTACTTGAGCGGAAGCGGCTGGCTTTTGAGAAGAACGCCTTTCGGGCGCTTTAATATTGTGCGACACAATATTATTTCTTTTTCCCGGCTCCCCGGCGGCGCCCCGTTCGCCCGCTTTCAACCTAAAAACAACCTCCTGCTGCAATTTATGGTATTCAAAATCGAGTATCGTCCAATTTATCGGCTTGACCCAGTTTTGCGCTTTGGCTATCTCAAAATATATTTTCAGGCGGTCGATGTTTTTCTCAATCGGGATGAAAATTCCTTGCGCCAAATCACCCGCTATCCGGTTGCCAAGCTCGCGCAACTGGCCGGACAGAACTTCTCTTTGAGGAAAACCGTCTGTTATCCGATAAATCGCTAAACTTAAATTCAGAGCCCTCCGTGAAAATTCACGGCTCTTCATAAGTATTATTTTATTATGTCTATGATAACCCTCAAGGGCATCTCGGGTCAATGAAAAACGAAAAAACGGCCCGCGGCGAGCAAGTCGTTTCTTCGTTTTGATGAAACAATTGATTCTTCGTATCGTTTTTTATAATATTCGGATATTCTCCCGATTTTAATCTTTTCCGCCAATCCCCGTTCTTTTTATTCCAAGATATTGTGCGACATTATATTTTATGCTTCGCCTTTATCGTTTGTGAAACAAAAAATAAAATTAACGGCATCGCCTGTCGTTAATTTTATTTTTTCAAACTTTTTCGCTTTACAATTTTACTGAAATATTCGATGGTCTTTGAAATCCCCTCTTCCAACTCAATCTTCGGTTGCCAACCGAGTTCTTGACGGGCCAAAGATATGTCGGGCTGGCGCTGCTTGGGATCGTCTTGCGGCAAGGGCTTGTAAGTAATCTTACTTTTGGAACCGGTTAGTTCAATGATTTTCTCCGCCAATTCTTTTATGGTGAATTCTTCGGGGTTACCTATATTCACCGGCCCGGCAAACGCGTCCGGCGATTCCATCAGCAAAACCAACCCTCTTATCATATCTTCAATATAGCAAAAACTTCTGGTCTGGCCGCCATCGCCATAGATTGTTATGTCTTGCTCCCGCAAGGCCTGCACGATGAAATTGGAAACCACCCGGCCGTCATCCGCTGCCATGCCCGGCCCGTAGGTATTAAAAATGCGCGCCACTTTTATTTTCACTCCTCGCTCCCGGCGATGGTCAAAAAACAGCGTTTCCGCGCACCGCTTCCCCTCATCATAGCAGCTGCGCGGACCGATGGGGTTTACATTGCCCCAATAGCTTTCCGGCTGCGGATGAATGACCGGGTCGCCGTAGACCTCGGAAGTTGACGCTTGCAAAATCCGGCAATCAAGTTTTTCAGCCAAATTCAAAGAGCTTAACGCGCCCAGGATATTGGTTTCAACGGTCTTGATGGGATTTTTCTGGTACCAGATCGGCGAAGCAGGACAGGCCAAATTGTAAATTCCGTTGACCTTAAAAAAATAGGGCTTCTCCACATCGCCCTTGACCAGCATGAATTTTTTATCGGCCGATAAATGCTTAATATTGCCTTTTGAGCCGCTGAAAAAATTATCAAAACAGATAACCTCGTCTCCTCTTTTCAGCAAATATTCGCACAAATTGGAACCGATAAATCCGGCCCCGCCAGTGACAAGTATTTTCATAAATTTATCATAATTTCCTTCATCAGCTCTTTTATTTTGTCCTCTCCCGCCAAACCGATGCCACCTTGTTTATCAACCAAAACCAATCCTAAAACTTTGCCCTCTATATTGCCCAGCGCCGCGCCGTTGGCCAGAGACGAATCGGTAAAGGTAAATGATGTTCCGGGCGTCAATGTTTTGACAAAGCCAAGGTTTACGAATCTGGAAAAGTTGCCGCCGGCCTTAGATGCGCCCGCCAAAAAAACTTTCTCGCCGAGGCGCAAATTGCCGCTATCCCCGAAATCCACCACTGGTAAATTATTGGCGTCGATTTTAAGCAGGGCCAGGTTCTTGATTTTATCTTGCTTTATCAGCTGCGCTTCATATTGTTTGTCGCCGCGCACCACTAAAATCTTTGAGCCCTTGGGCGCGCTGAAATTGGCCGTGGCGATAAGCCCGTCGCCGGTCAGGATAAAACCGGAATTGGCTATGGGTTTGGCGCCTGCCAGCACCGCCACAGTGGCGTTGCCGACTTTATCAACGGCTTCCTGATAAGCGGTTCCCTGGGAAATATAAACTCTTTCGGTCTTGTTGATTATCGTTGTGGCGTCGCTCACATTGTAAAGCCAAGCAACTTTGTTGAAAGGCGAAAAGTTTGTTACCCACGGCAAAAACGCCCGGCTGAAAAAAACGCCGCCGGTTCCGCCGACCAAGAACACTAAAAGCCAGAAGCCGATTATTTTTTTATAGTTGATTTTCTTAGGCATTGTATCTTATGTTTTCAAGCTGCTCGGGCGCGGTCTTTTGGCTGCTTTTCTGCTGACAGAAAAGCAGCAGATAAATATTTACTTAATAACTATTCCCTTCTCATCCGCGTCAATCGCGACAGGAGCTTCCTCGCCGATCTCCCCGGCCAGAATCTTTTTGGCAATAGCATCCAAGATCACCTGCTGTATCAAGCGCTTCAAGGGGCGGGCGCCGTAGTTGGGATCATAACCCTTATCGGCCAGGAATTTCCTGGCGCGCCCGGAAACCTTTATTTTTATTTTCTTGGCCGCCAATCGTTTTTGCACCAGACCCAACTGCAAATCCACTATCTGCGCCAAATTCTCTTTAGTCAAGCTGTCAAACACGATTTTCTCATCCACGCGGTTCAAAAATTCCGGCTTGAAATTCTGGCGCAGCGATTCCAGCACTTTATTTTTCATCGCCTGCTGCTCGCGCTTAACCGGTTCATCGCCCGAAAAGCCGAGGGTGAAGCTTTTCACTATCTCGTTGCCGATATTTGAAGTCATTATAATAATGGTGTTTTTAAAATTCACCACCCGCCCCTTGCTGTCGGTCAGGCGGCCGTCGTCCAGAATTTGCAACATCATATTGAAAACTTCCGGATGCGCTTTTTCTATCTCGTCAAAAAGCACCACGCTGTAGGGGCGGCGGCGTATGGCTTCGGTCAGCTGCCCACCTTCTTCAAAGCCAACATATCCGGGCGGAGAGCCCACCATGCGCGAAACGGAATGGCGTTCCATATATTCGGACATATCTAAACGCACGATGGCATTTTCATCGTTGAACATAAATTCGGCCAAGGCCTTGGCCAACTCTGTTTTTCCAACACCGGTAGGTCCCAAAAAAATGAAAGAACCGATGGGCCGCTTTTCTTCCGAGACCCCGGCCCGGGCGCGGCGCACCGCGTTGGCAATGGCGGCAATCGCCTCTTCCTGATCCACTATGCGCTTGTGCAATTCATCTTCCATGCGTGTGAGCTTTTGCATTTCTCCTTCCAGCATCTTCTGCACAGGAATACCCGTCCAGCGAGCCACGACACGCGCAATTTCCGATTCGCCTATTTCTTCCTTAAGAAGGGGTTTATCTTTTTGAAAATCAACCAGCTTTTTTTGAGTGGCCTTCATAAGTTTTTCCTGATCGGGTATCTTGCCGTATCTTATTTCCGCCACTTTTTCCAGATTTCCTTCGCGCGAAGCGATATCCGCCTCTTGTTTCAGCGCATCTATTTTTTTCTTGGCTTCGCTTATTTTCACTATCAGTTCGTGTTCGTTCTTCCAGCGAAGCTCGGCCTCTTTGGATTTTTCCTTGAGGTCGGCCAGTTGTTTTTCCACCTGGCGGAGCTTGGAGCGCGCATCTTTTGATTTTTCCTTTTTTAATGCCTGCTTTTCTATCTCCAATTGAATAATTTTTCTTTTTTGCTGATCCAGCTCGGTAGGCATGCTGTCTATCTCCAAGCGCAAAGCACTGGCCGCCTCGTCTATAAGGTCGACGGCTTTATCCGGCAAAAATCTGTCGGAAATATAACGCGAACTCAAATTGGCTGCCGCGATTATTGCCCCGTCGGTGATGCGCACGCCGTGGTGCACTTCGTATTTTTCTTTCAAACCGCGCAAAATGGCGATAGTGTCTTTAATATTGGGTTCGGACACGAACACCTGCTGGAACCGGCGAGCCAGAGCCGGATCGCGCTCGATATATTTTTGGTATTCCTTCAACGAAGTGGCTCCGATGGCCCGCAATTCGCCCCGCGCCAGCGCCGGCTTTAGTAAATTAGAAGCATCGATCGCGCCTTCAGCCGCGCCCGCTCCAACCAGTGTGTGCAGCTCGTCGATGAATAAAATATATTTGCCGGCCGAGCGGTCGACTTCCTTGAGCACCGCTTTTATCCTGTCTTCAAATTCTCCGCGAAATTTCGTGCCAGCCACCAAGGCCCCCAAATCCATAGAGATAAGTTCCTTATTTTTCAAGGACTCCGGCACATCGCCGCTCACGATGCGCTGCGCCAAGCCCTCAACGATGGCGGTTTTTCCAACACCCGCTTCGCCGATAAGCACGGGGTTGTTCTTAGTGCGGCGGCTCAACACCTGCATCACGCGCCTGATTTCTTCGTCGCGGCCAATGACCGGATCCAATTTTTCCTTGCGCGCCAAGTCCGTTAAATTGCGCGCGTATTTTTCCAGCACCTGATATTTACTTTCCGGCTCCACATCCGTTACTTTCTGGCCGCCCCGCACCGTATCCAAAATGGCCAGCACATTGCTTTTTTCAACATTAAAACTTTTAAAAAGCTCCCTGGAGCGGCTGGGAATATCCAAAACGGCCAAAAGCAAGTGTTCAACCGAAACATATTCGTCGCCCAATCCATGGGCTTCGCGGCTGGCCTGGTTAACGAGCCGCCCCAGCTCCGGGCTCAACATCACCTGGCCGAAAGGCACCTCGCCCAATATCCTGGGCAATTTAGTAATTTCTTTTTCCAATTCCGTTTCCAAAAATGATAGGCCGACTTCCAGTTTTTCCAGCAAGGTTTTAACTATCCCGCCTTCCTGCAAAATCAAAGCCAGCGCCAGATGCAGGATGTCTATCTGGGTTTGTCCGCGCTCACTGGCAAAATTATGCGCCTCGCGCAAGGCCTCCTGGGCTTTAATTGTGAATTTGTCTATTTGCATAATACCCTACGAATTTACCAATTTTTACAAATATTACTAATAGGAACTAATATTCGTAAACTTAGTAAAAAATTCGTAATTTAGTAGGGTTAATTTTTATTTTTCCGATAGTTTTCAATCGCCGCTCTCAATCCCTCAACCGCCAAACCAGCGCAATGCGTTTTAATCGGCGGCAAAGAACCGAGCGATTTTGCCACATCGGTATACTCAATTTTCAGCGCCTGCTCCAGCACCTTGCCCTTGGCCAGCTCCGTTATCATGGAAGAAGTCGCGATGGCCGCCACACAGCCCAATGTTTCAAACTTAATGTCTTTGATAATTTCTTGTTTTTTTGAATTTTTGCCGACCTTAATATAGATATTCATCATATCGCCGCAAACGGGATTCCCAACTTCGCCCACGCCGTCGGGATTTGGCATCTTACCCATATTACTGGGTTTTTGAAAATGCTTGATTACTTCTTTGGAATATAACATAGATTTTAATTTAAAATGACAATGTAAAATTCAAAATTATTTTTTTGGCCGATAAGCGCAAACAACTATATCCACGGGCTCTATGCCTCTAAAATAATCGCAGATAGAAACATTTTTAACCGCGCATTTATGTTTTTTTGTATTTTCCTTTTTATTCCAAGGACATTCATTCTGGTTCCAGAAAATTTTCTTCGGATCAGTCGTCAAATCAATATCCATATTCGCCCCCTTTAATTTAAAAATTTTACACTTTTAACTGTCATTTTGATATTTACATTTTTTAAATTTTTAATTTGGAAAAACAATATTTTTGCAAAATTAACCAAGTCATAAACTAGCAACCAATACTCTTTAACAACTTACTCTTCCTATCATTTACTCCGCCGGTAATGCCGCGCAATCGGCCGATGACACCGGGCAAAACTTCAAGCACGCGGTCAATATCTTTTTCTTCCGTAAACCGACCAAGGGAAAATCTGATGGAACTATGCGCTTCCAAGTGCTCCAGGCCCAGTGCCAGCAAAACATGCGATGGCTCAAGCGCCCGCGAAGCGCAGGCCGAACCGGTGGAAACGGCAATACCTTCCAGATCCAGCGCGATTAAAATCGCTTCGCCTTCCGCTTTGGCAAATCTGAAGTTGGCATTGTTGGGCAAACGATTCTCGCGTGAACCGTTTAAAACCGCGCCTTCAATTTTTAATACGCCGCCAATCAACTTGTCGCGCAATTGTTTGATTTTTTCGTTATCTTTTTGCCGCTCGCCGATCAGTTCAATGGCCGCGCCAAGGCCCACAATTCCCGGAGTGTTATGGGTGCCTGAGCGCATCTTAAATTCCTGCTCTCCCCCATGTAAATATTTGGTAAAGACCGAGCCCTGTTTAACAAACATCGCGCCGATTCCTTTGGGTCCGTAAAATTTATGGGCCGACAATGTCAAAAAGTCCACGCCCAGTTTTTGTACATTGCAGTCCAAATAATTAACCGCCTGCACAGCGTCGGTATGAAAATATATTTTATTTGCCCGATCTTTATTTAACTTTTTTAATAATTCGCCGATGGCGGCAATTGGTTGCACAGAACCGATTTCATTGTTGGCATACATTACAGAGACCAAAACAGTGTTTGGTTTAATGGCTTCGGCCAGCTCCGCCGGATCCACGATACCTTCCCGGCTGACCGTTAAAAACGACGCCTCGGCCAAGCCCTCTTTAACCAAAAACTCTATGGAATCCGAAACGCTTTCATGTTCAATTTTAGTGGAAATAATATGAATTTTGCTCGCCTCGTCTTTGCCTTGGCGAAGCGGGCCGCCAACCGCTTGCGCCAGTTTTTTATTCAAACCGAAGCCCTTGATAATGGCGTTATTGCCCTCGGTCGCGCCGCCCGTAAAAATGACTTCTTTTTCTTCGCAGCCCAAAAAATTGGCCACTTGGTTTCGCGCCAAAATCACTCCTTGTTGCGCGTCCTGGCCGAATTGATGAAGCGAGGAAGCATTGCCAAATTTAACGCTAAAATACGGCTCCATGGCCTCAAAAACATTGGGGTCAACCGGCGTTGTGGCGGCATAATCAAGATAGATTTTTTTACTCATAGTATAATTTTAACACCTTACATTTTAACGCAAAATCGCTTGTCAGTCAATTTAAATAATGTTAGAATGTCTTTATTAAACTTAAATTAAAAATTTAAAGGTCGAGCTTAACAATAAAGTTAAATTATATCTATATATCTATGAAAAAACTAATCATCAAATTTGTCTCTTTATTCGTTGCTTTGTCGTTTTTGGCCATGCCGGTCCTGGCAGCCGAAACAACAGGCGCCAACAAAACCCCAAAACCAACCACGGCTTCAACCGCAAAGGTAAGGGCCGAAAACGCCAAAATAGAAAGGGAGACAAAAAAAGCAGCCCTTAAGGCCTATAATAATGCCTTAAACGCCGCCCGCAAAACTTATACCGAGGCGATAAAAACAGCCAATCAAAATTATAACAGCGCGGTAAGAACAATTAATGAGGCCTATAAAACAACGGTTAAAAGCGCGCAAACAACATTAAAAGACGCGACAAAAGCCGCTAAAGAAAAAAATGATGCGGCAGCCAGAAAGACCGCTAACCAGGCCTACAAAGACGCGATCGGCGCGGCCCAACAAAAAAGAAAAGATGCCCTGAAATCAGCCATTGAAACAATGAAGAACGCCAAAAAAACCGCCTTGGAGGCATTCAATAACGCCAAAAACAGCTTGAAAAAATAAATTCCCTTTATAAAAATCACCCCGCAAAATGCCCGCTTCGCTTTCGCGAAGGCGAGGCGAGCGGGGTGATTTTTATAAAGCGGAAGATTGCTCAATTTTTCCGGCCTGACAGACGATAAATTTCCACCGGAATCTCTTTTCCCTTAACATTAACTTTGTCCAAATATGGGCAATTAAATTTATCCGCCACTTTATCGCGGGTAAACCGGCTCACAATAATGTTTGTACCATATTCTTTATTTAATCCCTCAAGGCGGGCCGCCAGATTAACATTATCGCCGATCACCGTATAGTTGAAACGGGTTGACGATCCCATATTTCCCACCAGCATCTGGCCGGAATTTATTCCAATGCCGATATTAAGATCCGGCAAACCGCGGCGCAGCCAATCGCCCTTTAAAACAGTTAACCGCTCAATCATTTTTAGCGCCGCGTCGCAGGCCAAAAAAGCGTGGTCGGGAATCTCGCGCGGCGCTCCCCAAAAAGCCATGATGGCGTCCCCGATGAATTTATCCAGCACGCCGCCCGACTTTAAAATTATTTCGGTCATGGCGGTAAAATATTCGTTCAACAAGGACACCATTATTTCCGGATCAGTTTTTTCCGACAAAGAAGTAAAGCCACGAATATCGGAAAAAAGAACCGTCATCTCCTTTTTTTGGCCGCCCAGCTTCAGTTTGGCCGGATCCTGAATAATTTGTTCTATAACGCCGGGTTCAAGATAAAACTGGAAGCTTTTACGCAAATAATCCTTTTCCCGGCTTTCGGCCAAATAGTTAAAAACCAAAACAACCATCAAAGAAGCGAAAAAAGCCAGCGTCGGATGCGTTAAATTAAAAATTATTCCCCGCTCAAAAAATAATAAAGCCGCACCCAGATAAATCAGCCAAAAAAATAAACCGGCCGCCAGCGCCACCCAGATTTTTTTAAAAAAATAAAAGCTTAACGCGTTAAAAAGACACAGCGCAAAAATAACCGGCCAAACCCCGGCCGCGCCAATTTCACGAAGATAGCGCCGGTTTAAAATCGTATCCAGGGCGTTGGCATGAATTTCAATGCCGGCCATGGCCCTGCCCAAAGAGAAAGGCGTCATTTGCGCGTCATGCAAATCCGCGCTGGTCGCGCCCACTAACACAATTTTATCTTTCAAGGCCTCGGCCGGAGTTTGGCCGGAAAAAATATCAACGAAGGAAACTGTTTTAAAAGAACCAGGCAGGCCGACATAATTTATCCTCAAAGATTGGCCGGCCCCGGCAATAACTTCGGACGCCTTGGGTCCGCCGGCCAGCTCGCTCAAAGACAAAGACAGGGCCGGAATTTGCCTGCCGCTAAAATTTATAAAAACAGGCAAACGCCGCACCAGGCCGTCATCATCGGACAAAACATTAACATGCGCTTGCTTGGCGGCATTGTCTAAAAAAACTTTTAACGGCTCAATTAAGTTGGCGGCCGCTGCCGGCTGATTTTTTTTAATTTCCAACGGCTGGCCCTCCAACGGTAAAACCACTTTAAGGCGCCTCAAAGCATTGCTGAAGCTCTGATCGTCCGGCGCGCCAAATTTTGACGGTTCGCTGAAAATGACATCGTAGCCGACCGCCTTGGGAGCGGCTAAAGCCAAATTATTTAAAAACTGGGCGTGCACCGCGCGCGGCCATGGCCACTGCCCGATAGCAGCCAAACTTTTATCATCAATAGCCGCCAGTAAAATTTCGCCGGATGGCTGGCGCTTCAAAAAAAGCTTATCATTGAGCTTAGCCTGCCAGGTGCCAAAAATTCCTAGCCAAAAAGCAACGCCAAAAAATAAAGCGACAAACAAGCTTAAAAAAACGCTGATTAAAAATCTTTTGAGCCGAGGCGTCATTTTGGCTTGTAAACATTAAAGGCCTTTGGCAAAACAACTTTTTGTCCTTCACAATCAACGGAGATATCATAGACCTCCGGCGCGATATCCGCGCCCAATGTTCCCTCCAAAACAGCGACGCTGACTAATTTCATATTCTGCAAGGCGCGAGAACCTAAAAACGCCTGGCAACCTGAAGAAAAACCGGCGCCATTAATGGTTAAACGGGCATATTGATAACCATTACCCGGCGCGGCGACCGGCGACACGCCGATTATAGCTAATCTTTGTTTAATGTCCAACGAAGAAACCGGAGCGGGTTTTGGCGCCCTGGTTGGCTTGTTTGAAACGACAGGACTAACGCTGGCTGACGGCGCGGCCGAAGTTGAAACAGACGGCTGTGCGTCAGCCGATTTATTTTTTAACAGGTCTTTTTTTAAAGTTGTTTTAATATTCAGCAAAACAACCGCCGGCAGAATTTCTTTAAGCTGACTCCGGGAAATGCTGTTGCCAAAATTTGCCAGCGCTCCGTCAATTTTTTTATCATTCTTTAAATTTTCCTGATACCATGGTTGCTGCAAGTCCTGCGGAGCAATGGTTTGCGGCGCCAATGGTTTTTGCGCGGAAGGCAAATCAGCGCTGTCTATCTGGACAAAATTGCCCGCCTCAATGTCCGTTTGGCCGCCGGGCAAGGCCTGGCCGGTCTGGCTATCGATCGCCGCCACCGAAATCTTGCTGTCTAAAACGCTCACTTTTGTCTGATTATTGAGCCGGGAGACATTAAACACCGTCCCCCTCACCACCGCCACCGTGTTTGAGGTCCTAACTTCATATTCATTGGCAACATCCAACAAACGCTGCACGCGCGACCATAAATTGCCGCTGTTTAAATAAAGCTTAATTTTAATATTTTGCTTCAAGGACTGGTAATCGTTCAGATCAACCGAAGTGGCGCCGTTCAAGCGCGCCACGCTGCCGCTGGAAAAAATAATATTGGCCTGGCCGTCAGCCAAGGTCTCCACCTTGGCGCCTTTGGCGATTTCCTGGCTGGCCGGCGCGGTTAAAACCTTTTCTTGCCCCTCCATGGTTATTTTGGCCTGGCCTTGGATTACTTCCACCACCACGCTGTCGTTGGCCAAAACCTCCAATGCGCCAAACGACAAATTTTTATTGTTCAAAAAAAGGGCTGCTCCGGCTACCGATAAAATCAGAATCGCGATACCGGCTAATAAAATTATTTTTTTCATATCAAAAATTTATTATTAAATTATAATCCAAATTATTAAATAAACTTGCTTATCAACAAAATAAATCCCACGCCAAGCAGCATCATAAAACCGTTTTTCCAATTATGCTCTTTGTGGGTAAGGGGCACCAGGTCCGAAGCGCTGATATAAATAAAAGCTCCGGCCGCGCCCGCCAGCAGCAGGCCCAGAGTTTGGCCGGCCAGCTGAGCTGTAAAAAAATACGCCAGCATAGCGCCAAGCGGCGTGGCCAACGCCACAAGCCAAGAAAAAAATAACGCCTTGCTTTGGGAAAAACGCCCGCCCAGCAATAGAACATAAAGGCAGCTGCCTTCGGAAATTTTATGGAAGACGATCGCCAAAGAAGCCAAAAGGCCGACATTAAAACCGGCCTGGAACGCGATGCCGATTGTTAGCCCGTCAATTAACGAATGGAAGCCGATGCCAAAAAGTCCCATGTGTCCAAGCGAGTGTGTTTCGCAACCCTCTTCGTAGCAGGCATGAATTATTATCACCTGTTCTATCAGATAGAAAAAAATTATCGCGCCCAGCGCCCCGTACGGCCAAAGCGCCGTTGTTTGCGCGGCTTCGGGCAGCAAATGCAAAAAAGCGTTGGCCATTAAAACTCCCACCGCAAAACTCACAAATAAAACCAAGCTTTTTTTAGCCCGAGCGCCAAAAAAATAAACCAGATAAACGCCGCCCATAGCCGCCAAACCGGCGACGAAACTGTAGATTAAAATACTTAAAAAAATATTCATAATCCTTGTTTTTCGACCAATATCGCCGCGCCGAGCGCCCCGCCGAATTGACCGAGTTCACTCAATAAAATTTGCGTTTTTTTGGCAGCCGGCGAAACAACGAATTTGTCAACGCCTTCTTCAATGCCCGGCCAAAGCATTCCGGCGGTCGCGCTTATTCCCCCATTTATGATTATGGCTTCGGGATCAAAAATATTGATGATATTGGCGATGCCTACCCCCAAATTTTTGCCCAGATGAGTAAAAGCCGCCTCCGCTTTTTTGTCGCCGCCGCGCCGCCTTTGTTCCGCTTCGGCCGAACCGACGCCCAAAATATTTTTAATGAATTTATTGGCGCCCAATTCCTCCCAGCCGGTATATTTTTCCATATCCATTATCATATGCCCCGCTTCGCCGGCCGCGCCGTGTGAACCGGCCACAATCTGCCCGTTTATCATAAAAGCTCCGCCGATACCCGAACCCAGCGTCAGATAAAAAACATTCTTCATATTTTTAGCCAAACCGGCTTCTTTCTCCGCCAGTAAAAAACAATGCGCATCGTGCTCGATTTTTAGCCGATGACCGCGGAACCTTCCTTCCAGCAATTCCTTGACGGGCTGGCCGTTCAAATATTTGATATTGGGGCTGTTCAGCATTATTTTACGCTCCAAGTCCATAGCCCCGGCCAAACCAAAACCCACGCCGCCGATTTCCTCGTGGCCGAGTCCGGCAATGAGCTCTGTATGCATTTTTATCAGCGCCAGCAATAAATTTTCCAGATCGCCCGGCAAGTCGCGAACGCCGCTTTTTATTATCTGGCGATCCCTGGCCAGCACGGCTTTGATGCTGGACGCACCGATGTCGAAACCGATGTAATACATAAAAATGTCTAAATCCTAATGTCTAATGACAAATGGAAATCTTAATGCCAAACGCAAAATTTAGAGGCATTGGTCATTTCATTAAACATTAGTCATTGGAGCTTTGGCATTAATAATAAAATTATTCGATTAATAATTTATCAGCTCCTTAACTCTGTCCCAATATTCCGGGTGCCCCTGCTGCTTTAAATAATACCACCATTCCGCTCCCCAAAAATAGTACTCCGAAAATCCCGTCTGGCGAGCATAATCGATCGTCGCGTTAAATTCGGGCAAGGGCATAAGATTTAGCTGCTCGGAAACGGGAATTTCATAAATTTGCTTATGCGTCCATGGCTCGCCTTGCAATTCGATGACCATAAACGGCTTTTGCCGGCCCACGAACAAGCGCGCCAATCTTTCTTTGACACGGAAAAAGCTCGGTGGGATCGGATATTTGTAAGAACCCAAATACTGATTCCAAACCCAGCGATACATTGTTGTGCCGAAAATATCGGCCCGGCCGGCGGCCGGCACCCAAATACTGAGTTCACCGCTATCCGTGATAACTATGGGCCGGGCGTCTAGTTTTTTGACTAACGCTATTTCCTTATCCAGAAATTGCGCATCCGATTTGGGGCATTCGCCAAAAGGCAAAAACGGCTCGTTTTCCACTTGCCAAGCAGCAATAGACGAATTACCTTTATACCGATTAACCGTGGCTTCAATATATTTTAAAAGCATATTTTGCCTGTTATTGGCGGCCCAATCGGGAATATGGCATTCGGGCCAGCGCGGCAGCTTAGATCCCACGGCCATAATTATCCGCACCTTGCGCTTTTGGGCCTCTGCGACCTGCCAATCAAGTTTGGAATAATCGAATTTTCCCTCTTGCGGCTCAACTTCGGTCCAATGCGCCACCAGCCGAATTTTTCTGACCTTTAGATCGTCCAAAATTTCCGTAAAGGCCTTTTGCCAATCAAGCCCGAGTTTTATCGCAAAATCGTCATCGAAAGTCGCGGCCCAAACGATTTTCCTGTTTGGGTCAGCGGTCTGCCGACCCAAAAATGCCAAGCCCGCGGTCGACAGCAGAACAATTATTAAAAATATGTAGCGTTTTTTCATACCAGGCAGTGAAAATTCGATTGAATAAATTTATTTTTTACCAAGCCAAGCAATAATTATTAAAAAGGATTACTCGTAAAAATGATACCATCGGACTGAAATACCCCATCGAATTTCTACTGCCTGGTTATAAAGCTATCAAAGCCAAGCCCAAACAGATGAAAAATATCGCTGCGATCTTTTGCGCGATAATCGCCCCGTTCAGCTTTTCGCGCAAAATATTGGGGAATTTACTGGAAAGCAAGATCGTCAGAAAAAATAAAAATGCGTATTCCGAACCCTGCAAAGCGTTAACCAGAGAAACATTGC
This sequence comes from Candidatus Portnoyibacteriota bacterium, assembly GCA_028688325.1. Classification (GTDB taxonomy): domain Bacteria; phylum Patescibacteriota; class Minisyncoccia; order Portnoybacterales; family GWB1-42-6; genus UBA8475. The sequence continues at coordinate 196,868 of JAQTYI010000002.1, forward strand.
CTTTGGCGATAGCCAAGCTGATGAAAAAAGAACCCAGCCCCGCCACAATCTTGCTGCCCAGCATCAGAAAATCAACGCCGGCCGAAGCCTCGCGCGCCGAGCCGAAAATCGTCTTGCGCCAAGCAGGATTGAGCAAAATGACCAGCGCCGCCAGAACCAGCCCCATACGCGACCAAACAAAACCAGTGATAAAATCCTGGTAAATAAAAAGATGTTTCAGCATCACGAAATACGCCGCGTGCAAAATTATGGTCAGAGCAAAAAACCACCAGCCCTTGAGGCGCTCCCGAAAACCATCTTTGCCCTTTTCAAGAGAGATCAAAAAACCGCCCAGCGTTAAGACAAGAAAAGCCGCTAACTGCATCTTTCCCAATTCTTCTCCCAAAAATAAATACGAAAAAAATAAAACGAATATCGGCGTGAGCCCGCCGAAAAATGACGCTGTGCGCGAGGCCTCGTTGATATCCAAAGCATGATAAAAAGACCATAACGAGCCGAAAAAGACCAGACCAGTCAATAAATCAAAAGCTATCCAGCCCCAACCCGGCCAATGCAGGCCGAAAGGCGCCAATATAAAAGTTATAATACTGAAGAGGCACACCCAAAAAGTGAAGACCAGGGGTTTGGTGGTAGCGCGCTGGCGCAGCAAGAATTTATTGCTGACGGTAGTCAGAGAGTACAGAAAATAACCGAGTACGGCAAAAATTATCCAAGTCATATGATCAATTTATTTTCTTTACATATTTTAGCATATTCCAGGGCGCTGGGCCGAACCTTGCGTTCCAGATTTTTATAATCTATCTCCACCAACCCAAACCGCGGCCAAAAACCCTTGTCCCACTCGAAATTATCCAGCAGCGACCAATAAAAATATCCGCGCACATCCGCGCCGCCGTCCATCGCTTTTTTCATTGCTTTAATGTATTCTTTGATGAAATTACCCCGCCTGTCATCTTTGGCGTCGGCGATGCCATTTTCCAGAACATAAAGAGGTTTTTCGTAACGGCCGGCATCTTTTAAAACTTCACTAAATCCTTTCGCATCTATAGGCCAGCCCATATCCGAATATTCCTTGGCCTCCCCATCTGATTTATAGTAATTGATGCCGATAAAATCCTGGTGTTGCCTGATGGAATTTAAAAAGAAAAAATTGTAGACATAATTTTTGATACCCGCGCCAAAACCGGTAAAATGCATCATATTTTGCGCCACGCCGATTTGCGCGGCCGGATGCATTTTTTTCATGGATCCGTAAACGGCGATATGCGCTCGCGACAAGTGATGGTTGGCGCACAAATATTTGATCAACGATTTTTTTCCCGGCGGCCAGATGCCTTTAAAATAACTATGGCCCGCGTAAACATTGGTTTCATTCAAGGTTATCCAAAACTTCACTTCGCCGCCCAGCGTTTCAGCCATTTTATCTGCGTAGCGCGCAAAATATCCGATGGTTTTTTTATTTTTCCAACCGCCAATATCGCGAATCCATAGCGGCAAGGTCCAATGCCACAGCGTCACAAACGGCTCCATTCCCTTCTCGCGCAAGGATTTTATAACTTCTCGATAATGCTCAATTTCTTTTTCATCAAATTTCCCCTCTTCCGGCTCGATGCGGCTCCATTCAATGGAAAAACGGTGGGCGTTATGGCCCAGCGATTTGGCAATATCAAAATCTTCGTTGAAACGATTGTAATGATCGCAGGCCCCGCCCGAAATATAATTTTCTTCCTGCAAGGGATTGGGATAGCTTTTCAAAATAAAATCCGGCCAGGCCTTTTGACTGGCGTTTCGCGCGAGGCGCTCTGCGTTTTTCTTTTCCCACTCGCTCCAATCATTGATATTGCCGCCCTCAACCTGATGGGAGCTCGTCGCCGCACCCCATAAAAATCTTTTGGGAAATTTCAGTTCCATATATTTACATTATACCATTATTCCATTAAAGCCACCTGTCCGTCGGTTTGCAAATACACTTGCTTTTCTTCAAAATTAAATTGTTTCGTAGTGCCGTTAATTTTTAAGATAACGGCCAAGCCCCGCCTAACCGTTTCGCTGAAATACTGGTCAAAAACGAAATTGCCGAGCGAATAATATATTTTCTTGCTCTGATATTCTTCCGCGTTCTGAATTACATGAGGATGCGAACCAATGACCAAATCCGCGCCCGCGTCGATAAATTCATGCGCCAAGTTTTTTATGGCGCTATTGGCCTCACCGTCATATTCTGTTCCCCAATGCGTGTATACTATAACGACATTCGCCCGTACTTTAATTTTTTTTATTTCTTCAACTGTTGCCGCCTGTTCGCTCGCCGTGTTGCCGATAAATTGATTATAATTTACAAAAGCAATTTTTACGCCTTTTATGTTTTTTACGACACTTTTTATATTTGGCAAAACCGAACTCGGTCCGGCGGGCTCGCCAAAATACTCCACGCCTGCGCCGCTTAGATATTGCTTGGTCGCGTCCAGTCCCGCTTGGTTAAAATTTAAAATATGGTTATTGCCCAAGCTAACCAGCCGGATGTTATTATTGAATAAAGCGATAGCTAAACTTCGGTCAAAAGTAAAAATATAATTGTTGGGGTTGCCCGGCAAGCTGCTAATGCTGACGGACCGGTTATCGGTTATTGGGCCTTCTAAATTTGCGACAACAAGGTCGTGGCCGGCCAGTAGATCGGTTATCTTGGCAAAAATAAAATCATTGCCGTTCTTTGCGGCCGCCTGCCGGATAGAACGGTCGAACATCAAATCTCCCAAAAATAGAAGCTTTATTTCTTCGGCCGAAGCCGCGGACGGCTCAGCCGACGGACCGGCCGGAGCCCCAATGGCCACCGGCTTGTCTTCTTTAAAATAAAAAAAAGCCGCGCCAAGCTGCGGCCTTAATATCAATATAGCGCCGGCTGCCGCGATAAACAGCCCGCAAATAAATATCCGTAAAAACTTTATATCGCCGAATAAAATTTTTATCCTATCCATTTTTTATTCGCTTGTCCGGCCGTCAAATTCCGGCGAGTCGGTTTCTGCCTTCGCCTTGGTGGCGCGGACAACGCCGTCTTTATGATGGGCCGGAGAATAGATAGTATAAAGTTTCAGGTCATCGGTCTCGGAAACATTGATGACATTATGCTGGGCGCCCGCCGGAACAACAATGGCCGAGCCGTCCGCCAAGTCGTATTCGTTGCCGTCGATAATGCATTTGCCCTGACCCTTCTCAAACCTAAAAAATTGGTCGTTATCAGTATGAACTTCCATGCCTATTTCCTCTTTGGGCTTTAGACACATCAGCACCAGCTGGCTGTGCTTGCCAGTATATAAGACCTGGCGGAAATTGGCATTTCCCAAGGCCGCTTTTTCAATATTGTCAAAAAATCCGTGCATAGGTTTTTATTATTATATTATTAGTACTTTGTCATCCCGGGCTTGACCCGGGATCCAGGCCCTCCCCGCATTTGTTGTATGCCTTCGTGGAAACAGCAAACAAGCATTATCATCTTAATGATAACACTCTCTCTAAAAAAGATAAATCTGCAATTAAACCGGTCAAAAATAAAACCTATTTTCCCAGATCCAAAATTTCATCGATTTTAATCTGTTTAACAAAATCCGGCACATGGCTCACCAATATCATCACGCCTTCGTATTTATCCAGCGCCTGGGCAATCATGGGTAAATGGCGGAAGTTAATATGGTTTGTCGGTTCGTCCAAAATTAACAAGCCCGGCTCTTGCAAAACAAGCTGGGCAAAAGCCACCAAACCCTTTTGCCCTTCAGATAAGCTTCCCACTTTTGATTTCATCAATTCGCTGTTTATCAAAAAACCGGCGGCCGGTGAACGCAGATCGTGGTCGTTGTCGCCCTTCATAACGGAAGAAAGCGACTCATAAACCGTATGCTCGAAATTAAGCGTGGAAAAATCCTGGCGGTAGTAGCCGATGGAAGTACCGGGCGCGATCTCGATTCCCTTGGCCGTTCCCCGCGCCAGCGATTCCAAAAAAGTGCTTTTGCCGATGCCGTTTGGCCCGGCCAGCAGCAGATGCTCTTTTTTTCTCATCGAAACGGCGCAGGGGCGCGTCACGAGCTTGTGGTTTTTAAAAGCCGTATACGAAGATATTTTGACTATCTCGCCCGACAAGTTCGGCTGGCTCGGAATGACAAAAGGCCGGATAGTTTTATCTTCCCGACGGACATCCACTTTTTCTTCCTCCAGTTCCTCGGCTTTGTCGCGCATGCGTTTGGCCAAAAGACGCATCCGGCCTCCCTTGTTGGCAAAAAAATTGGCCTTGTCCTTGTTTTCCTGGATTTCTTTGGCCAGTTGCGCGTTTTTCATCTCTTCTTTTTCTATCCGAACGGCGATCTGGCTCACCGCGTCAAAATAGTCGCCCACATATTGCTCTATCTTATGAGTGAAAACATCCAGATACAAAACCCCGCCGGTGAAAGAATTCAAAAAATCGGCGTCATGGGAAATAACGATGCAGGTTTTTTTGTAATCTATCAAAAACCGCGTCAGATGCGCGATGCCTTCTTTATCCAAATTGTTGGTCGGCTCATCCAGCAACAGCAGATCCGGGTCTTGGATAAGCGCCGAGGCCAAAAGCAACCGCGCTTGCTGGCCACCTGAAAATGATTTGACCGCCTTATCCAGCGGCGCGTGGAGATTCACCACTTTCAAAATTTCCTCTATCCGCAGATCCAGATCATATTTTTTTTCCTTGAAACATTCGGCAAAAAATTCCCGCACGGTCAGTTTCATCTGGTCGCGCGCGATAACTTGGCGCGCCAGAGCCACCGCCGGTTTCTGCTCCATATTTATCTGGCCGCCCTCCGGTTTCTCTTCACCGGTTATTAGATGGAAAAGCGTGCTTTTACCCGAGCCGTTTTGCCCCATCAAGGTAAGCTTCGCTCCGCGCCGCACCGAAAAAACGACTTCATCCAATATGGGTTTTTGCGGGCCGTAGCCGAAAGACACCTTGTCGAATCTTAATAGCATTCCGTTTTGCGCCATAAATATAAAAATAAGAGCCCTGGACGGACTCTGTAAACCGATAATTCACTCTACCCTATTTTACGGAAAATAGCTAATCCCGTGCTTATTCCCCGCTATTTTGCCTTATATATTCCCGCGTGGCCAGGAATTATCCAGTCGGCCGACTCTAAAACAATCTTCCTGCTCTCTTTTAATTTTTCCTTATCCGAAGCATAAATATCTTCCTCGGGAAGATCCTTTTCCCAAAAAACATCCCCGCAAACAGCGACAACGCCGTCAGCCGTTTTGACTAAAAAAGTTAAGGCATCATAACTGTGCCCCGGCGTTTTTATTATTCTGATATTCTCGCTGAATTGCTCCTGATAGTCCCGAACGGTATTTCTATCCCATAACCCATAATATTCCAAGGTTTTTGCTTCCGGAAACATCCCGATATTTCTGTAATGGTCAATGTGGGAATGGGTTAAAAAAACGGCGGTTATATCACTAATACTCAATCCCCCTTCTTTCAATTTATCAACCAGCATTTTTTGGTTTTCCAAAACACCCGGGTCAACGACAATCTTATTATCCCCGTCTTTTATCAACGAAATCGTCGCGCAGATTTTTTCTTCCCCCGAGTCCGCTGATGTATAACCCTCTATTAAAACTTTGACCTCAACCATAAAATTTAATTATACCTGATAACTTTTTTATTTTCCTCGAAATGAAGAGCTTTTTTAATACTCAAATATTTTTTACTAAAATTATCCTTTTACAAAGGGCACAAAAACGAAACCCGGATACTCAATTTTTTTAAATTCATTACCGTTGATTTTGGTTTCTTCAATAAGCGAGTCCCGGCCGGGATAGATCATTTTTCCGCCCACTTTCAATTGCGCCCGCCACGCGGCCGGCACTTCATCCAGTGACGCGGCGGCAATGATTTTGTCTATGCTTTCCTGCTGGGCCAGGTCCGCCACGCCCAAAGAAGCATCGCCGCATTCGGAAACAATGCGCCCGGCCAGCGCCGGATATTTTTTTATGTTCTCCCCGCTGAATTCGCAAAGTTCCGGCAAAATTTCGGCGGTGTAAACCTTGCCGGCCGCTCCCGCAAGATGCGCCAGAAGCGTCGCCTGCCAACCAGAGCCGGAGCCCACATCAAAAATAATGTCCCCTTCCTGCGCGCCCAAATGCTCAAGCATAAATGCCACGGTTGAGGGCTGCGAGATGGTTTGGCCAAAACCGATGGGCAAGGGCTCGTCAAAATAGGCCGCATTTTTCATTTCTTCCGGCACAAAATCACGCCGGTCAACTGCTTCAAATGCGGCAATAACCCCGGCGGACTTTAAAGCTCCTTCGTTTTTTAAAAAATCCGTCAATTCTTTTTTTTGCTTCATTTTCATTTTTCTGCTCCCAAGCTCTGCGCCTTCGGCGTTTTTATTATTCTGACATTAATTTTATTTTTTATTTTGTTCCGAGACAGGGATTCGAACCCCGATTAACGGCTTCAAAGGCCGCTGTCCTACCATTAGACGATCTCGGAATGTTTCACCGAATATCCCGCCGAAGAGGCGGGAATGACAAGTTTGGCATTTCTGTTTTTTACTCGTCCGCTCTGCCGTTTTTACGCCTTCAAATATCTGCGAATCGCGATTAAGCTGGAAACGCCGCCCAAAACGATGCCGATGCCGAAAAGCAACAAAATAAATTGCCAAAAATTGGTTTGGTAGAAAAACAGCAGGTCCACTTCGGGCAAGAAGTTGGTAATCTTGGGCGAAATAAAATAAAGGATGGGGAAAATAACGATAATCGTCGTCATGGCCGAAGCAATGCCATACAGCACCCCCTCAACCACGAACGGCCCGCGAATAAACCAGTTGTCCGCGCCTACAAAGCGCATCACGGAAATCTCTTCGCGCCAAGTGTACATCGTCAAGCGCACGGTGTTGAAAGTAACCAACAGCGCCAGCAGCCCCAAAAACAACGAAATGACAAACCCGCCCATCTGAATGTTTCCGGTCAGGCGCGTTAAGCGGCCGATTATGTCTTTATTTTGTTTATAATTTATCTTATCGATTATTCCTTGGAATCTGTCCTGCGACAAATAATCGGAAATCGCTTCATATTGAGAGGCCTGATTGGCTTTGATGTTCAAGCTCGCCTCCAGTGGATTTTGATCCAGCTCCTGCAAGCTCCGCAGTAAAACCTGGTTATTTTTATGCAGTTCCTGGAACCTTTTCAACGCTTCGCCTTGCGAAACATAGTCCACGCTTTTGACCTCCGGCAAAGCGACCAGTTCCTGGCGCACCGACAAAACTTTCGCCTCTTCCGTATCTTTGTTGAAATATACGCTCACATCCACCCGGTTTTGCAAATTCGCCACCACCGCCTGCGTCATAACATTAAAAAGCGTGAGTCCGGCGATAACAAAAAGCGCCAGAATCATCACGGCCACCGTGGCGGCGCTCAGCCAGTAGTTTCTAACGAAACTCTGCCAGCCGGATTTAACGATGCGGAACAGGGTTGTTTTGAACATAAAAATTAACTTTTGATTTCTCCGCCCATACGAAAAATTTTGTTATAAATTCGCGATGAGCCAAGCGTCTAAAATTGCCAGTGGGACGAGGGAGCGGAGCGAACCGAGTTGTCCGCGGCAATTTTAGCGAGGCGAATCCGAATTTATCAAAATTTTATCGTCGGGCGGCGGTTTTTTCCGCCGCTTTTTTGCCGCCAAAAAAGCGGCAAATTTGATTCTGGATCCCGGGTCAAGCCCGGGATGACAATTGGTGTTATTATTTTATAATATATACCGTCCATTCGCTTCATCCCTTATCACCCTTCCTTTATCCAAGGTTATCACGCGCCGGCCCAGGTTATTTATTATTTCGCGGTCGTGCGTGGCCAGAATTATCGTCGTGCCAAGCTCATTTATCTTTTGCAGCAAACGAACGATATCCCAGGAATTGAGCAAATCCAGATTTCCCGTGGGCTCATCGGCTAAAATAACGGACGGACGATGAATGAGCGCGCGAGCAATGGCCACGCGTTGTTTTTCGCCGCCGGAAAGCTGATGCGGAAATTGATTTAATTTATCCACCAATCCCACCAGCTCCAAAAGCTGGGGCACATCCTGTTTTATCTCCTTGTCCGTGGCGCCAGCCACTTCCATGGCGAAAGCTACATTCTCATAAGCCGTCCTGTCCGAAAGCAAACGAAAATCCTGAAACACCATGCCGATCTTGCGGCGCAATTTCGGCATATCTTTTTCCTTCACCAAGTGGATATTCTGTTTATCTAAAAAAAGTTTGCCTTTGCTCGGCTTTTCTTCGCCGATAAGCAATTTAAGCAAGGTTGATTTACCCGCGCCAGACGGCCCGGCCAAAGAAACGAATTCTTTGGCTTTAATCGTCAAATCGATGTTATTTAACGCAGTGCAGCCGTCGTAAATTTTGGAGATTTTTTGGAAAACTATCATGTATATCTAATTATACCTCATTTTCTCCGCCCATACGAAAAATTTTGTTATAAATTCGCGATGAGCCAAGCGTCTAAAATTGCCAGTGGGACGAGGGAGCGGAGCGAACCGAGTTGTCCGCGGCAATTTTAGCGAGGCGAATCCGAATTTATCAAAATTTTATCGTCGGGCGGGAACTCTTTTGCTACTTTTCTGATTACAGAAAAGTAGATGAATATTTATTTTAATCTAATCTCTGAATCTATAAATTCATCTAATTTCCCATCCAGCACTTCATCCGGCTCCTTTGATTCTACGCCCGTGCGCAGGTCTTTGACAAGTTTATAGGGATGCAAAACATAATTTCGTATCTGGCCGCCCCACTCCGCCGTGCCTTCCCCGCTTTGAATGCCCGAACGCAAGCCCGCAATTTCCTTCTCTTTCTTTTGGATTTCCAGCAGATACAGCTTACTCACCAGAATTTTCATCGCCTGCTCTTTGTTGGCGCTTTGCGAGCGCTCGCTTTGGGCCGCCACGGCAATGCCGGTGGGAATATGCGTTATGCGCACCGCGGTTTCCACCTTGTTCACATTCTGCCCACCCGGGCCCGAAGAGCGAAAAGTGTCTATTCGCAACTCTTCCGGTTTTATCTGCACATCGGCCGCGCCTTCCATTTCCGGCATCACCTCAACCAGCGCGAAAGAGGTATGGCGCAAATTGTTAGCGTTGAACGGCGATAAGCGCACCAGCCGGTGCACACCGCTCTCGTTTTTTAAAAATCCGTAGGCATACGGGGCGCGAAATTCCAGTGTGGCATTTTTTATGCCCGCTTCTTGGCCTTCGTGGATATGCAAAGTTTTGACATTGAACCCGGCGCGTTCGCCGTATCGCTGATACATCCTTAGCAGCATCTGCGCCCAGTCCTGCGCTTCTGTTCCGCCCGCGCCACTATAAATAGACAATATCGCGTTGTTTCTGGCGTACGGAAAAGCGAAAAAAGTTTTTTTCTCTTCCTGCGCGACAATTTTTTCCAGATCCCCAAATTCTTTGGCCAGTTTTTTGGTTTTTGTTTCGTCTTCTTCGCCCTGATATTCCGCCACTTCCATTGCCAGCAATTGTGCGGCAGTTTCGATTTCTTCCCACTTGGCGTGATTTTCTTTAAGCTCCGCCAATTCCTGGCTTAACTTACCCGCCCGCTCGTGATCCTGCCAAAAATTGACATCTTCCATCTGCTTTTCTATTCCCGCAATCTTGTGTTTTTGCGCGACCAAGTCAAAGGCAGTCCTTGATCTTTTGGATCCGGTCGGTTAATGCCTCCAATTGTTTTTTGAAATTGATGGTTTCCATAATTTTAAAAAATATGCCCTGAGCAAGTGAAGCGAGTCGAAGGGCTATCTTCTGCTTCACCCCGTCAAATTTTACGCGGAGCCGATGGTCGGAATTGAACCGTGGCTGAAGTTTATCCCGCACCTTTTGGAGCCGAGGAGAGGATTTGAACCTCCAGCCTACGGTTTACGATACCGTTGCTCTACCGTTGAGCTACCTCGGCATCAAAAGGTGCGGGACGAGCGAAGCGTTTGCCTTATTACTGCTTGTCCCGTGGTCGCCGCAGGCGACTTTACGGGAAGCTACTCCGGCTCCGGCGGGGTAAAATATTGCCCATTTTTCTCCCTCACTTTATCATTTTTTACAAAAAAAGAAAAGGGCCAAAGAGCCCCTTTTTTAACTATTCTTAAGCGGGCGAAGGGAGTCGACCTCGGCTCTCATCGCCCCGCAATTGCGGACTCCTCGGCCTGGCCACCGCCTCGCAATTTTATCTGTTGATAAAATTTCTCCGGCGTTCAATTCCCCGCGCGAGCCAAGCAGTTGGCTCGCGCCTATTTATATATCTGGAGCGGGTGAAGGGAATCGAACCCTCGTCTCAACCTTGGGAAGGTCGCGTTCTGCCATTGAACCACACCCGCAAAATTTAACAGGGTGAAAAACAAATATAATGCAGGAAAAGACATCCTTTATAAATACTACAGTATACTAGTATACTGTAGTATTTATAAGCCCTGCGTGCATCTTCATCGTTTAAATAAAAATTTCCACCATTTCACCGGATTATTGTTCTTGGCCGGTTCGCTGGGTTGCGGTGTTTGATTGGAATTATTTTGCTCAGCAGCACCCGGCTGGTCGGCTGAAACATCAGGCACAATGACTACACTCTCCCCTTCTTTTTTCAAATTCAGCTTGTCTTTGGCCTCTTTTTCCAAATACGCCTGGCTGTTAAAATAACTTAGCAATTGGTCCAGTTCCTGCCCCTTTTTATCCATCTTGTCTATCTCGGCTTTAAGCGCGCCAATTTCCTGGTCCATCTGGCGCCTTTTATAAAACGCTTTGACCAGAACTAAGCTCAGCCAAGTAAAAGCCAGCAGCAGCAAAAAAAGAAAGGCCCGGGAAGTGAGAAGTTTTTTTAGCTTGTTTTCTGGCATCAATTTGCTAAAATGAATATATGGATTTCACGCGCCGCTCAAAAGGAGCCAAACTTTTCTTAATTATTGCCACGGCTATCGTGGTCTTCAGCATGCTCGCCTTCACCCTGGCGCCGCTGTTTTAAATAATAACAGAGCTGAACGATTTTTCAAATCCGCCATTGGGCGGTTTTTTTATTTCTCGCGCATACGAAAAATAACAATTAAATTTATTGTCATCCCGAACGCAGTGAGGGATCTCTCGCGTATGCGAGATTGTTGCGCGGGTCGCTTCGCTCCCGCGAGATCCCTCGTTTCACTCAGGATGACATTATTTTCAATAATGTCACTTTTTCAGCACCTTCAAAAACACTTCCTGCGGAATATTGACGCTTCCGCGGTCGCGCATTTTCTTTTTCCCTTTCTTCTGCTTATCCAATAATTTATTTTTTCGCGTCACATCTCCGCCGTAAAGTTTGGCCGTAACATCTTTGCGCCGGGCGGCTAAGTCCTCGCGCGCCACGATCTTTCCGCCAACCGCCGCCTGCAAGGCCACCGCAAACATCTGCGGCGGCAATATCTCTTTTAGCTTCTCAACGATAGCTCGGCCTTCGCCTGCGGCCTTGTGGCGCGGAATTATGCGCGCGAACGCCTCAATGGGATCTTGCGCCACCAGAATATCCAAGCGCACCAAGTCATCCTTGCGCCAGCCCAAAAGCTCATAACCCATAGAAGCATAGCCAGAAGTGGCGCTTTTTAATTTGTCATAAAAATCTACGATGATCTCCCGCAGCGGCGCCTCATAGGAAATCACCACGCGCTGCGCGCCAAGATACTGCGTGTCCAGATAAGCGCCACCGGTCGATTGCAACAACTTCATAATAACCCCCAGATATTCGCTGGGCCCGATTACTTCCAATTTGACCCAGGGCTCGCGAATTTCGTCGATGACGCTGGGGTCGGGCAGCTTTTGCGGAGAATAAATAACAAGCTCCTCCCTGTTCTTTTTTTTCACCCGATAGACCACGCTGGGCGTTGTCACGATCAGATCCAGATTATATTCCCGGCGCAGGCGTTCGGAAACTATTTCCAAATGCAGCATGCCCAAAAATCCGCACTTAAATCCCCGTCCCAAAGCATCGGAACTTTCTGGCTCAAAGACCAGTGCCGCGTCGCTCAGTTTCAGCTTGGACAGCGCGTCGCGAAGCTGGTTGTAATCCTGCGCCTCCTGCTTTTCCAGCACCGCCGGGTAAAAACTGGCAAAGACCATCGGCTTTGGTTCTTTGTATCCGGGCAGCTGTTCAACATCGAAAGAGCCGGTAACGGTCATTGTATCGCCAACGCGGCATAGCGCCACCTCTTTGAGGCCTGTGGCTATATATCCTATTTCGCCGGCGCGCAATTCCTCTGCCGCCTTTAACGCTGGCGTGAAAATGCCGACTTCTATCGCCTCAACTTTCGCACCGCTGGCCATAAACATTATTTTATCTCCGCGTTTGATCCGGCCGTCGACTATCCGGACATATGCTAAAACACCCTTATAAGCGTCGTAATTGGAATCAAAAACCAAGGCGCGAAAAGGCCTATCCGCATCGATCTTGGGCGGCGCCACTTTTTTTATCACCGTCTGCAGCAATTCTTCAACACCAACGCCTTCCTTGCCGGAAATTTTGTAAATTTGTGCGTTTTGGCCCAGCAGTTCTTTTATCTCGTCTTCCACCATCTCAACCCGCGCTCCCGGCAAATCAATTTTATTTATCGCCGGCACAATGGTTAAGCCCTGCTGCTGCGCCAGATACAGGTTTGCCAGGGTTTGCGCCTGCACACCCTTGGTCGCATCCACCAGCAAAATAGCGCCTTCAACCGCGGCCAGAGAACGGGAAACCTCGTAAGAAAAATCCACATGCCCGGGAGTATCTATGAGATTGAGCATATAATCCCGCCCTTCAAAGCGATAACTCATTCGCACCGGTTGGAGCTTGATGGTGATGCCGCGTTCCCGCTCCAGTTCCATGGTATCCAAAAATTGCTCCTTCATCTTCCTTTTTTCGATGGTGCCGGTCAATTCCAAAAAACGGTCCGCCAAAGTGGATTTGCCATGGTCAATATGAGCTACGATGCAGAAGTTCCTGATGTTATTCATTTTATTTCTTTACCCTGAGCTTGTCGAAGGGCTGATATTTTCCATTTTATCTTTACCCCGAGCGATTTATCCCGATAAGAATTGAGGGAAGTCGAGGGGCATAAACAAAAAATCGCCTTTTAGACGACTTTATTCTGGCACAGATCGGCTCTTTTTTCAACCTTAAATCAGGCCATCGAATTTATCATAAAAATCCCTGGCCGCTTGGACGATTTTTTCATCGCCCCGCATTTTCGCGACGAAAAGATTAACCTGGTCGATAAAATCAAAATCAAATCCGCCATCCACTAGAACCAGCGCGCGGGTCTTGTCGCTGGGCCTTTCAATAAAATATTTTTGCAAAAATCCGTGCCAGCGAACAATGTCTTTTTCGGGCAGGCCGAATTTCTTTTCTCCTTCCAAAACGCCGTCAAAAAATCCCGCCAATTCAGTCCAGCCACTGAACCGGTCATACAGCAATTCGTCCTGTAAAAATTTCAAAGAAACGCTCAAAACATGATGCGGCTCGATATAGAAAGGATGGTCTTTAAGCAAGCGATAAAAATTTCCCCACCTTTCATCCAGCAAAGAATGGAAATGCGCACCCGCGAAAAAAGAGTCCTCTTTGGCTATTTCTTCGATGCTCTTGCCGTCCTGATGGGTTTTCTCTCTGTCCAAGTTATCGTAATACCGGATATCGGGAAAACTTGTGCCGACAAAAAATTCCTTCCGGTCTTTGCCGGAAAAATATTTGTCAAAAACTTTATTGGCCAAAACAATATGAGTGATGGGAGCGGCCATAATTTAATCCTGGATTATTTCTTTATCGGACGCCACTTGCTTGAACGGCAAGCGATTCTTCATGGCTTGCCAGAAAATCTGCATCTCGGGCGAGCGCAACAAGAGTCCCGCCAGAAAATAAATTATCAAGCCGGCTATCCCGGCAATGAACCCCTGCGCCAACAGCCCCAAAAGGGTGCGGGTATCAACAAATTTATCCATGAACAACAAAACCCGCCAGGCAACGACTCCCGTCAAAATAGACGCCGACAATATTTTTACTCCGCTGGCAAAAATTTCACCAAACAGCAAGCTGCTTACGCCGCTTTTTCCCGAATCAGCGGGAAAGGCCCGGCCGGTTTTTCGCTCCAAAGACAGCCACAACAATACCATATTCAAAATGCCACCGAGCGCATAACCCAACGCTAACCCCGCCACGCCCAACGAGAAAGAAAAATACCACGCCAAACCGATGCGCACGAAAGAGCTTAAAAATCCCAGCCAGAAAGGCGTCTTGGTGTCTTCCAGCGCAAAAAATCCCCGCACCAGCAGCAAATTCAGCGCTTCGGCAAAAAGCCCGACGACTAAAAACTCCAGAGTGTTGATGGCCGAAATCGTGTTGGCCCAACTGAATCGGCCCGTACCTAAAATAACGCGGACAATTTGCGCGCGCAAAACGATGAATAACGCGCTGGCCGGAATTATCAAAAAAAGTATCTGCCGAAAAGTGCTGGAAAGTGTTTTGGCAAAAGCATTCTTATCCCCCGCCTTGGCGTCTCCGGCTAGCGCCGGAAAAGCCGCCATAGCGAGCGATCCAGCCAAGATTCCCAGGGGAAAGCTGTAAATATTGTAAGACAGGTCGAATATCGCCAAACTTCCGGCCGCCAGAGTTGAAGCCAAAATCGTTATCGCCAAAAAATTTATCTGCGCCACCGCCAAAGTCAAAATGCGCGGCACGGTCAATTTAGCCATACGCCTGGCCGCGCTGTCGGCCCAGTTGAATATCGGCCGGTATTTATAGCCCAAAGACAAAATTGACGGGATTTGAATCGCCATGTGCAAAAACGCTCCCAAAACAACGCCCCAAGCCAGGCCGTAGATGCCAAAACGCGGCACCAAAAATAGAATGCCGAAAATTATGCCCAGATTATAAAATATGGGCGTCAAAGAAAATATCAGAAATTTTTTCACGCCCTGCAAGATTCCACCCCAAATGGAACTGGCGCCCAGCAATATGGGGCTTAAAAACATTACTCGCGTCAGCGCAACCGTCAAATTCATTTTATCCGTGCCAAATCCCGGCGTGATAAGTTTTACAAAAAACGGCGCGAAGATAAAAAACACGGCGGCCACGACCATGAGGCCCAGGCCCAGAATATTCAAAACATTATTCACAAAATCCCAAACTTCCCGGCGGTTTTTAGACCCCTCGACTTCCCTCGCCTCAGCTCGGGATAAATCGCTCGGGGAATAATTATTATTGCCTAAGCTTGTCGAAGGCCTGTTCCACAACCCGATGAACACCGGAATAAACCCCGCCGAAAGCGCGCCCAGAACCAGCAAGTTATAAACCGTGTCGGGAATGCGGAAAGCCGCGTAATAAACATCCAGGGTATCGCCGGCGCCAAATTGCCCGGCCAGGAGCCGATCGCGCAACAAACCCAAAAAACGGCTGGCCAGAGAAGCCAGCGCCAAAACCAAAGCCGCGCTCGTTATGCTGCGCGATTGGCCGTTGAAAATTTTATCGGTCAAGAATTTAAACATCCTAATATTTTAACTCAACTTGTCATCCTGAACGAAGTGAGGGATCTTTTATTTTTAGATTCTTCGCTTCGCTCAGAATGACAAACTATGTTCACTTACTCACACCTCAACCCTCTCATTTTATCACCAAATCCGCAAAAGATAAAAAAACGGGGCTTCGCATCGCGAAGCCCCAAAAGGGTACAAGAAAAAAGATACAAGAGTAAAACTCAGGAAACCGCCTGGCGAGAACGCAAATTGTCGCTCGCATCGCCGGGACCGTTCCAACCGACCCCGAACCCGGCGCCGCCCCAGTCGGCGCTCGGCACATGGCCATCGCCATAGCGCGAACCCGTGCACAGCGTCCAGTTGATGATATCCAGATGCTTGCCGGTTTCCTTGAAGAACTTGGGCTCATAGACAAGCCGCTCTTCCAGGGTGATGCCGGGGATGTTTTTTTGCTTAAGGTCGTTGGCGGAGAGATTTTTCAGCTCCTCGTCGGCTTCAACACGGTCGCGAACCCAAACGGCATAGGCGCCGTTTTTGGCCGAGCGGTCGGAGGTGACGATTTTATCCAGATCTTCGTCTGTATATTTCCAACTCGGAAACAGCTGCGCGCACTTGTCGTAGAGACGCTGAGCGGTCATACCTGGGATCAGGATGAGCAGGCGGTCAAAGCCGGCTCGCTTGGCCGGAATGACCAAATCGGTGAAATCCGCCTCTATGCCGAAGACATCGCGGTAGAATGCTTGCCAGTCGGCGAGCAGGTCGAGGTACGGATTTGCGGCCGAAAATATTTTCCGCACTTGCGCCGTTAGTTTTCCTTTGTTGCCGACCCAGCTTTCAGCCGTTTCAAAAGTCATGCCAGTTGGCACCCCCTGCACCAGAGCCGAAATGATATCCTTCATCTGGCCCGGTGTCATCGTTCGGACAGTCCGATTATTTTTCATCAGCAGTTCCTCCCTTTCTTGTTGTTAAGGAGCCATCTTTGGCTCTATTTGGCGCGTTATTGCGCCTTAAAAGCTGTATTATTAGTATACCACCACTCTCTTTATCTGTCAATAGTCAGCGGCAATGTCCACACACCGACATAAACCCAATAAACAAACAGGAATGTTAGTGGTATATAAGCGATAGCATAAATACCCACAACATTTGTATCATTCAAAATACCCGTGATTAACTGTTCTGCTTTATAAGATTGGTAAAATGCTTTTTCAAATGCAATTCATTGTCTATTTTTTCTATGATCCCGTATCTGACATAGGGCTTGATCTGAAAAAATTCCACCAAAAAATATATTTCGTCGATACAGTCAAACGGATGAATAAAAATACTTTTTTGAAATTCAAAAAATCCCAATTTTTTCAATTTGCTTCTCAAAGCATCCCTGGCCGGCTTTTGCCTCTCAGGGATATCAAAAAGGACTATTCGCCATTTTCCATCCCAACGCATAAATTTTATGCGCATTTTTTCCATATCATACCGTAAAACTTTTTGCTTGCCCTTTTCCGTTAAAATCAAAGAGAATGTTCCGTCATTATTATTTTTTATGCTAACCAGCTTAGAATGATAAAGTTCTCTTATTTCTTCTTTGATTTTCTGATCATCGATATCCCTCCAGCCGCCTTTTAATTTTCCCAAAATTTTAAAATATCTTCCGGGACAACGATTCAATGCTAAAGCCGCTCCAGCCGTCAATAACAATAATATCTTTTTTTTATTTTGCGTTAAATTGCTCATAAAAACATTGGATCAAATGTCGCGGGTATTTGAGCGATAGCATAAATACCCAAATAATTATTAAAAAATTAAAATGAGTTGTTTATTACTTTCCGAACGCCACGCCGTAGAATTTATCGGTCTTCAACTCCCCGCTAAATTTTATCTGCCGGCCGGAAATCTGCAAATCAGCCGGATATTGCCAATTGATTTTATAATCGGCCGGCAGATTCAGGATGCTTTCCAGACCGCTTGCTATGCTGCCGGACTGCTTTTGCGCCAGCAAGCTGTAAGTAAAATTCTGTTCCGCCAAGCTGAGTTTGAATGGCAGCAAATATTGATACGATATTTCCACGCTTTCGCCCGGGCTCACATATGCCCAGTTGCCAAAAACGGTTTTGCCAGATTCTTCAAAAATTTGCGTGCCGGAATTTTGGTCAGTTTGCATATTGCCTTCCTCTTTGGCCACATCCGGGTCGACGGCGAATTTTTGCGCGGCATAATCAATGGGTGCGCTATTTATTTCCAAGGTCTGACCCTGCGCTGAAATAAGCTTTGAGCCCAGCGGAACATAAACCCGCAAATAATCCGCGTTCACCTTGTTATACCAGTCATACTGGCTTTTGCCGCCGTTGTGCGCACGGACGATTTTTACGGTATCGATTATCGAGCCGTCCGTCTGAATATCCGCAGTATGATAAATTTTCTGGTCGATAACTCTGTCGGTCTTAAAGCCGTTGATATTGGTGTTGATGACGCTCAAATAATCTTTCTCGGTGGATAATATCTCTCCGGCCCAACCCTGGTCAACAAAAGTTTTTTCCAAAGAAGGATCGGTAAAATAAAACATCGTATGCTTTTGTGCCAGCGAATCAACAAGCACTTGCATTATCTCCTGCCCTTTTTGCGGCCAGATTTGCCATAATTTTTCCAGAAACAGCGGCGCAAAATCCGCCAGGATCTTTTTGGGCTGATTTTGCTGCTTGTCATAATCGACTTCCACCTTGTATTGCGTCAGGTCCAAAAAGTTATTCTGATCCAGGATAATATTGTATTGCGGTAAATTTATAGGCCCTGTCAGCGCTAAGAGCCGTTCCACCACCGTCGGCGTCAAAGAAATCACGCCATCAACGGTCTGGCCGCCCGCTTTTTCATAAAAACCCATTATTTTCCTGGTCGAGGTCGGGAAATCCGCGAACCAGTTGGCGTCATGAGTCGACCAAGCCGTGGAAATTTTCTGGATGGGACCGGGCGGCACGACTTTATCATAAAGCTGGCCATCCAAATTGAATATCCCGTCGATGAACAGGTTCTTCATCCGGCCTTCATCCAAATCCACCACGCCATATGTGCCGATAAATCCCCCCGTGGGCCGGGCCTCGGAATTGTTCTGAAAGACCAGTAAATATTTTTTGGCGTGTTCATGGCCCAGCACCTCCAAAAATACATTACTCCAATTTTTCAGCTGGCCAGCAACCTCAAGCAAGGGATGCATTTTTTCTTTGAGCGACGCGATCTGCGGCGCCACATCGGCTGGCAAATCATTAATGTTGACCTTGGCCAAGCTGCTTCCGGCCGCAGCCAGGGCAATTTGCGCTTTTTCAATCTCACTTTGAGCTTCCGCTATCTTTTGCGTGAGCGAGGGACCGCTCGCGGAAAAATAATCTCCCAGATTTTGCACCAAAAATATATCGGCTATCTTGGCGAAGCTCCGACCGGCTTTGGCGAAATTTTCCCCTGTATCAACCAGCGCCGCGCCCGACCCGACAACCGAACCGCCGGGCAGCTTTTCCAGAACATAAATTATCCCTCGCCCCATTTTATTCAGCTCTTGGTCTGCCGCCAAAAAATTCTGATAGGCGGTTTCAAAATCAACGCCGGCAGCGGAGAAATTCAAACTGGAAGCGGAGTCCTTGGCCGCCAGCATGGATTTATAGGCCTGCAAAGCCGAACTCAGGATATTTTCCTTGGCCAAAAGCCCGCGGCCCGCCAACGACATGCCAAATATTACCAAATATATTATGAATCCCGCGCTCAAAAATCCGGCGCCGCGCCGCGCCGCGCCCCCGGCCCATTCTTGCGGCTCTTTTCTTTTACCGCTCCAAAATTTCCGGCTGCCGGAAATTAACGGCGCGATCTTTGCTTTATTTTGTTTTTGCCGCCACCTGGCCAGAAAATCAGATTGTTCAATTCCGTTATCGCTTAAAATAAATTCCGCGCCATCTTCAACCATGATCTCTTCTTTTCCTCCCTTTAAATTAAAAGGGGGCGGGACGGGATTATCTGCAATTTCGATATTTGATCCCGCTATCGCCATATCCGGTTCGGCCAACAATTCTTCCAGAATATCCGGCTCTTGTTTCGCCCACAGATATTGCTCAATGTCGGCGATTTCCGGCAAATCGGCCACCGGCTCAAAAATATTTTCCGGCGCTTTAATATTTTCGACGCCGGCGCGCCAGATGTGATTTTTCAATAAATTATTTATGGCCTCTATTTCTTCCATTTTCGCCACGATGTCGGCGCGCTCGGGATGAGAAATTTCCAGCGGCTCAAAAATCGCGGTTTTTCCTTGTCGAAAACGCTTGAAAAGCTCCATTGTCCCGGTCGGATGCTCAACGACGCTTTTTATTTCCAAAGCAGATTTCTTTTTCCGCCCGCGTTTTTGCCTGATTATTTCTTTTTTAACCGCCAAAAAAACACCCGGCCTGGCCATTCTTAAGTCAACCACGCGACCAACGGAATTGCCTCCCACGATCATTTTCAGCGGCGCAAAACCGGCCAAGTCCTGTTCGGCTTTTTCCATACCAAAATCGCCATGATTGTTTATTCTTTTATGCCTCATGGAAATATCATATTGCGGTTTCATTATACCACGCCGGCAATGTCTCTCAATCCACAAACAGCGCAATAAAAAAGACGGGCGGAGAATTTAAATTCCCGTCCGTCGCGTAAAGAACCGCTTGTCAATATGCCTTATCATTTTGCTTCTTATTCCGCCGCCTATTCAGCAAGAGAATAAGAATGGAGGCCAAAATGGCCGCCAAGATCATCGAAAGCGCCACGAACCAAACCGTGAAATCACCGATTGAAATGTAGGTGTGAAATTCATTGCCTGACATTTTTCACCTCCCGCTTACGCCCATTGCAAGTGCGCCGGCCTTCCAATGGATCTTATGAAGCTCAACGACCCGTTTTTCCGGCGCGCGTTGAATCGGATCTCGCCGTCGCTGCTCAATGATTCCTTGATCTCCTCGAATGTTTTCAGTTCGCGCTTTCCATCCTTATCTGAAACCCTTCCTGCCGCCAAGATCTTTCTCTCCCAGCCCCGGCGCAAATTATGTACGAACACGACTACCAGCTCCTCCGCCAATTCTTTGCCTATCCGGCGAAGCTCCTTTTGTTCTTTTGGGCTGAACATTTTCTTTGCGTCTTCGGCAGCATTCGGGCTGACATGGACCCGATAAACGCCCTTATCGCGATTGCTCCAAATCTTGATAATCATCGCTTCCTTCCTCCTATTTCAAGAACTTCTTGTCCGATTTTTGATGATACCGCTACAAAGCCCGGCCGTCAATGTTCGAATAGACCCCGGCAGTTTCTTCCGCCATCTTGCGCCAAGAGTATTTTTTGATTCGCTCAAAGCCCTGCGCGATGAGTTTTTGGCGTAAATTTTCGTCGGTTAAAACTTCGTTGATCTTTTGCGCTATATCGCTGGGATTTTGCGCATCAAAATAATGCGTGGTTTCTCCCAGAATTTCAGGCAGACAAGTGGCGCTCGACGAGACTACCGGCGCGCCATAAGCCATGGCCTCAAGCGGCGGCAAGCCAAACCCTTCGCAAAGCGACGGAAAAACATACGCTTTGGCGTTTTGATACAAGGCTTCAAGCTCTTTATCGGGCACGAAGCCGGCAAAAACAACCCCGCCGCCAAAACATATTCCATCGCTGTCGCAATTTTCTTGTTTCAGTTTTTTATAAAAATAATCCTCGCCGCCGACCAGAACCAGTTCTAGCTCTACATAATTTTTATTCCGTAATATTTTAAAAGCTTCGGCCAGGCGCAGCAAGTTTTTATGCGGATAGGCATTGCCCACATAAAGCAAGTAAGGTTTTTTAATCTTATATTTTTCTAAAACTCCCCTGCTATCGGCCGTTGGTCCTTTGCTATTATCTAAAATCGGCACTCCCTCATAAATTACTCTCACTTTTTCTTCGGGCGCGCCAAACGACCTGATAATGTCATCTTTCACAAATTGCGAAACCGCGATGATCTTTTCAGCCCGCGCCAAAACCAAAGAAATCACGATTTTATAGCCGATGCTTTTAAAAAAATATTTAAACCGCCCGAATAACGAGTTCTTGGCGGTTGGGAATTTCTGCAATATCAAGTCGTGGATCGTCACGACATACGGCTTAAAATAGAGCACCGGCGCGTTAAAATGCGTAAAATGCATCAAGTCAATTTTTTGGGCATAAATTTTAAAAGGAAAAAATAGCTGCTCGACCAACGAATACCAGCGATAGTCAGCCAACACTTTTTTAAAACGCTGGTTTTTCGGCTGCCATGCCTTAAAATCAGCCCGCTGCAAAAAAACCGTGTAATCGTTTTGATCATCGTTTTTTTCCAGTTCTTCTATCAATTTTTGCGCATATCGGCCGAGCCCCTTGGCTTTGGGGCCGAAAAACCGCGCGTCGATGCCGATTCTCATGGCTTTTAACTGTTAGCTTTTAGTTAAAAATTCCAGCGTCTCCTTTGCGCATTTATCCCAAGAAAAATTTTTCACGCGCTCCAAGCCATTGGCAATCAAATCGTTCTTTAAATTATCATCCCGTAAAACCTCTTTCATCGCCCAGGCGATTTCATCATAATTATACGGATCAACCATCAAAGCGCTATCGCCCACCACTTCCGGAAAAGACGAGGTATGCGAAGTGATGGTTGGCACGCCACAAGCCATCGCTTCAAGCGGCGGAAAGCCGAATCCCTCAAAAAAACTCGGGTAAACAAAAAGCGACGCCAGGTTGAAAAGCCGGGGTTTATCCTGCGGTTCCACAAACCCTAAGAATTTTATGTCTTTGGCATAAGGCGATTTTTTGGCCGCCGCGAAGATCTCATCGCAAAGCCACCCTTTGCTGCCCGCCAGAACCAAAGTCGGCACCAAATTCACGCAGTCCGACTGCGTGAATTTGGTGCGAAAAATATTATAGGCCTCAATAAGCCCAACCAGATTTTTTCTCGGCTCGATGGTGCCAAAATATAAGATGAAACTTTCGGGCAGGCCGTATTTTTGCGCTACGCCTCGGCAGTTTTCGTTCGTTATTTTTTTAAATTCCCGACCGATGCCGGAATAAATAACTTTGATCTTTTCTTCCGGCGCGCCATATAGATCTATCAGGTCATTTTTGGTGGAGCCGGAAACGGCGATTATTTTTTGCGCTTCACGCGTTCGCGCCCGGGGCGCCAGCGAAGCGTGCCAAAATCGTTTGCGCCAAGAGAAAAATTCCGGGAAATATTCAAATGACAGATCGTGAAAAGTAATAACTTTTTTGCAATCCTTGCTCACTGGCGCCAATAAAAAATGCGGCGCGAAAAATACATCGCAGCCGCCCAGCAATTTGTCTATTTTGGGCAATCTAAAGAATTTCGCCGCCGGATCAAAAACAAAACGGTTGGGAAGGTGAAATTTTTTTAACTCCACATTGGGCAACTTCAGCCAATCATTATTCAGCTCCGCCTGATTAAAGGCATTATAAAAAAGCTTGAATTTGATGCTTTCATCCAAAGATAAAAGACGGGACAGAAGATTTATGGTATATTCTTCTATCCCGCTGCGCGTTCCTTTTGCCAAAACTCTTAGGTCTATCCCGATTGTCATAAAGTAAACTCTATTCGCTAAAATATTCCTTCCCCGTTTTTACAAAAAATCCGAAGATCAAACCGATGAAAAATCCGATCGCGACATTCTGCCAAATATCGCCGGAATTAGCAATGATAACCGGCTCCCCGCCGATAACAGAAAAAGGCACACCCCGGCCGGAGGTTGAGCTCAGCAGATTTGCCTTATCGCCCGCCACGCCGATTATGGCATAGCTTGCGGTTTTGGCCTCATCAATGCTGCCCGCCGAGAAACGCACCTCTACTGTCGCCGGTGAAATCTTCACGGCCTGGAATCTCCGGCTCAGGCCGGCCAGATTTTGGGAACCAGGATCCAAACCGGCGTTTTTATAGATCGCCTGCGCCATTTCCGGCGTCTTAAACCACCCCGCAACCGCGCTGCCGAATTCGTCCGATGCCTTAAGCGCATAATAGCTGTCATATTTGTAATCAACGGCATTTTGCGTCCCCGCGCGGGAAATGGTCAAAGACAGCGACACGCTGAATTTATTCCCGCCTTGCCAGGTAAAAATCCCGGCAGCCAAGGCGACCAGCGCCGCAAACACCAAAATCCACTTATATTCTTCAAAATGTTTTTTCATGACTCTATTTATAATTATAATAATAGACCCGCCCCATACCTGAATTATACACAAAACCGGCAAAAATCAAAGCCCGCCGGCATCGCGCCAAACGGGCCTTGGTAGCAGATAAATAAAACACAAACATCCTTACATACTTGAGAATGTAAGGATGTTTGTGTTTTATTTATTCCACTGTCACATTTTCTTGCGTTACTGTCGCGCCGTCTTTAATGTCCAAAATTGGCCCATTATAATATAAATAGCTAGTCGTGTCGCGGCTGTATCCGCCATACTTGAATTTAATAAATTTCAAAGTTGCCTGGCTGCCGCCGGCAAATATAATATTTCTCCATTCGCCCCTTGCAAGATTCGGCTCGCTGACCAGACCGTCGTTGTTGGTGTCACCGCCTGAAGAATCATCCTTAAAAGATGTAAAAATAATTAAGGTGGAAGACGACTGGCCGTCAGCTACCAAATTTCCGTCAATTTTCAAGGATGGATAAAGCGGGCAGGCCGCCTTAATCACTGCACCCGGCTCAATGGTCAAAGTGGAACTGGCGGTTACTGTTGGATATTGTGTCCCGATATCAGACCGCAGAATGTAGACAATTTCTCGCTGCCAAGTCGTATTTTTTGATAAAACCGTGCGCTCGCTGACATTAACGCCGTTGAAAGAGTTGTTAATCAAATTGTTGCCGGAAAAAACCGGATAGGCGCTTTCCAGCCAAACAGCGAATTGAAAACCGGAAATATCATTTGACTCGATCGCCGGCCGGTTTTGATTTTCAATCCTTATCGCCGTGCCGGTATTTGCCGAGTTTCTGAAGGTATTGTTTTTAACGATTGGTGCAGACGAGCCAGTAAGATATAAAGCGGTGTCGTTATCCAAAAATTGGGAATCGGACAAAGTCAAATCGGAGCCGGTTAGCTCCAGGCCGCGGCCTTGAATATTGCGGAAAATGCAGTTATTAATATCTACTTTGGCGCCGTTAACCGCAACCGCCGGAAAATTATTGTTGAACGGCGATCGGTACCCGCCGTATTCAAAAGTTACAAAAGACAGCTCGGAATTCAAGGAATCAGGTGCAAAATACAATCCCGTTCCCCAGTCGCCCGCTTGCGGCGCGACGCTGTTTGAGGTGAATAAAATCGGATTACCGCTCGTGCCTACGGCTTTTACGGCCCCCTTAACATATAAGGAATAAAGGGTCGCGCTTAATGGCTTTATTGTCGCGCCGGGCTCAATGGTTAAAGTGGCGCCCGCCGACACCATGGGAGATGCCTCATTGGAAGAATATAAAACATAAGGAGAACCCGCCTTGCCCCAAACGGTATTTTTGGAAATAATCGTATTGTCTCTTACCATGCTGCCGGCGGAAACATTTAGAGCATCGTTTTGGGCATTCGGAGTGCCGCCGGCAGCCGAAGTGCCCCAGGCCAAAATAAAATCGGAATAAACGCTATTATAATTTATCCTTTCCAAGGAATTGCCATTATCATTGGTGCTCCTCCAGCTATTTGAATAATTAACTCTGTCAACTATGCTGCCGGCGGCGTTTTTTAGAATTAAATCGTTGCTTAAATTAGTCAAAGATAATGAAGCGGCGCCATTTAGAGTTAAGCGAAGATGAGCTTGATCGGACGATGGGATTGCATAATAAGCACCGTCGTAAATTGATGGCGTGGAAGTGCTTTCTGTTCTGTCCGCCAATAACGCAAAACCGCCAGAAGCAATGACCGTTGAAGAACCGTTATGAATCGTATCGGCGATGACAACATGTTCGCGGCCGTCGGAAACAAATTTCCAGTTAGCCAAATCTATCGCTATCGGGGAACGATTGTACAGCTCGACATATTCGTAATAGCTGTCCGACCCGGGATTGGGGTCATACATTATCTCGTTAAAAATTATCGGTTTTATCGAAACCGGCGCCTGAATTTCTTGCCAAACGCTCGCTTGGCCGGCTGAGTCAACCGCCCGGGCGCGGAAATAATAAACGATATTGTCGAGATTTGACTGAAAAGATTTTGAAGTGGTGATTGTGGCCATGGCCCAGCTCTGCCAGGCACCCTGTTCGCCTATTTTATATTGCACATCATAATAGCCGATATCCGTTGATGAACTGCTCCAGTTTACAGTAAAATCTATATTCATCAGATCATAGCCGGAAAGATCAATGGTTGCTTCCGGCGCAAAATCAATTCTCCAAGAATATTCGGTTGAAGTGGCGTTGCGGTTGCCGGCCGCGTCCGCGGCTCCAACCTTAAAAGCATGGCTGCCTTCGGCCAAATTGATATATTCTTGCGGCGAGGAACAATCGGTTGAGCTCGCGTTATCCAACTGGCAGGAAAAAGTTGAATCGCTTTCCGAGGAATTGAATTCAAAAATCGCCGTTGTTGTAGATGCTATGCTTTCCGGCTTAACCGTAATCATTGTTTCCGGCGCCGTAGTATCCGGCGTTGAAGTTGCGGTTGAAGTGGCTGTCGGCGACGAAGATAGTGTTGACGAAAAATTGGACCCGCCGCCGGAAACAGCAACGGAAGGACTCGGATCCGGCATTTGCGCCCGGCTTGGAACCATTTCTTCGATGATCGCAGACGGAATTTCGCTGTCCTGAGGCGTTGTTTCTTCAATTATCCCCCCTTCTGCTTTTTCCTGCGCCGCAACAGCGCTTGGCGGCAATTGCGCCGCAGCTTTTTCTTCGGCCACAATCGTGTTTAACGGCAAAGACGCGGCCGGCGGCAACGATTCCGGCAATACCGGCAATACTGAATTTTTCGGCGCCTCGCCATCCCCGCCAACAGGCGGGGCCGCGCTCGGCGCCGCATCCACTATAACCCCAGCATACAGCGGCCCGACCTTTGTCAATGACTGATTGGCTTTGTCTTTTAATTTTTGCCACCAGCTTTTATTATCATATTCCCGCTTGGTCTTTTCCGCTTCATCAAAAAATAATTTCACCGCCCCCGCGCCATAAGATACGGCTTTGGGAGCAAGAAGAGAAAAATAGTCGGAGTGGACAGATATTGTATTTGATAAATCCATTAAGTAATGGGTATCACCAAATTTAGATTTTTTATATATTACTAAACAAATTCTATTATCTCCAATCTCCTTCTCTATGCATTCATAATTTACACCGTCTTTTATCTTTTCGACTTTTTTTAAACCCAATAAGTAATTTTCCCTAATTGTGTCTCTACTCAAAAAATTATTACTTGAATAACTCGCCAAATCATCAAAAGCCATATTAATATCACTAATCACTACAGGTACCACATTAAAATTTATGGACGAGCTAATTTTGTCAACCGCCCATTTTTCATAAGGATCTCCCTCCGGATGCGCGTCCAATCGCGTATGTGCCGGCACAGTTGCATCTTCCAATAAATGTACCACATGTCCAAGCGCGAAAAATGCTTCTTGGTTATTGCCTTTTACATAGCTATCAATCGCCTTCTGCCAGGTCTGGTTTCCCCCGCTGAGTATAAAAGACGATAACGCTTGGTAATTAGGGCTTTTCGCCCAATTCTTGGAGTTCATCATACTGCCAAGGCCCATATCGCTTTCCGGATTATAAAAATGATTCAGCCAGCGCGGCGCTAAATCTTCTTTTATGCTCCCTTGTTTTAACCATTCTATTTCTTCATTGCTCAATTTGCGGTCAAAATTGGCATTATAAATTTTAGCTACATTATCCGTTAAAGACGGGTGCGTAATATCATCATTATACGAAAAAGCTCGGTTGCAAAACGCAACCGAGCCGGCAAATATTGTCGTTAAAATTAATAGAGCTAAAACTTCCTTTTTATTCGAGACCATCACCCTTGATGTCATCCCGGGCTTGACCCGGGATCCATGCTCTGGATTCCCGCTTTCGCTCGCCTCGCTGGAGCTTCGGCGAAGCGGGCGGGAATGACAAATTTAGTTTTTTTGGTATTCCTCACTTTTACAAACTATCCATCTTCCAGTCACCATTGGCATCTTTAATAAAATTTATTGGATAGTTGGTATTTTTATTATTTTCTTTGTCTGCAAAATAATATTGTGCTATTGATTCATACATATAACTCTTATTTAGTTTATCTAAATATAATTCGGATAAACTAACAAATTTTTCTTCTTTATACGCTTTTTCTATAGATAATTTATTCTCATTATATTTTTCACCATCCTTCGCCAACTGCTCCAACGCCACCTCTAAATTATTCGTCCTCAATGCCTCGCGGAATTTAGCATAGGTTTGTTCGGGTGTGATGCGCGTAGGCACATCTGCGTATCTGATCTGCGGATACAGCTTATTTAACTCCTCCTGCGAATAGTCCCGCCAAGGGAACTTATCACTGGACAAGCCCGCCTGGATTTTCAACTGCTTGGTCGGCCACCAGGCCTTATAAAAATAAAAACCGCCTAAAAAAGCGGCCAACATCACCAAAATTACCACTGCCCATATTATCTTTTTGTTCATATTCTTATTTTTATTTTTGTTATTTTTTTAAAAAATAAACCACCCCTTAAAAATAAGGGCTGGTTATGATTGGATTCTGTTTTTAGTATAAAAAACCCTGCCCAAACCGTCAAACCGCCTAATGTGGATAACTTTCCGGCCCCAACATAAACTATTCTCAAATTCTTAAGAATTTGAGAATAGATATATAAATATTGGTTGCAAAAAAATAGAACGGCTATATGTTCTTATGCTTCCTTGTCCCCCGCCAGGCAAAATACGCGATTGCCGCGAGGATCAATATGGCGATTAAAAGAAACAAGCCAATATAGTTAAAAAATATCGTCCAAACCGGCTTGTTGAAAAAATCGCTTTTGAGAGTCGGCAAAACCATCAAAGTATTCCACATCTCGCTTATCGGGAACGATTCCTGCTCGCCGATGGCCAGAGCATATTTGCCTTTGTAGTTGGAGCTGAAGACACGGATCAAATATTGCCCCGCGCCGACCTCTTGCTTGAACTCCGGGCCCTTCAGATAGCTGTCGCCGGCAAAGGGCTCATAAAATTGCGCCCAGGTGAATTTGGCGCCGTCAAGAACTGCCAGAGAGGTTGTTGCCGGAGTTAATTTAAAAACCTCCGCCGACATATCTGTTTTAAGCATCGGCAAATCCGGCACCAGAATATTGGCGTAAAGTTCAAAGGGCTTGGCCGAGTCAATTTTAAAATCTTGATATGTGCCGTTGAGTTGGTCATAAAACGCCTGGGAAATTTCCGGATTTTGCACTTGCGCGAGTCCTTTCGTTTCAACCAGCCGCGGCTGATGGGCCGAAGCGATAAGCGGCGCAATCAAAACTACCGCCGAAATTATTAAAATCGCTTTGATATGTTTTGTCATATGTTTTAAGCGGCTAAATCCTTTCTCTGAGATTTTTCCAGCTCCTTAACGGCGTCCTCGGCGGCTTTTAATTTCAATAACTCCTCGGCCTTTTTCATTCTTTCCTGCAGCTTTATCACCGCTTCCTGTCCGCCCTCTTTCTTCACTTTCTCCAATTCTTCCGGCAGCAAAGAAACTTTGGGCGCTTCCATGTTATTGACCAGCATTTTTTCTGGATTGAACATAATTTTAAACTTAATTATTTACACCTCTACTAAAGCAGATTACCTTGCTTGGCGTCAAGCGCCTGATTGACCATCGCGTCCGCCTCTTTGTTCTGCTCGCGCGGTATGGCCGTGAATTTCACCTGGCTAAAATCCAGCATCAGATTCCAGACCTTCAAAAATAATTGCTGCAAATTGGGCTCTTCTATCTTATATTGATGATTCATCTGCTTGACTATGAGCTCCGAGTCCATTCTTATTTCCAGCTCCGATTTTTTCATAATATCTTTGCCAAAAACCTGCTTCAATTTTTTCAGGCCGAAAATCAAGGCCTGGTATTCGGCCTCGTTGTTGGTGGTCTCGCCCAGCGGCTCGCCGTATTTTTTGAGCGTCTCGCCCTGTTCATTGCAAATAACCACGCCAATGGCCGCCGGGCCTGGATTACCGCGCGAGCCGCCATCGGTATATAGAATATATTTCATAGGTTTATAATTTTTTTAAGTCGGTTATTTTAAACTGCAGGTTCCTGGATCCGTTCCATTCATCCGCTATCAACTCACAGACAATATCAATTTTATCGCCGATAATCAACTCGTTGTTGCCGTTTCCTGCCAGGCCAAATCCTATCGCCTTGAATCTTTTGGCCGGAAAATCAACGCTTTTAAGTTCCAGTTTCAGATGCTTTGAACCGTTGCCCACGATGCGCAGCGAAGTGATTTCCAGGTTTTTGACCAGCCACAGCGGCCGCTCATTGTTTTGGCCGAACGGCTCGAATTTTTCCAGGTTATCAAATAACTCCCAATTAACATCTTCTGCTTTTAATTCTGCGTCAACCTTCAGCACGGGGGTTAAGTCCTTGTCTTTCAAAACATTATGCGCGATCTGGTTGATTTTTTCCCGGAACGCCGGTAAATTCTTCTCTTGAATTTCCAGCCCCGCCGCGCCGATGTGCCCGCCAAATTCCACCAACAAATCGGAACATTGCGAAATCGCTTCTATCAGATTAAACGAAGGCACGCTGCGGGCCGAACCGCGCAGATGCGTCGGCTCATTCTGGCCGGCGGAAGACAAAACGAATGTCGGACGGCTGTGCCGGTCGGCTATTTTTCCGGCCACAAGGCCTATGACTCCGGGAGACCAAGAAACATCATCGGCAAAGATTACGGGGTGCTCCGCGTCGCCGGGATTTTCTTTAACGCGCCGCTCAATTTCCGACACTATATCTTCCGTGATTTTTTGGCGCTGGCGATTTTGGTCGTTTATCTGCTGGGCCATATCGCGGGCTTTCTGGCGGTCGCGGGTGAGCAACAGATCCACCGCCAGATCAGCATGGTCGATGCGGCCGGCCGCGTTAAGACGCGGCGCCAAAACAAAACCCAGAGAATAAGTGTCCAAATTGGTCTTCAGCTTCTCAATTTCATATATCGGGCTTATTTTAGCTATCTTCATTAATTCCTGCAACCCGGTTCGCTGGGTCTGCGCCAGGACAAAAAGCCCGTAACGCACCATTGGCCGGTTCTCCCCCAGTAAACTCATACAATCGGCCACCGTGCCCAACGCCACTAAATCCAAAAGCCACTTTTCCCGGCCGGGCTTGATGTATTTGTTGTTTTTATACAGCGCCTGGGCTAATTTGAAAGCCACGCCGACACCGGCCAATTCTTTGAAGGGATATTTATCTTTGGGCTGCCAGGGATTGATAATGGCTTTGGCTTTGGGAAGTTTTTTACCCGGCTGATGGTGGTCGGTTATGACAACTTCCAAGCCCAGGGAATCGGCAAAATCGATATCCTCGTTCTCGGAAATTCCGCAATCCACGGTTATCAAGAGTTTCACTTTTTCTTCCACCATTTTTTTTATGGCATCCTGATTCAGGCCGTAGCCCTCTTTTACTCTGTCGGGCACATAAATTCCTCCTGATATGTCCCCGCCCAGCTCTTCCAGGGCCGCTTTTAAAATCACCGCCCCGCAGACGCCATCAGCGTCGTAGTCGCCGAAAATGGCGATCTTTTCTTTTTTGGCAATGGCTTTCTCCAGGCGTTTGACCGCCTCGGCCATGCCCAACATTAAAAAAGGATCAAGCAGATCCTCATAATCGGGGTTGAAGAATTCATCGATCTTTTTCTGAGTATCAATACCCCGCCTGAACAGCAATTCGAGTATCGCGGGGCTATATTCGGGAAATTGCTCGATGAATTCTTTGGGGGCAGTTTGTTTCAGCTTCCAAAGCATAATTTGACTGCTAATTATAATTACTAATTTTTACAAGAATACGAAAAGTTATAACCCCTCCGCCCCTCCCCTTAAATTAAGGGGAGGATGGGTGGGGTTATTTTAGTGTTTTATAGCTATCATTTTTCCAAAGCGATTATTCCCGGCAGTTTATCGCCGCATAAAAATTCCATCATCGCGCCGCCACCGGTGGAAACGAAAGAAAATTTATCAACCATTTTTTTTTCTTCCAGGAGAGTTACTGTTTCACCGCCGCCGATTATCGAAAACGCGCCGGAATCGGCGATGGCCCGCGCCACAGCCAAAGTTCCGCCGGCAAAGGCCTCTTTTTCAAAAAGACCCATAGGGCCGTTCCAGATGACCATTTTGGCCTGACCGATGATATTGGAGAATAATTTTTCCGAATCCGGCCCGATATCTAAAATCATCTCGTCCGATTTGACATCGCCGACCGGACCCACGCGACATAAAGCGGCATTGTTTTTATCATGACACAGTATGGCGTCTGGCGGCAGATGAATCTTGGAATTAGTAATTTCAAGTTTTTCCAGTTTTTCAACTTCAATTTCTTCCACCATTGATTGCCCTATTGCCATTCCTTTGGCGCGCAAAACAGTGTTGGCCAGCGCTCCGCCTAAAATTATATCTTCGGCCTTGCCCAGAAAACTTTGTATCAATTT
The DNA here is from genome assembly GCA_028688325.1 of Candidatus Portnoyibacteriota bacterium. Taxonomy (GTDB): domain Bacteria; phylum Patescibacteriota; class Minisyncoccia; order Portnoybacterales; family GWB1-42-6; genus UBA8475. Next base: position 229,033 of record JAQTYI010000002.1, read on the forward strand.
CAATTTCGTGGAAATTTTCGCGCCGCCGATTATTATGCACAAAGGATGCTCGGCCCTGTCGCGCACCCGCGACAGGTTTTCAATTTCTTTGGCCAGCAAAAACCCGGCGCAAGCAGGCAGAAATTCGGTGATGGCCGCCACCGAAGCGTGTGCGCGATGCGACACGCCAAAAGCATCGTTGATATAAATTTCACCAAGCCCCGCCAATCGCTTGGCGAAGTCCGCATCATTTTTTTCTTCCTCCGGATGAAAGCGTAAATTTTCCAATAGCAGGATCTCTCCCTCTTTTAAATCCTGCGCCATTATTTCGACTTCTTTGCCGACGCAATCGGACGCCAGGCCGACAGCTTCTCCCAGCAATTTTTCCAGATGCGCCTTAACCTGCGATAGGCCGAATTCCGGCTTTACCCGGCCGTCGGGCCGGCCCAGATGCGCCATCAAAATAATCTTAGAACCTTGCTGTTTTAAATATTGGATAGTCGGCAAGGTCGCGCGCAAACGAAAATCATCCAGCACTTGTCCACTGTCGCCCAATGAAACATTAAAATCAACGCGCACCAAAACGCGTTTTTTCGCAACATCCATGTTTTTAAGCAATTTCATATTTGTTTTAAATTATCGGCCGATGCCTTTGATGATTCCGGCAAATTCTTCGGCATCCAAGCTGGCGCCGCCGACCAGCAAGCCGTCCAAACGCGACTGGTCTATGTAGGCGTTGTCGTTTTCGTCGTCAACGCTGCCGCCGTAAAGCACCGGCACTTTTTCCGCCAGGAAACGACTGTAAAGCTTGGTCAGTGTCTTGCGAATAAAAAGTCCCGCGCTTAAGGCGTTGTCGGGCGAGCAATTATGCCCGGTACCAACGGCCCAAACCGGCTCGTAAGCTAAAATCACATCTTTCATCTGATTAACGCTCAGCCCCGCCAGAGATTTTATAATTTGACTTTCCACTACTATGCTCATTTCTTCGCCGAATTTTTCGCCCACGCACAAAACCGCCTTCAGCTTGGCTTTCAGCGCCGATTTGATTTTCAGATTTATGATTTCATCCGTTTCGCCCATATATCGGCGGCGCTCCGAATGCCCCAAAATCACATATTCGGCGCCGGAATCAGCCGCCATCGCGGCGGAAATTTCACCGGTAAAAGCGCCGCTGTTTTCCCAGTGGCAATTTTGAACGCCCAGCTTAACTTGCACATTTGATTTTAAAATGCCCAGCCAAACAAAAGGCGGGCAAACGACAATTTGAATATTTTTGACGCCGCGAGCTCCTTCTTTGGCCGCCTCAAAAAGCGCCTGTGCTTCCTTGGCCTTTTTGGGATTCATCTTCCAGTTGGCAATAATAATTTTTTTTGTCATATGTTGTTAATTTACTGTTTTTTGATTGAAGTGCCTGTTTACCCACCAAATCGCGCCCAAAATTATCAGCGCGCCGATAAACAAATTGAATTTGTGAAAATAAATTTTCAACCCGTCCCAATTTTCACCGGCCGCCAATCCCGCATAGGCCAGAAAAAAAGACCAGGGCAAGGAACCGGCCAAAGTATAGATACAAAACTTTTTAAAATCCATACGCGCGATTCCCGCCGGCAAAGAAATAAAAGTGCGCACCACCGGCAGCAAGCGGCTGAAAAAAACCGCGGCCTGGCCGTATTCGGCAAACCAGTTATCAGCCAAATCCAAATCGCGGCGAGAAACAAGAAAATACTTACCGTATTTTTCCACCAAGCGCCGGCCGCCTTTGGCGCCAATTATATAGGCCAAAATTGAACCGGCCAAATTCCCCAAGGCGCCCCATATCACCACCGGCCACAATTCAAATCGGCCGCTCCAAACCAAAAATCCGGAAAAAAGCATAATAATTTCCGAAGGGACGGGGACGCAGGCGCTTTCCAGCGCCATCAATAAAAAAACACCAAGATAACCGGTACCGGAAATGACAGAAATAATTATTGATGATAGCCAAGCAAGAATTGCGGAAACCATTTATTAAATTTTCAATTTTCAATGATCAATTTTCAAATTTCAGACGAATTGATAATTGAGTGTTGATAATTGATAATTACTGTATTTCCCTCAAATATTTAGCCGCTTCTTCCGGCTCAACGGTGGAAATTTCAATGCCTGTCCCCATTTCAAAGCCCGCCCAAATAGCGGTCTTGGGCAAAATCTCAAAATGCCAATGATAATGATCATAATTTTTGCCGTCGGCCGGCGCGGTATGCAAAAAGAAATTATATGCCGGATCATTCAACCCCTTAGCCATCTTGCTCAGAGAGATTTTCAATGCTTCGGCTAATTGGTTTTTGTCTCCTTCTTTGATGCGCTCAAAATAAGCGTGGTGCTCTTTGGGATATATTCTGATTTCAAAAGCCATGCGCGAAGCGAAAGGAGCCAGCACCACGAATTTATCGTTCTCGTAAATGATCCGGCGCCCGTCCTCCATATCCCACTCTATCATTTTACAATGCACGCATTTTCCTTGATTTTCAAAAAAAATACGCGACCCGTTGATACTCCCCTGCAAATCCGGGTCCGTTAAAGGCATAGCGATTATCTGGGAATGGGGATGCGCAATGGAAGCGCCGGCTTCCCGGCCGTGATTATGAAAAATGGAAATATAATTCACCAGCTTCTCATTCATCAATTCCAGATAGCGCTCCTGATAGGCGTCGATGACCTTATGGATCTGCGGCATTTCAAGCTCGGCCAGGGATTTTTTATGGTCCCGCGTAACCACCACTTCGTGGTAACCCACGCCGTCCATTATGGAATACGGCCCCTCGGCTCGCTCATTAAGCCCGCCGCTCTGCGCGAAAGCCGGATATTTGTTCGGGATCACCGCTACTTCCCATTGGCCCGCTTCATCTTTATATTCCAGCACCGGTTTTCCTTGTGTGGCCAGATTGCAAAAAGGGCAATCTTTGGCCGCCATTTCCACTTTGATCCGTTCGTGCTTGGCAAATTCCTCCGGTCTTTTTGCCCGGCCCGTGGCGATAAGCACCCAATCCTTTGAGACCAGATCAAAACGCAATTGCGAAGTTGGTTTTTTTTGTTCAGCCGCCATTTATTTTTTAATCCTTAATTTATAAGCATCGGTCACCAACCACCACCAGACCTGAAACAATTCTTTAAAAGTCATGAGGTATCCTTTCATGCTCACTTTACTGTTGGGATCATTTATCCAGTAAACCGGCACTATGTCTATTTTATATTTTAATTTTCGCGCCAAAGCCAAGGCCTCGATATCAAAGCCCCAGCGGTCAATTTTGCTTTTAGAAAAAATATCTTTAGCCGCTTGAGCCGAGAAGGCCTTAAAGCCGCACTGTGTATCCCAGACGCCCCAAACCGCAAAAATCTGAATCAAGATATTACCCGCGTTGCCAAGCAAGCGTTTTAGTCCCGGCTGGGACACGGCCTGCTTGGCGCCTTTGGCGTCTTTTGAGTCGCGAGAACCGATGACCACATTAGCCCCCTGCTCAAAATACGGCTTCATCTTGTCAAAATGGTCCAGCGTAGTGGCATTGTCGGCGTCCATAAAAAGACGGACTTGTCCCAGCGCCGCCAGCATTCCCTGGCGCGTCACCCAGCCCTTGCCGTGGTTGGCTTTATTGTCTACCAATTTCAAACTTTTAATGCTTTTTTGAAAATCAGTTATAATTTGGGCGGTTTTATCAGTTGAGCCGTCTGAAACCACCAAGATCTCATATTCAAAAGATTGCTTCTGCAAATATTCGTCCACGGCCAGCAGGGTCTTACTGATGCGTTTTTCTTCGTTATAGGCGGGGATGATGACCGACAGATACGGTTGATTTTCCATACCAGGTAGTAGAAATTCGGCTATATTAAATAAATCCGATATGCTTAATTTATACCGCCAAATTCTATAGTTTTACCTAATTTTGCCAGTCAGCAATACTCGGCTAAACCACCGAATTTTCACTACCTGGCATAACAAAAACGGCTTAATAATTAAGTCCTCCTTAAGTAATTGAATTATATCATAAAATCGCGGCAAATAAAAAATCCCGCTTGTCCGTTAAGCGGGATTTATATCTTGGTCAGCACCTCGCATCCGTTTTTTGTTACAACCACCGTATGTTCAAAATGAGCAGACAGAGAATCGTCTTCCGTGAGATAACCAAACTTATCTTTCGATCTTTTGATCTTGTGGCTGCCGGCCGATATCATTGGCTCAATAGCCAAGGTCATACCTTCCTTCAATATGACATCCTTAAATTGCGAGCTGGCATAGTTGGGAATTTCCGGCTCTTCGTGCAATTCATAGCCCACGCCATGGCCCACCAATTCGCGAACGACTAAAAACCCTTGCTTTTTCACATATTCTTCTATAGCCGCTGAGGCCTCGGATAATTTCCGGCCCGGCTTGATTTTATCTATAGCTGCAGCCAGCGCCCCTTTGGCCGCGGCGATTATTTTTTTGGCCTCGGGACTTACTTTGCCCACCGCGACGGTAAGCGCCGCATCCGTAAAAAGCCCGCGCTGACCGCCGCAGCCCTTAGACAGGGCGCAAGAGTCGCAATTTTCCGGCGGCCAAATAACGCCCAGATCTAAACCAATAATGTCGCCGTCTTTTAATTTGCGGGTTGACGGTAAAGCATGGACGATTTCCTCGTTGATGGAAGTGCAAAGCGCGGCCGGATAGCCGTCAAAACCTTTGAATCCCGGCATGGCGCCCTGCATATAGATTAAAGCTTCGGCCAGCTCGTCCAATGATTTTGTCGTGGCGCCCGGCTTTACATTTTTGGCAAGCTCTTGCAAAACAGACGCCAGTATTTTTCCGCCCTGACGCATCAGATCTATCTCGTCTTTTGTTTTTATCCTAATCATGTCAAATAAAATAAATATTAAACATCAAAAAGGATTATCGCTGTAAATTTTCAATTATCAATTGAAAATTCATTGATAATTAAACATTGAAAATTCGTCATTAGAAAATTTTTTCCTGAAATATTATCGCCAAATTACGAAATTTCATTGTTATGCAATCTTGCTTAAAATTTCTCTCTGCACATCTTCAATCGGTTGTTCGCCGTTAATTTTTACCAAAGTTCCTTTTTTGGCGAAATGTTCAATAACTGGCGCCACTTCTTTTTCAAATAAATCCAGGCGCAAGTTAATGGCCTCAGGCGTGTCGTCTTGGCGCACCAGCAATTCGCCGCCGCACTTATCGCATTTTTCCAATGTTTTATAAGCGCCGATATACGGAATCAGCTGGCCGCATTGGGCGCACTGGCGGCGCTTGGTTAAGCGATCAAACGCTTCCTGCCGCGAGATGTCAATCAATATGGCCTTATAATTCCGGTCCCATTCATACCAACCCAGCGCTTCTTCTAAAAGTTCCTCTTCTATAAGTTTACGCGGGCTGCCGTCAAAAATAATGCCTTTCAGTTCCGCTAAATCGCCTTGCTTTATCTTTTCCAGGCGGTCTATCCAAAGCATGAAAATCAGCGAGGTCGGCACCAGCGCCCCGGTTTTCATGGTTTGGCCGGTTTTTTGACCGGTAAAATCATTCTGCTTAACACGCTTGCGCAACAAATCGCCGCTGCCGATATAAATTAAGCCAAACTTCTCCGTGAGCAGTTTGGCTTGTGTTCCTTTGCCGCATCCGGCGCGACCAAGCAGGGTGTAAACTTTCAATTCCATAAGTGTTCTTCCGCGCGATTGCGCGGCGCCAAATTAATATATTTTTATCGCCGGTTAAAATCCTTCGTAGTCCCGCATAACAAGCTGCGATTCAATTTGGCGGATAGTTTCCAGCACCACTGAGACGACGATCAGAATGGAGGTACCGCCGATCTGGAAAGCAGAGATGCCCGTCGCGCCCTGAACAATGTTTGGCGCAATGGCGATAACGCCCAAAAATACGGCGCCGACCAGCAGTACGCGGTTTAAAATGAAATTCAAGAAAGCGGTCGTGGGCTGACCCGGCCTGATACCCGGAATAAATCCGCCCATTTTCTGCAGATTGGTGGAAATGTTCTTGGGATCGAAAGTGACGGCCGTGTAAAAATATGTGAACAGTACCACCAGCAAAAAATAAATTATGGAATATATAACCTGGCCATTCTGAAACATATCGCGCAAAAATCTGGCGGCTGCGGCGATCCAAGCGGTTTTAGCATTAGCCAAAAAACTGCCGATCATACCGGGAAGCAAGAGAAAAGACAACGCGAAAATTATGGGCATAACGCCGGCCGGATTCACATTCATCGGCAGATAAGTTGAGACGCCGCCGTAGACCTTATTACCCCGCACGCGCTTGGCGTAAGAGATAGGGATGTTGCGCCGACCTTCGGTGATAATAACCACGCCGACGATGACGACCAGGCCTATCACCAAAAAAGCGATGTATGAAGGAATGTTCGACGGGTCCCAATTAAGCAAAATCTGGCGCAAACTGGTCGGAAAAGCCGCTACGATGCCGGCAAAAATCAAAAGAGAAACGCCATTGCCGATGCCCTTTTCGGAAATCAGCTCACCAAGCCACATCAAAAATATCGTGCCGGCAGTGATCGTTAGAACAGTCGTCGCCATTTGATAAGCGCTCAGAGTCCCTATTACCTGCTGAGCGCGAAGCAGCATTATCATGCTGTAGCCCTGAAGCGCGGCCAACGGCACCGTTAAGATGCGGCCGTACTGGTTGAATTTTTGTCGGCCCGCTTCACCCTCTTCTTTATAAATGGCTTCCAGGCGCGGAAATATCATAGTCAGAAGCTGCATGATGATAGTACCTGTGATATACGGCCCCATGCCCAGCATAGCGATGGAAAGGTTGCTCATTGCGCCGCCCGTAAACATATTAAGCAGCCCGAAAAGTTGATTGCCCTCAAAAAAAGACCGGAGGCGCTCAGCATCAATTCCAGGAACGGGAATATTGGCCACTAATCGGAAAATAACAAAAACTGCTAAAACAAACAAGATTTTGTTTCGCAGTTCTTTAACTTTGAAAATCTGAAGAAATTTTTGCCACATAGGTCTTTTTTTAACTGATTGAACCGCCTGCTTTAATGATAGCATCCTTGGCGCCCGCAGAGAAATATAATCCCTTGAAATTCAGTTTCTTGGTCATCTTGCCCTGGCCCAGAATTTTGATCTCCGGCAGACGGCTCTGGCTTTTTGATATCAGACCCTTTTGGAGCAAAACTTCCGGCGTTATCGCTTCGCCACCATTAAAAACCCGGTTGAGATCTTGAAGATTCAGGATTGCCGGCTTGGTTTTGATGCTCTTGAATTTATAACCCCGCTTTTTAGGAATACTTTTTAAAGCATCGCGCCATTCCGGACGCAACTTTCTGCCCGAACGGGATTTCTGGCCTTTGACGCCACGGCCCGAAAAAGTGCCGCGTTTTCCGCCGCGGCCCACCCGCTTGCTGACTTTTGATTTATTTTTTGAAATTTGATGAAGCTGCATTTTTTTATATTATCTTGCGGATTTTAATGTTTTAAGCGCGTCTATCGTCGCTTGCGCGTTGTTCAATTTGTTGGTCGACTTGCTGATGATTTTGGCGGAAATATTCTCAATGCCGGCCAACTCGCAGATGACGCGCACCGCGCCGCCTGCTACCAGGCCCTTGCCTTTGGGCGCCGGTTTCAAAAAAACCTTGGCTGCGCCGTATTTGGCCCCGATCTCATGAGGGATAGTGCCCTCTTTTAAGGCCACGATTATCATACTTTTTTTGGCATCCGCCACCGCTTTATCAACGGCCTGCGAAACATCTATTCCCTTGCCGATACCCACGCCAATCTTTCCTTTTCTGTTGCCCAAGGCCACGGTCGCCCTGAAGCTGAAGCGCCGGCCCCCGGCCACCACGCGCGTTACGCGAGCCATATCTAAAACCTTCTGGTCGTATTCAGATTTTTCCCTGTCATTCCTTTGCCTGCCTCTTTGTCCGCCCATTGGTTTTGCCATAAAGTTTTTCTTACGGAATTACGAATCAGTACGGATTTTACGGATTGTATTTTATCCGTAAGTATCTGTATTAATCTGTAATTCCGTACGATTCTAAAATTTTAATCCGCCTTCCCTGGCGCCGTCGGCCAAAGCTTTGATGATGCCGTGGTATTTATACCGGCCTTTATCAAAAACCGCCTGGCCGATCTTCAGATCCAAAGCTTTTTTCGCCAATTGCTGGCCCACCATCTTAGCCGATTCCGTCTTGGTCTTTTTGCCGGCTTTCAATTCCAGATCGCTGGCGCCGGCCAATGTCGCGCTCTTGACATCGTTTATCAGCTGCGCGTAAACATGCTGGTTGCTGCGAAAAACGCAAAGGCGCGGGCGCTCAGCGCTGCCAAAAATCTTGGCGCGCACGCGTTTGGCCCGAAATTGTCTTTTTATTCTTTTAGCTTTTAAAATGTTTTTCATATTCTTTTCCGCTTTTATCCGCGGGGTATTTTTTGATCCACATCGTTCCGCGGTTTTAGAATCCGCCTTTAACCGCTTTTTTGCCGGCCTTGCGCTTGATAACTTCGCCTAAATAATGGATGCCTTTTCCTTTATAGGGCTCCGGTTTTCTTATTTTCCTGATATTGGCCGCGGTTTGGCCCACAGCTTCCTTATTAACTCCGGAGATTGTAATAGTATTTTTTTCCACCTTGAAAGCGATGCCCGGCACGGCTTTAAATATCACCGGATGTGAGAACCCCAAGTTCAACAACAGGTTCTCCCCTTGCAAGGCGACTTTATAACCAACACCTTCTATTTCCAGTTTTTTTTCAAAGCCGTTTTTCGCGCCTTCCATCATATTGGCGATAAGCATCCGACTCAATCCCCACAGAGCGGCCGCGCGTTTGCTTTGTTTGCTGATACTGACCACAACTTCCTTTTCCCCAACTTCCGCTTTTATCTCGCGGGTCAGTTTTCTTTGCAATTCGCCTTTAGGGCCCTTGACCGCCACCAAATCGCCGTCCACTTTGACAGTCACGCCCTCCGGTATTAAAATTGGCTGTATTCCTATCTTACTCATAATATTTTACTTTTTTTATTTTTTTCCGCTTGGTTCCGCGGCATTGAACCAACAAGTTCTTTATCGCGGAACCAAGCCGAACCTTACGCTGAATGACGCGAAAACTATGTTCCGCGCTTATCCGCGGCCTACCAGATTTCGCACAATATCTCTCCGCCGATCCTTTTTTTCTTGGCGTCTTTATCGCTCATTATGCCTTGCGATGTCGAAATGACCGCCAAACCGTAGCCCTGTCTGACAGATCTTATCTTTTGCGACGGCGCGTATGAGCGCTGCCCCGGCTTGCTAATGCGCTTGATTCCCTGGATTGCGCCGGCTCCCTGATCATATTTCAAATTTATTTCCAGTTTTTCCTTGGCCTTCATGCCTTTTTTCTCCACTTTTCCAACAAAGCCCCTTTCTTCCAATATTTTGGCTATCGCCATTTTTACATTGGAAAAAGGCACCTCAACCATTTCATGGCCGGCTCCCTGAGCATTCTTTATTCTGACTAACATGTTGGCGATTGGATCCATAAAATTATATGTTTTAATTACCAGCTTGATTTTGTTATTCCCGGTATCTCTCCCCTGCTGGCCAATTCTCTGAAACAGATTCTGCACAGATCAAACGCTCTCATATAGCCCCTTTTGCGGCCGCAACGGAAACAACGCCTGGTCTTGCGGCTGGAAAATTTCGGCTTCTTTTTCGATTTTGCGATTTGTGCTTCAGTTGCCATAACATTATTACCTTATTTTATTTCTTATCCTTTTTCCGCTTGGTTCCGCGGCATTGAACCAACAAGTTCTTTATCGCGGAACCAAGCCGAACCTTACGCTGAATGACGCGAAAACTATGTTCCGCGCTTATCCGCGGCTATAGGGAAACCCAATAATTTAAATAATTCGACTCCCTCTTCGGCTTTCTCGGCGCTGGTCGTGACGCAAACCTCAAAACCAAAGATCGTTTTGACATTTTCGTGCGAAATTTCCGGAAAGATTATCTGCTCCTTGAGCCCGACATTCAGATTGCCGTTGCTGTCCACCGCTTTTATCGCGATACCCCTAAAATCCCGGGTTCTGGGCAAAGCCAAGCTGACCAACCGATCCAAGAAATCATACATCCGCCGGCCGCGCAGAGTTACTTTGACTCCGATCACTTGCCCTTGCCTGGTCTTGAAAGACGCGATGGCTCGCTTGGCGCAGGTGAACACCGCTTTCTGCCCGGAAATCTGAGTCAAGTCCTTTTCTATCTCGTCTATCAATTTCTGTTCTTGTTTGAATTTTCCAACGCCCGAGTTGAGCGTTACCTTCAAAATCTTAGGCACGGCCATATCGTTATTGTAACCGAATTTGGCCCGCAGCGCGGGGACGGCTTCTTTCAAATATTTTTCCTGCAATCGGTTCATTTTCATATCTTTATATTTCCTGCTGGCATTTTTTGCAAACGCGAAATTTTCCGCCTTCGGTCACCTTATATCCCACGCGTGCGGCCTGGCCGCACTTTGGACAGATTAGCTTAACATTGGACACATGTAAAGGTCTATGAATTATGACCAGCTGCCCTTTCTCGCCTTGCTTGGTGGCGCGGCGGGATTTTTTGGCCATATTAATGTTCTCCACGAGGACTTTCTGGACAGATTTAAAAACCTGGAGCACTTTTCCTTTTTTGCCCCTATCTTTCCCGGCGGTTATTAAAACTTGATCGTTGGTTTTGATTTTCATAAAATTGCTTTCTTATACCACTTCCGGAGCCAAAGAAATTATCGTCGTGTAGCCCTTATTGCGCAATTCGCGCGCCACCGGACCAAAAATACGCCCGCTTTTGGGCTCCAAACCGTCAACCAAAACAACCGCGTTGTCGTCGAATCGAACATAAGAACCGTCCGGCCGCCTGAACGCGTTTTTCTGACGGATGACAACCGCTTTCACCACTTCGCCTTTTTTCACGGCTTTGCGGGGCTCGGCCGTCTGCACCGAGCAAACCACGACATCTCCCAATTGCGCCCAGCGCCGGCGGGTGCCGCCCAAAACCTTAAAACACCGAACGACTTTGGCGCCGCTGTTATCAGCCACTTTTAAAATTGATCTTGGTTGAATCATATTAGTTTACCGGTTTTTCAGTTTACCGGTTTTTCAGTTTAAAAATCTTTATCCGTAAACTGAGAAACCGACGAACCGAGGAACCAGCTCCTATATCTTTTTCAAAACCATCCAACTCTTATTCTTGCTCAGCGGTTTGCATTCCTGGATTATCACTTTATCGCCAATCTGGCATTCGTTCTTTTCATCATGTGCGCTGTATCGGGTAGTCACTTTGTATTTTTTCTTATAGAGCGCGTGCTCTTTCAGGCGCGTCACCGCCACGATTGCGGTTTTTTGCATCTTGTTGGAAACCACCACGCCTCTTAATTGCTTCTTTGGCATAAAATTATTTCCTGTTTAAAACTGTTAAAATTTGGGCGGCCATTTTTCTGGCTTCTCCCAGCTCGTTGGTTTTTTTCAATTTTTTGCTGGCCAGATCAAAACGCAAAGAACGGATTTTCTCGCGATTCTCCTTAAGCATCATCTTGAGCTCTTCCTGCGTCTTCTGTTTTAATTCCTTGGCCTTGATTTTCATATTATTGTTTTACGACAAATTTGGTTTTTATGGGCAGTTTATGATCGGCTAATCTCAAGGCCTCGCGCGCCAGCTCTTCCGTCACGCCGTCCATTTCAAACAAAATCCTCCCCGGCTTTACAACGCAAACATAATGGTCCACCGCGCCTTTGCCGCCGCCCATCGGGGTCTCGGCCCCCTTTTTGGTCACGGGCTTATCGGGAAAAATGCGCAGCCAAATCTTGCCGCCGCGCTTGATGTAACGGGTCATGGCGCGGCGGGCCGCCTCGATCTGACGCCCGGTCATCCAGCATGTTCCCATGGCTTTTAATCCGTAGGAGCCAAAAGCCAACTCGTTGCCTCCTTTGGAAAGGCCGCTCGAGTTTCCCTTATGCCATTTGCGATGTTTTACTTTCTTGGGATTCATTATTTTTTCTCTTCTTTCTTTTTATTTAAATCTTCTTTTTTATAAACCCAAACTTTTATTCCGATCGTCCCATAGGTCGTGAAAGCTGTGGCTTGCGCATAGTCGATGTCGGCCCGTATGGTCTGCAAGGGAATGCTGCCTTTGCGGAGCCACTCGCGACGGGCAATCTCGTTGCCGTCCAAGCGCCCGCTCATCATTATTTTGACCCCTTGCACATCCCGCGACTGAGCCACCCGTTCAATGGATTGGCGAAGCACGCGCCTGAAAGGCATGCGCTTCTCAATCTGCTCCACTATGTTTTGAGCCACCACCGATGCCCGAATCTCGGCATTTTTGACCTCTTCAACCGATAAGCGCAAATTATTCTTAGCCGGCTTTTTCAATTTTCTGCTAAGCAACGAATTGACTTCTTTTCTCAGATCTTCGATACCCGAGCCGCCACGGCCGATTATCAAACCGGGCCTGGCCGCCTGAACCACCACTTCCAAGGAATTGGCGGAGCGTTCTATTTCAACCCTGTCCACGCCGGCTTTGGCTAATTTTTTGGTCAAAAAATCACGGATCAAAAAGTCCTCTTTCAAGAATTCCTGGAATTGTTTGGTTGTGAACCAGCGTGATTTCCAATTTTGCGTACCGCCTAATCGGAAAGATACCGGGTTGACTTTCTGTCCCATAGATTTATTTTATATTGATTTCCTTCTGAATGTTTTTTTGATGCTGCCCAATGTCTGGCGCGAGAAATTCTTGTATTTCGATTCGCTGGAAGCGCCATACGGCTTTTCCGGCAATGCGCCTTTGGGTTTCTGTTCCTTATCCTGCTCTGTCTTTATTTCTTTCTTTTTCTTGGCTCCCGGCAAAACCTTCTCGGCTGTCAAAACTTCGATCTTTTCCGTTGATTTTTTCTTGGCCGCGCCGGGCTTAATCTCGCCCAAAACCAGATTTATCGAGCAAGTGCGCTTACGGATGGCCGAAGCCCGGCCCATGGCCCGGGGCATCCAGCGCTTAAGCGTCGCGCCCGCTTCAACCATAATGCTTTCAATGAACAGGTTGTTTTCTTCAATGGAAAAATTGTGCTTGGCATTGGCCACAGCGGAATTTACCAGCTTCAAAATTAAAGGAGCTGGCTTCCTTACCAAAAAAGCAAGCTGTGATTTGGCGCGCGGCACGCTCATGCCCTTGACCAAGTTCGCGGTCAAGCGGACTTTGCGCGGCGCCATTCTTAAATTTTTCAAACTGGCCTTGATTTGCATATCAGTATATCAATATTATTTCTTTTCTGGGGCCGGAGCTGCCGGAGCCGCTGCCGCGGCCATGGCTTTTTGCTGCTCGATCTCGCGCTGCATGCGTCCGCCGTGTTTAACGAATTTCCTGGTCAATGAAAATTCTCCGAGCTTGTGGCCCACCATTTCTTCCGTAATAAAAACCGGGGTGTGTTCGCGGCCATTATGCACGCCGAAAGTGAAGCCGACCATTTCCGGAGAAATCGAAGAAGCGCGCGACCATGTCTTAATGATGGCTTTATCGCCGGGCTTTAAGTTGGCTATCTTTTTCAGAAGCCGCGGATCAACAAATGGACCTTTTTTCAAACTTCGTGACATAAAAATATTTTAATTATTTCCTTCTCTGCAAAATAAATATCCTGCTCGGTTTCTTCCTGAGCCGGGTCTTCACGCCCCTGGCTTGCTTGCCCCAAGGGGTTTTGGGGCCTCGGCGCAAACCAATCGGCGCCCGTCCCTCGCCTCCGCCGTGCGGATGGTCAACCGGATTCATGGCCGAACCGCGGACGGTCGGACGAATTCCGAGCCAGCGGGAACGCCCCGCCTTGCTCAAAACCCTGGCGCCAAATTCGGAATTACTTACCTGTCCTACAGTCGCCAGACAATTCATTTTCACCATTCTGACTTCGCCGGACGGCATCTTTAATTGAGCATACTCGCCTTCTGTTGACAAGACCTGAGCAGCTGAGCCGGCCGAACGAACCAAAATTCCGCCGCTTCCCGGCCGCAATTCAATATCGTGGACCTGGGTACCCACCGGGATTTTGCTCAATGGCAGGCGATTGCCTATTTTCAGCTCAACACTTTCGCCGCTAACCACTTGATCGCCAACCTGCAATCCCTCAGGAGCAATGATGTAGCGCTTCTCTCCGTCCTGATAATTCAACAAATTGATGAAACAGTTGCGATTCGGATCATATTCAATGGAAACAACCTTGGCCGGGATATTGAATTTATTCCGCTTAAAATCAATGACGCGGTAAAGCTTTTTGTGGCCGCCGCCTTTGTGGCGGACAGTGATGCGGCCGCAAGCGCCGCCGCGGCCGTTCTTGCGGAAACTGAAGAACGCCAGTTTTTTCTCTGGCCTGTTCTTGGACAATTTCGCCTTCACTTGTATCAACTGGCGAACGCCTGGACTGGTTGGTTTGTGGCTTTTCAACATTTTTCTGTAAACTACAAATAAATATTTATCTATTCTATGGGCGAGGAAGTATTTTCTGAAACGCTCAGTTTTATTAGCGGGCATGGTTCCGCCCGGGGCGGAGAGCTAATAAAACTGGCGAGTAAAATTTCCACGCTGGGGAAATTTTATATTTTCAGAAAAAACTTCCGAGCCCATATTTTATCTGGAAATGACTTCTATTTTTTCTCCTTCGGCTAAAAATACTATGGCTTTTTTAAATCCCGACCGGAATCCCTCATGGCCCCCGACGCGCCGTTTCTTTCCGGGCACATTGATAGTGTTAACCCGTATAACTTTAACACCATATAAGTCCTGTATCACTTTCTTGGTCTCATTTTTGGTGGCGCCGGGCGCAACTTCAAAAATATACTGGTTCAATTTGCCGCTCAGATCAAATGATTTTTCCGTAACCATAGGGCGATGCAATATCCGATACGCTTCGGAAAATTCTTTTTTCACGACCGTACCCTTGAAATTCTTTTTCGGCTCGGCTTTCTTGGCAACTTTAACAGGCGCCATTTTCTTGGCAACTGCTTTTTTGACCAGTTCTTTTTTTGTTTTTCCAAATATCGCCATATCTTTGTTTATGCTTTGATGAATGTTTCCTTTATTTTTTCAATCGCCTCTTTGGGCATCAGCAAGTATCTGCTGGACAAAAGATCAACCACATTCAAGCTGTTGACTCCCATGGTCATGATTTTGGGCAGGTTCTTGGCGGCTCGAAAAACCATTTCATCCTTTTTAGCCAGAACAATCATTGCGCCTTTGGCCAGGTCCTTTTTCGAACCGGCCGCGAGCTTCTCAATAACCCGCGCCATATCCTTGGTCTTTGCCTGCTTCAATTTCAATTCATCCAAAATCACCAGTTCGCCGTCGCGCAATTTGCCCGACAGCACCATGAACAAGGCCTGCCGTTTCATTTTCTTGTTTATTTTCACGGAAAAATTCTTTTCCGCGCGCGGCCCGAATGTAACGCCGCCGCCCGCCCACAACGGAGAACGGATCGAAGCGTGGCGAGCCCGGCCCGTGCCTTTTTGCTTCCAGGGCTTTTTGCCGCCGCCGCGCACTTCCGAACGATCTTTAGCATGAGCGATATTTTCCCGGGAATTAGCCATTTGTGCCGTCGCGGCCTGAGCCACCAAATCCGAATTCACCTTCAGGCCGAAAATTTCCGAAGGCAAACTAATATTTGACAGCTCCTTGCCGTCCTGGCTAAAAACTGCCACGCTCAACCCGGCCTCTCGGCTTTGTTCAAGAGTAACAGGTTCTTTCTTGGCCGCTTTTTCCTTCACGGCCGGTTTTTTAATTATTTTTTTGACAGGCGCCATAATTATAAAAAATTTACTCGCTCACTATTTCCAGTAATGCCCCGCGGATCCCGGGCACCGCGCCCAAAACCGCTATGGTATTGCTGGCCGCGTCAACTTTAATGATCTTGGAGCCGCGCACCGTTGAACGCTCCCCGCCCATGCGGCCGCCCATGCGCCTGCCTTTTGGCACGCGCTCCGGGAATGTCGCGCCGATGGAACCGGGCGCGCGCAAACTGTGCTTTTGGCCGTGAGTGGCCGGGCCGCCTCCGAAATGATGCCTTTTCACCACGCCGGCAAAACCCTTGCCTTTGCTGGTCCCGACAATTTTTACATCATCGCCTTCCTGAAAAATATCCGCCGAGATCTGGCCGCCCAATTCCAAATCGGAATTGGCAACCCGGAACTCGCTCAAAAATTTCAAATTGCCGCGGCCGGCTTTAATCAGATGCCCTTTTTGCGCCTTGGTTAGTTTCTTTTCTTTCACTTCGCCGAATCCCACCTGAATGGCCTCGTAGCCGTCTTTCTCCAAAGTTTTTTTCTGAGTGACAAAGCACGGGCCGACCTTAACCAAAGTTACCGGAATCGCCCGGCCGTCTTTGTCGAAAATCTGCGTCATCTGCATTTTTTTTCCCAGAATAAACTTCATACCGCTGATTTATTATTAAACAAAAACCGAGATAGCCTATCCGGTCTATCCCGGTCTTTGTTTTGGCTAACAACAATGAATTATATGGTTAAAAAGTATTTTGACATTAATAATGCAATAATTTGCTTTATAATGCTTCTTGTCTTACCCGTGATCCGCGTTCTGCTCTGCGGCCTACATCTTGATCTCAATATCCACGCCGGCCGGCAAATTCAAATCGGACAGCGAATCAATGACTTTGGCGCCGGGATTCAAAATGTCTATCAAGCGTTTGTGCACCCGCATCTCGAACTGCTCGCGCGAATCCTTATACTTAAAGGTCGCGCTGTTGACGGTGTATTTGCGGGTTTCCGTCGGCAAAGGCACGGGACCGGACACCTGGGCGCCATAGCGCAAAGCGGTCTCCACTATTTGCTTGGCCGATTGGTCGATAAGCTTATGGTCGTAGGCCCGAATTTTTATCCTGATGCGCTGTTTGATCTCTTCTTTTTCAGTTTTTTCTTTCTTTACTGCAGACATATATATCTCAAAGAACTATTAACGAATTATTATTTGGTGATTTTTGTCACAACGCCCGCGCCGACAGTATGGCCGCCTTCGCGAATGGTGAATTTCTGCTTCTCTTCCAAGGCAACCGGAGCTATCAAAACAACCTTTAAATTGACGGTGTCGCCCGGCATAACCATTTCTGTTCCTTCCGGCAAAATTATTTCGCCGGTTACATCAGTCGTGCGGATATAGAATTGCGGCTTGTATCCTTTGAAGAACGGAGTGTGCCGGCCGCCTTCTTCTTTGGTCAAGATGATGATTTCCGCGTCAAATTCGGTATGAGGAGTGACGGAACCCGGTTTGGCCAGAACCTGGCCGCGTTCCACATCTTCCTTTTTCAAGCCGCGCAGCAAAAGACCGGCGTTGTCGCCGGAGACACCTTCGTCCAATGATTTATTGAACATTTCAATACCGGTGATGACGGTTTTTTGCGTCGGGCGGATTCCGATTATCTCCACTTCCTCGCCGACTTTGATCATGCCCTTCTCAATTCTGCCGGTCACCACGGTGCCGCGGCCTTCGATCGAGAAGACATCTTCTATCGGCATCAAGAACGGTTTTGAGGTGTCGCGAACCGGCTCCGGGATATAGTCATCCAAGGCCTTAATAAGATCCAAAATGGGCTTGGCCACCTCATCATCTTTTGATTTGGCCTGCAGGGCCTTCAAGGCCGAGCCGCGTATTATCGGGGTCTCGTTGCCCGGGAATTCGTATTTGGTCAGAAGCTCCCTGATCTCCTGCTCCACCAAATCGATCATTTCCGGATCGTCAACCTGGTCAACTTTGTTCAAAAAGACGACGAGGCGAGGCACGCCGACTTGTCTGGCCAGCAAAATGTGCTCACGTGTCTGAGGCATCGGGCCGTCAGTGGCCGCCACCACCAAAATAGAGCCGTCCATCTGGGCCGCGCCGGTGATCATGTTCTTGATATAGTCGGCATGGCCCGGGCAGTCCACATGGGCGTAATGCCGTTTTTCACTTTCGTATTCGACATGGCAAGTCGCGATTGTAATGCCACGGGCTTTTTCTTCCGGAGCCGCGTCGATCTGATCAACGCCTTTCTGAGACGCCTTAAAACCGGCCAGATTCAAAACATGAAGAATGGCGGCCGTTAAGGTCGTTTTTCCATGGTCGACATGACCGATGGTGCCCACATTAACATGGGGCTTTGTGCGCTCAAATTTTTCTGCCATGATAATCTCTACGAATTACGAGTTTTTACGAATACACGAAAAGATGATTTGTATATTCGTACACCTTCGTATTTGGTAGCTAATGGTTATTAAGCTTATTTTTATTATAATTTATGTATAAATTACGACTATTATAGTTTATCTCAATTTTGCTTAATCGTCAACCCCGTATAAGGCCTGCCCACAAGTTCGGTTCTTTTCTCTCAAAAGCCGCAGGCGAAATCGGGCAAAAGCAGCATATAACTGCTAAACCCGACAGGGCCTTTTTCGGGGTCAACCCCCGTAAGCTTGAAAGCACCCCTAATTCATTTCATTGATCCCTGTTTAAGCCAGCGGAAGGTTTTCTATCCTTAATTCGTCGCTTTCCTGTATGTCGGCCAGATGCACTTCCGGTGCGTTTTCCGCCTGCTTGTTTTTCCAATCGACGATCTCCTGATTTATCTTTTCCAGCAATTCCGATTCATCCGCGCCGCCCTTGAATTTCGGCACAACGGGCTTGCAGGAAATCTCCGCATCAAGATTATTCTGATATTCCTCGAAAGGCACAACCACATATGCCGGCTGGCCTTCTTCCACGATAATGCAAGTGCCTTTATTTTTTTTCAAGATTTGTTTGATCTGATTCCACATGAATTTGGCTAATGGCGTCTGGCTT
The DNA here is from genome assembly GCA_028688325.1 of Candidatus Portnoyibacteriota bacterium. Lineage (GTDB taxonomy): Bacteria > Patescibacteriota > Minisyncoccia > Portnoybacterales > GWB1-42-6 > UBA8475. The sequence continues at coordinate 247,834 of JAQTYI010000002.1, forward strand.
ATAGCTTATAGTAATTCTTTCATTTTTTCTGCCTGCTATTCGCTATTGGCTATTCGCTATTGGCTATTTTTTCCGCCCTTCCACCACCTGCTGGGCGACATTGTTTGGCACTTCTTCATAATGATCGAATTCCATGGTGAAATTGGCTCGTCCCTGGGTCATGGAACGCAAAGAAGTGGCGTAACCGAACATTTCAGACAACGGTACTTTAGCATCGATGACTTTCATGCGCGCCACACCTTCGCCGCGCTCGCTCATATTATCGATGCGCCCGCGTTTGGAGTTGATATCGCCGATAACATCACCCATGAATTGTTCCGGAATGATCGTCTGCAGGCGCATTATCGGTTCCAACAATATCAGTTTAGCGCGTTGTGCGGCCGCTTGCAAAGCCATGGCGCCGGCGATCTTGAACGCGATTTCCGAAGAGTCGACATCGTGGTATGAACCGTCATAGAGAGTGGCTTTCAAATCCACCAGGTGATATCCCGCCAAAACGCCCTTATCCACCGCTTCCTTAACGCCTTTTTCAATAGCCGGAATGAATTCCTGCGGAATCACGCCGCCCTTGATATCATTCTCAAATTCAAAACCTGTGCCGCGCTCTTTTGGCTCAACGCGCAGCCAAACATGTCCGTATTGGCCTTTGCCGCCTGATTGCTTAACATATTTTCCTTCGGCCTCGGCATTGCCCTTAATAGTTTCTTTATATGCCACCTGGGGACGCCCCACATTGGCGTCGACTTTAAATTCCCGCATCATGCGGTCAACGATGATTTCCAAGTGCAACTCGCCCATTCCCTTGATGATGGTTTGGCCGGTTTCCGGATCCCCCTGAATTCTGAATGTCGGGTCTTCGTCGGCCAAACGGCGCAAGGCGATGCCCATCTTTTCCTGGTCCGCTTTGGTTTTTGGTTCGATGGCGACCGAGATGACGGGTTCGGGAAAATCCATTTTTTCAAGGATGATGGGATGCTCGGGGTCGCAAAGCGTGTCGCCGGTGCCCGTGCTTTTGAGTCCCACGGTCGCGGCGATCTCGCCGGCAAACATTTCCTTCACTTCTTCGCGGCGGTTTGCGTGCATGCGCAAAATACGGCCGATTCTTTCTTGGTTTCCCGAAGTCGTATTTAAAACATAAGAACCGGCGACTAAAGTGCCCGAATATATCCGAAAGAATGTCAGCTGTCCCACAAAAGGATCGGTTGCGACTTTAAAAGCCAAAGCGGAAAACGGCGCATCGTCTTTGGGCTCGCGGGTGATTGTTTTGGTTTCATCGTTAGCGTCAAAACCTTCCACCGGCGGCAGATCAACGGGCGACGGCAAAAAGTCGCAAACGCCGTCCAACATCAGCTGCACCCCTTTATTTTTCAAAGCTGTACCGCAAAGCACCGGAATGACCTTGATAGCCATGGTGGCCTTGCGCAAAACCTGCATCAGCGTTTCCATTGGAATTTCTTGGCCATCCAAGTATTTTTGCATCAGAATGTCATCCTGCTCAACTATTTTTTCCACCAGCGTTTGGCGCCATTTTTTGGCCCATTCCAATTTGTCGGCCGGAATTTCCTCTTCCACTATTTTTTCGCCTTTTTCGCCTTCAAATTTTATGGCCTTCATTTTGAAAAGATCGATAACGCCGGCAAAGTTATCTTCCGCTCCGATGGGCAAATTTATCGGCAAAGCATTGGGGGTCAGGCGCTCGTGGATAGAGGCCAAATCCTTTTCCCAGTTGGCGCCGGTGCGGTCCATTTTATTGATAAAACAAAAACGAGGCACGCCGTATTTGTCGGCCTGATGCCACACGGTTTCCGACTGCGGCTCAACGCCGGCCACGCCGTCAAACACCACGACAGCTCCGTCTAAAACGCGCAGCGAGCGCTGCACTTCAACGGTAAAATCAATATGCCCCGGCGTATCAATAATATTGACCTGGCAGTCCTTCCAGAAGCAAGTCGTGGCGGCCGCGGTGATGGTGATGCCGCGCTCCCGCTCCTGCTCCATCCAATCCATTTCCGCTTCGCCCTCGTGCACTTCGCCGATCTTGTGTTTCTTGCCGGTATAAAAAAGCACGCGTTCTGAAACAGTGGTCTTGCCGGCATCAATATGGGCGATGATGCCGATATTGCGAATTTTATCTATGGGATGGATTCTTGGCATAAGCTTCGTCTTTTATTTTTTTATCTTGAGCGAGGCGTCCGCTAATTTATTAAACTTAAAGCGAGTAAGTTGGTTTTAAAACGCTCAGTTTTGCGAGCGGGCACGGTTCTCCCGCAAAGCGGGAGAGAGCGAGCAAAACTGGCGAATAAAATTTCCTGGCTGGGGAAATTTTATGCTTTTAAAAATAACTTACGAGCGAACTTCTACCAGGAAAAATGCGCAAACGCCTTGTTCGCTTCCGCCATGCGGTGCATATCCTGTTTTTTCTTAATGGCCGTTCCTTCGTTTTTGGAAGCGGCCAAAAATTCTTCCGCCAGTTTCTCGGCCATGGGCTTGCCTTTTTTGGAGCGGGAACCCTCGATCACCCAGCGGAAAGCCAAAGCCAGTTTGCGATCTCCGCGCACTTCGCGGGGCACCTGATAATTAGCGCCGCCGATGCGTTTTGATTTGACTTCCAACGCCGGAGAAATATTTTTTATGGCTTCGTCAAAAATTTGCATCGGATCTTTTTGCTGCGCCGCCAATATATCAAAAGCATCATAAAGCACCCGCTGGGCGGTTGATTTCTTGCCCCGAGTCATCAGACGATTGATGAATTTCGCCACAATCACATTCTGAAATTTGGGATCGGGCAGGATGTCTCTTTTATAGTTCCTTTTCCTTCTCATGAATTTATTTATAAGCGAGGCGTCTGCTGAGAAAAATGTCGCGCAAACGCGCTCTGTTTTTATTATTTAAATCTTTATTTCGCGGCGAGCGCCAAGCAGCAGCCGATGTTTTACATTATGCTATCACAATAGGGCTGACTGCGGTTTTTCCAAGCGCCTATGCCGAGCGCTATTTACTTTGGCCGCTTGGCTCCGTATTTGCTCCGCTCTTTCTTGCGGCCCTCGACGCCGGAAGTGTCTAAGACGCCGCGCACCACATGGTAGCGCACGCCCGGCAAATCCTTAACGCGCCCGCCGCGGATGACCACCACGGAATGCTCCTGGAGGTTGTGGCCCTCGCCCGGAATGTAGGCGGTAACTTCCATGCCGTTAGTCAGGCGTACGCGGCAGATCTTGCGTAAAGCCGAGTTTGGTTTTTTCGGAGTAGTGGTGGTAACCTTTAAACAAACACCTCTTTTAAACGGCGATGGATAATCGGAAGGCCGGTTGGTCTTGGTATTGAAGCCGCGCCAAAGAGCCGGGGCCTTGGGTTTCCGGTCTGTTTGCTTTCTGGGTCTTTTTATCAGCTGATGAATTGTCGGCATAATAAGTCGCGAATTATCACAAATATGACCACAAGTTTCACTAATTATTCGTGGTATTTGTGTTCAAATTAGTGTATATTAGCGATTTTTTTACAAAATAAAAAACAGCGGTTTCAGCCATTTTTTGCCCCCCGTAGCAACCCGAGGGAAAATAGATTTTCTAACAAGTGTATTTAGATATTATCATACCTGAAAATTTTGTCAAATGTTTTATCCGGCAATCAATCTCAACAGCCAATTGCTCAAATAAGGCAAAAAAGTCATCGCCACAAATATCGCCACCAAAACACCTATGGGCTGGCTGAAGAATTCTATCACTTTAGAATATCGGCTGGTATTAATGTCCGCCAAAGCAATCACCAGTTTTGACCCGTCAAGCGGCGGAAAAGGCAGCAAGTTAAAAAGCCCGAGCCAAATGTTAACTTGCGCTATCAGTAAAAAAAGCGGGCTCAAAGCGAATTCCGGCGCGAAACGCACAAACAACCCCAAAACAACCGCCACCAAAAAATTCGCGCCCACGCCCGCCAAGCTCACCTCTATCATCCCTCGCTTTTGATCGCGGAAATTATATGGATTTATCGGCACGGGTTTGGCGTAGCCGAAAAATACGCGGAAAAAATAAAGCAGAAGCAACGGCATCAGAACCGTGCCCCACATATCAAGGTGCGCCAGAGGATTCAGAGTCAGGCGCCCGGCATATTTGGCGGTCATGTCGCCCTGCCTAAAAGCCGCCCACGCATGGGCATATTCGTGGATAACAGAAGACAGGATAATAATAATGTATAAAAATAAAAGGGATTGGATGCTCATAAATTTACTCTGGCCGCGTAATTAAAGGCCAAAAAATAATTCTGCCACTTTTTGTCGGTTGAACCGTAAATATTGTCAAAACAAAAATAATCCGCCAAAACTTCACGCAAACGCAAAAGTTCGCCAAGCCGGCGGCTATTCCTGCTGTCATCGGCCGTTAAATCCAAAAGTTCCAGCGCGCGGTCAAGGGCCATTTGAAAATAGTCCTTGTTCTTGGCGCGCCATTTTATGGCCCGCTCCACCTCGCTGCCGATATTGGCCATCTGCTCAAAAAAAGACAAATTCGCCCATCGGCCGGTCGCCAATTCCTTATGTTGATATTCGGTCATTTGTTAATAATTTATTAACGATAACAATAATTTTTTCCCTGACTGCCGCGTCTTCAACGCCTCGCGTCCGATTCCCCAAATGCGGCTTCAAATTTATCATTGAATCAAATTCTATTTGCTCGTCGCCCTCAAGCTCCGGATATATATTTATTCCCCAAAGATTAGCCCGTTTTGACCCACTCTCACTCAATAAGACCTCCAAATCGGCGTGAAGCTCTCCATCAACCGCCATAATCTCTTTTTCCGTATCAACCACTGCCTTAACCAAACTGCCAAACATCTTTTGCGCCATCTCTTTTAGCTCTTCAATTGTAATCTTATTTTCAACAATTTTCATAAAAATACTTTTCCTTTATTTCCCTCACAATACCATATCCGTTGCAATGCTTCAACATTCCAAAATATGACTGCAAGCTCTGCTCAAGCGAATCTTTTAACATTAATCCGCCTTGCCAATCATTATATTTATTCTCAATCTTTTTAAACATTCTTTTTCTTGTTTTGGTTCGCAAAATTCTGTGCTCGGGAAAATTAATCAAGCCCAAAAAATCCATTCCCGAAGCCAGTGTTTTGATAAAAATTTTATCCGGGTGCAGTTCCAATTTAAGTTCACAATACAAAAATTCCCGCATCAATACAATTTGCTCTTCCGGCCACTTTCTATTTTCCGCCAAAATCACAAAATCGTCCGCGTATCGTATATAATATTTGACTTTTAATTTATGCTTAACAAATTGATCAAACCTATTCATATAGATATTCACGAAAAGCTGTGATGTCAGATTTCCCAGAGGCAAGCCGATATTTCTAACTCCTCTCCCCCTGCCCGAGGGGGAGATTAAGAGGGGGTGGGAGGGAAAATGGGTCAAAGGTGAATTAAAGCTGCCAATTACCTTTTCCAAAAGCTCAATAATATCTTCATCGGGAATATATTCTCGCAATATGCTTATTAATGTATCCTGATTAATATTGGCAAAGAATTTCCTGATGTCGCATTTCAAAACCCAGCATGTTTTTGTGTTATTTTTACTCACCTTCCAGACAAATTCCCGAAACCTGTTAACGGCTTTATGCGTTCCTTTCTTCAGTCGGCACGAATATGAATCGACAATAAAGGTTTTATCGAAAAACGGATAAAGAATTCTATAAATCGCGTGGTGAAGCAATCGGTCGCGGACGCCCGCCTTATGAATGTTCCTGGGCTTAGGATCATTGATTTTAAACGCTTGATACCCGCCGTGCTTATAGGTATGATTAATAAGGTCGTTGTGGAGCGAAAAAATATTGTCCATTAAACGCA